>NZ_QUDH01000003.1:0-319501 GCF_003477445.1 Clostridium sp. AF50-3 | reverse complement strand
GGACCCGCAGCGCCGGTAGCGCCGGGTCGGCCCAGTCGGACCAACAGCCCCGGTAGCGCCGGGTCGGCCCAGTCGGACCAACAGCCCCGGTAGTGCCGGTCGGCCCAGCTGGACCCGCAGGACCGGTAGCGCCGGTCGGCCCGGTCGGCCCAGTCGGCCCAGCCGGACCCGTAGCGCCGTCTAGTCCATCGAGTCCGGCAGCACCAGTGGGACCGACAGGTCCGATCGGTCCGGGGCAGCCGCGTGGTCCTATGGGACCGGGACGACAGCAGTTGTAGGGTTCAAAAGAACCGGGACAGCCGCGATCGCGTCCGCAGCGCCCATAGCCGTTATTTTCATAGTCACTATCATCAAAATAGTAGGGAAAATTACATGAATGACGAAACATAAAAAACTCCTTTCCAGATTTAGGACATCCATCCTGATGTAGTATATGTGTGCGATGAAAGAGATGTGCATTAGCAGAAAGGGGCGGGGAAATTGAGGGTTGGGAACTGTGGAATATTATAAGTGTGGAAGACGGTAAGAATGAATGTAGAAAGTGTGGATGCCGCTGGATGGAACGACTCCCAGTCCGCTGCTCAGACCACTGCAGAGGTCGGAGCGAATGTCACAAGATAGGTAATCCGTTTGTTTTATGGTTTGAGGATATGGTTTGAAAGTATTCTTCATTTGTCAAAACCGCCGGAGAATCCGGGCGGATTTTTTTTGTTTCCTTATGATAATACAGTGCCTTATCATAGTTTCCCATCCGATCATAGCAGACGCAGAGCTGGATTAAAGGAATGAAATCATAGTAATCGGCTTCGATAAAGGCATTTGGATGATATTCTGGTCGGTCTTTGAGGGCAAGCTGGTACCAGAAAACAGCCTGGGAAATTTCTCCGAGGGAAAGTTTCAACCGTCCGATCTCACAGCAAGTTTTAGCACGTGGGCGGTCGTAGAGAAAACTCTGGAACAGAGAAAGCTGGCTGGCAGCTGTATTTCTGAGCATTTCATGGCAGCGCGCCAGAAGCAGACAGGCGTCCGCCTTATTTTCATACCACCCGTCCGGTTCGTTTAGGAAATGTTCCAGAACCGGGCGGGCTTTTTCGTATTGTTTGTGGTCGATGAGTTCGCGGGCGTAGTAGTATTGATGGCGCGGATCGAGCAGTTCGCCGTCTGCAAGCATTGTTTCATAGATTTTTAGGTTCCGGTCAGAATGGGTGAGAGCGGAAGCAGGCTTCCGGTGTTCGATCTGAATAGGAGAATAGAGAATTCTGCCGCGTGGCGCGATGGCTTCGTGGACGCGTCCTTTCCAGCGAAAATGCCGGTCCGTTCGCAGAATCCGTTCGCGATCGTAGGTAAATGCAGGTGTGCCGTCCGGCTGGAATCCAGCGATGTATTTCATCATGACAACGTCGGGCTGCGGGGATTTGCTTAAAGTTTCTTTCAACTTTAAAATCGCTGTAATCGATTCTGCGGGAACGACATCGTCGGCGTCGATCCACATCCAGTATTCGGTTGTGACCTTTTCACAGATGAAATTGCGCGCGGCGGCGAAATCATCGTTCCACGGGTAGTGATAAATATGTTTGGTGTATTGCCGGGCGATTTCTACAGTTCGATCGGTGGAACCGGTGTCGGCGACGAGGATTTCATCCGCAAATTGTATGGCAGATGCTAAAACACGCGTCAAAACGGCTTCTTCATTTTTGACGATCATACATAGGCTGAGGCGGATCATGGGATCTCCAAAATCAATATCAAATTGATATTAATATATGAAAGAAGTTTTTAGATGTGTACAGACATTATATATATAATTATATAAGGATAAACAGGAGAAAAGTAACGTACTTTTCTCCTGAAATGATGGCTGCAATTCACGCTGTGCTATTTAACAGTACTTAAAAAAATATTATAGAGCTTCAAAAAAAGCATCGGTCAATTTCTGTATATTCAGATACGGGTTCTCATAATCAAAACTACGCATCCGTCCCTTGGCAGCCAGAACACCGAGCTGGATCGGCTCAGCGATATCCGAATTGAGCCGATCATCGAGCATACCGCTGATGAAACCGCCGGCAAAGGAATCACCGGCGCCGGTATCGTTGTTTAACTGGTACTGGTAGAGCTTTTTGTGGCGGACTGTGCGGATCTGACATACGCCGTCCTTAAAATGGATCAGCTCATGGCGGTCATCGTGCTTGACAATGAGGGTGCGGGTGGGATCCGGGTTGATCGCAGAAAAATACTCACAGAGGTTCGCGTAGAGCGGACGGGCGCTGCGGGCATTGAAGCCGAGGTTTTTCTTTTCGGATTTATTTAAGAAAACATAATCGGCATATGCGATCAGTGGCTGTAAGCGCTCACGGCGCAGCGATGTATACTCAAAACCAGGATCCATGCTGACTTTCATGGCAGGATTTAAATGTTTTGCCTGGATGACTGATTGCATGATTGCCTCGAATTGGTCGAAATCAGACAGGGATGATAGGTGGATCCAGCGGGCCTGCGCGAGGTACTCCGCCAGTGTGGTTCCCGTCCGGGCTTCCTGTTCATGGATGCGGTCTAAGAGAGTGTTGTTGGCACACGGCGCGATCTTGATGCAATTGCGCGTGTGATTATAAAGGCGGACAATCGATTTGGCAATCGCTTTGGAATATGGATCGTCGAAGCGCTCGCGCGTGGTAAACAGCCAGTCACGGTTATCCAGGTGCGCCAGCTCGGCGTCAATGTCATTTGTCTTGCCGAAGCGCAGATCGAATGGACTGGGCGTGCCGCACACGCCGACGTAAGCGACCTGCAGGTTAGGGAGAATATGCTTTGCCACTTTCAGGGTGATGAAAGCAGAACCGCCGATCTGGGTTGTGTATTCCTTGCCTTTTATCGCCAGCTCCTGAATATCGTTTTCCACATCGGAAATCGGGTTGCTTAAGTTCTCGTCGCCTCCACCGGCGGATGTCTCCACCAGATCAAGCCCGGTGCAGTGAAACATATAGTCATAATTGATAGCGCCAATGCAAATAATATCTAAACCTGCCATGAGATTCTACCTCTTTTGTCCGTGTATTTTTTAGTATTTAAAATGAAGAGCGGTGCGGGATTTTTGCTTTTTCAGCAGGATCTCGCACCAGCACCATTTACAGAATATAACACGGTTTTTCGTTTGTCAAATAAAATGTAAAATTAATGTAAAAAAGACGCGGAAAAGTGCCGAAAACCCTTTATTTATAAGAAAAAATGGCATTTTTTTATTAGAGAAAATAGTAACTGTTCAGTAGGTCTGCGCATTTACTGCGCGTGACTGTGAAGGTACTGAACAGTTACAGAAAATTAAAGAAAAAAATGGGTAGAAAGAGTGGAAAATGAGAATGGGAAAATAGGGGAGAAGGAGAAAAAGAGAGTGGAAAAGTGCGGATGGACAGAGAGTGTAATATTCAGTATAATTTGATGGAATAGAGATAGAATGGACAGGAAACGAAGGGAGGAGAGTGCGATAAAAGATCGAATCAAGGAAAAGCAGAATGAGAAATCAGAGGGGATGGAAAGAGTGGTTTTAACCCGCCTCCATCTCAGCGCCTCCGCCCTTAAATATTTAGCACTCCTGGCGATGACGGCAGACCACATTGCGGTGATCTGCAGACCGGTTCCGGGATTCCGGACATTTGGGGATCTGGCGTTTCCATTGTTCGCCTTTTTATTAGTAGAAGGTTTTTTTCACACGCGGGATCGCAGATGTTATGGACGGAGGCTGCTTTTGGCGGCGGTTGTGTCGGAGATTCCGTATGATCTGGCATTTTCCGGACGGTGGATGGATGCACAGCACCAGAATGTCTGCCTGACCTTTTTTCTGGCGCTGGTTGCGATGGAGCTGTTAGAGCGGTATGGAAACGGTATCTGGGAGAAGCTGGTGCTAACGGCAGTGTTCTGTACGCTGACAGAAGCGGCGGGAGCAGACGGCGGCGCATGGGGGATGGGAATGGTGCTGGCATTTTATTTTTGTGTAATAGGAAATTCAGGCACTAACGTGCCAAAGCACATTCTTTTTCATGAGAAAACGGCGGGGGTGTTTATGAAGATGATTGCCGCCGTCCTCATCGGCACGTTCGCGTGGCAGGAACCCCTCTGGGTGCTGGCGCTCACGGCTGTCTGCTTCATGTTATATGATGGCTCCAGAGGTCGGAGCAGATTTCGTTCCTTCTTTTATGTCTATTATCCGGCGCATCTTTTGACGCTGTATTTTGTGGGAAAATGGCTGGGATGACTTTTATCCTATGGGAATTTTTGACAATTTTCGGGCGTAAAACACGCCCTTTTTTTATTTCCAGGTCAGGCAAAAAAACTTGACAATAAAGTTAGCATGTGCTAACCTTATGTATGGGTTAGGAGAAACTAATGAAAATTAGTCTCATCTAATGAAAATTAGCTCTCTCTAACAACTGTTAGCAGGCACTAATGAAAATTAATGTACGCGAATCAATTAGATTACCGGCAGATGAAAACAGCCGTTTCCGCCAAGTGAGACATCATGACGGGCAGAAGGTGGAAAAACAGAGGAAGGAGAATCGTATGCAGGGAGCAATGCCGATTTCGATGGCAACCGTAGGAACCGCCTATACGATCAAAAAGATCAGCGGAAACACAGAGGTTCGTTCTCATTTAAAATCCATGGGATTTAACGAGGGAACCGAAGTAAAATTGATAACCCAGCTGGACGGAGACGTGATTATTCACGTAAAGGAGTCCAGAGTGGCTATAAATAAGGATCAGGCAAGACACATTCTGGTCTAAGACAAGGGAATGGGGATATTCCGGAGCAGGTTGTATGGTAGAAAAGCAGACGGAATCCCGAGTAAAAAATTGGAATGGTTAGGAGGAACAGAGAATGACGCTTAAAGATGCACAGGTTGGATCTACCGTCAAAGTTGTCAAGATTCATGGCGAAGGCGCATACAAACGCCGCATCATGGATATGGGCATCACGAAGGGAAGCAAGATTTTTATTCGAAAAGTAGCTCCGCTGGGCGACCCGGTAGAGGTTACGATTCGTGGATATGAGCTTTCACTTCGTAAAGCCGATGCTGAGTGCGTAGATGTTCAGACAGTTTAATAAGTTTGATTAAAAAAGCAGGAGGATGAAAAATGGCAATTCATATTGCTTTGGCGGGTAACCCGAACTGCGGTAAAACAACCATGTTTAACGCACTGACGGGTGCAAACCAGTATGTAGGTAACTGGCCGGGTGTTACAGTTGAGAAGAAAACCGGTAAATTAAAAGATGCTTCGGGAGAGAGGTAAATGTAACGGACCTTCCAGGAGTTTATTCCCTTTCTCCGTATACACTGGAGGAAGTTGTAACCCGTGATTTTATCTTAAAAGAGAATCCGGATGTCATCGTAGACTTAGTCGATGCAACCAACATTGAGCGTAACCTGTATCTGACCACACAGCTGATCGAGACAGGTATTCCGGTTGTTATCGCTTTAAATATGTGCGATCTTCTGAAGAAGAACGGCATCAACATTGATGTAAAGGCACTGTCCAAGAAACTTGGCTGCCCGATCATTGAGACTTCCGCGCTGAAGAAAACCGGTCTAAAGGAAGTTATTGCAGAGGCAATCAAAGTTGCAAAGAGCCATGCAACAGGCACTGTAAGCGCTATTTTCGAGGGCAGCGTAGAGGATAAAGTAAGCGCAATCGAGGCAGAGCTTCCGTCCAGCATTCCGGAAGCAGAGAAGAGATGGTACGCAATCAAAGTTCTCGAGAATGACAGCAAGGTTGTAGAGCAGCTTGGTCTTAGTGCAGACAACCGTTTCTCCCGTTACACCAAGGAGCTGGAGAAAGAGTTTGATGATGACGCTGAGTCCGTTATCACTGACCAGAGATATGTATACATCCAGAAGGTTATCGAGGAGACCGTAAAGAAACCGGCTCAGAAGATGAGTCTTTCGGATAAGATCGATAGCATCGTAACCAACCGTTTACTTGGTATTCCGATCTTTGTTCTTGTTATGTGGGCGGTTTACTATGTATCCGTTACTACCGTTGGTACATTCGTAACAGACTGGACCAATGATACATTTGTTGGCGCAATTCAGGGCTGGGCTGGCGATGCACTGGCAGCAGCAGGCGCTTCTGACCTGATTGTAAGCCTTGTAGTGGATGGTATCATCGGCGGTGTTGGTGCCGTTCTTGGTTTCGTTCCGCAGATGGCTATCCTGTTCCTCTTCCTTTCCATTCTGGAAGATTGTGGTTACATGGTACGTATCGCATTCGTTATGGACCGTGTATTCCGTCACTTCGGATTGTCCGGTAAGAGCTTCATCCCGCTGCTGATTTCTTCTGGCTGCGGCGTTCCTGGTATCATGGCGTCCAAGACCATCGAGCAGGACAACGACAGACGTCTTACCATCATGACAGCAACCTTCGTTCCGTGTGGTGCGAAGCTGCCGGTTATCGCTCTGATGGGCGGCGTTATGGCTGGTTATATGAGCGGCGACATGGATCTGGCTACTATGATGGCTCCGATCATGTACTTTGTAGGTATCGCTGCGGTTCTTGTATCCGCGATCATGTTAAAGAAGACCAAACCGTTCTCCGGCAAACCAGCTCCGTTCGTTATGGAGCTTCCGGCGTACCACATTCCGTCCGCTAAGACCGTTCTCCTTCATGTTTGGGAGCGTCTGAAGGGATTCATCATCAAGGCTGGTACAATCCTGTTCCTGGCTTGCGTTGTTATGTGGTTCCTGTCCTCCTTCGGATTTGTAGACGGTGGATTTGGTCTGGTAGAAGAATCTGCTGATTCTATCCTGGCTATGCTGGGCGGCGCTATCGCAATCCTGTTCCGTCCGCTTGGTTTCGGCGAGTGGCAGCCGGTTGCAGCTTCCATCACTGGTTTCACAGCAAAAGAGGCTATCGTTTCCACCATGGGCGTTCTGGCAAATGTATCCGAGGATCTGTCTGAGGAGACCGATGTCGTAGCAGCAGCAATCCAGACATGGTTCCCGACAACCATCGCAGCCTTTACATTCCTGCTGTTCAACCTGCTTGACTCTCCGTGTCTGGCAGCTATCGCAACGATGGCACAGCAGCTCCAGTCCAGAAAATGGTTCTGGTTCGCTATCCTGTATCAAAATCTCTTCGCTTACGCTGTATCCCTGATTGTATATCAGTTAGGTGGTCTGGTACTTGGCGCAGTTGCATTCAACGTATGGACTATCGTGGCAGCAGTCCTTCTTGTACTCATGCTGTTCATGCTGTTTCGTCCGGATCCATACAAGGATCAGAAGAGCTACACAAGAAGCTCTGTAGAGGCAGCTTCATAAGTTAGTTTCTAAATGAAAAATAAAACAGGTTCTGCCGTCCGGCCGGTGGTTTTGCGTTTCCGCTGACCGGGCATCGGCAGGTGCCTGTAATCATAAGTGATAAAATTAATCCTTTATAAGGCTGCCTCGGATAGCAGGATGAAAGTCTGCTGTTTGGAGGCAGTTTTATTCGATTTCAAAAAAGAAAAGGAGAAAGCATAGATGGGGGATTCATCTGGATCCATGTTTTATGGTGTGATTGGTTTTCTGGTAGTTTATTTTGTAGGATATTTTATCTGTCGTGTGTATGATAAAATAAAAAAGATACTCCGAAGCCATTCATCGAAAAGTCAGAGAAGAGAGGACGATAACGTATGAGACCGATTGATATTGGAATTTTAATTGTAGTAGCGATTTTGCTTTTGCTGGCATTACGTTCGGCGATCCGTCATTACACGGGAAAGGGCGGCGGATGCTGCGGATGCTCCGGTGGAAGCTGCGGTTCCTGCGGCAGCGATGGGAATGCTGGTGCGCGCGGCGAAGATCTTTCCAAGAAAGCGGTTACAGCGGGTACCCCGTCCAAGATCATGCGGATCGAGGGTATGCACTGTGCAAACTGCAAGAAATCCGTTGAAAAAGCCCTGACCGCCCAGAACGGCGTCATCCGTGCAGATGCGGACGTAGACAGAGGCATTGCCCGCGTGTTCTATGAGAATGGAGTGGACGATGCGAAGCTGCAGGAAGCGGTTGAAAAAGAGGGATTTGTGGTTAAGAATATTGAGACGGTTGTCTAAGAGAAAAAGTGTGATCCTGTTCTGGTGTTACTGTTCACGCAAACGTGCCCAGTAACGGAATTTGCCGTGGCTTCGCATTTAAATACGGCAAATTCCTGCTGCCACCACGTTTTCTTACGGCACTTTCGGTTCCAAAAGTGCCTACCCGTGTACGGTAACGTTCTGGTTTCAGATGTGCTGGATAGGTTTATTTTGTATCGCAAAATAAAAAGACTTGTGGTATACTTGGAAAAAATGATAAAACTTATACAGAGAGGCAGAACGTATGATCAAGATTATAAAAGAAGCACAGGTTCGAAGCGAGGAAGATAATCGGAATCTGCGGGAGACTGTGGCAGGGATTATTGGTGAGGTCCGGGGGCGCGGGGACGCGGCTCTGAGGGAGTACAATGAGAAGTTTGACGGATGTACCCGTGAATCGCTGCGGGTCAGCCGGGAGGAGATTGATGCGGCTTATAAGGAGCTGGGCGAGCAGGAGCTGGCGGATCTAAAAGCGGCGCATCACAATATCGAGGCATTTGCGAACGCGCAGAGACAGACCGTGAAACCGCTTGACAATTTCAGCCCGGAGCCGGGAGTCTTTTTAGGACACCGCATCATTCCGGTGGAGTCCTGCTGCTGTTATGTGCCGGGCGGCAATTATCCGCTGTATTCGACGGCGCTGATGTTAGCGACTCCGGCGAAGGCAGCGGGTGTAAAACGTATCACCGCCTGCTCTCCGGTAGTGCGGGGAACGGGTCATATCAATGCCAAGACGCTGGTAGCGATGGATCTGGCTGGCGTGGATGAGATCTACGCATTGGGCGGTGCACAGGCGATCGCAGCATTTTCCTATGGAACTGAGAGCATCAAGCCGGTGGATATTATTGTAGGGCCGGGTAACCGCTTCGTAACCGAGGCGAAACGTCAGTGCTACGGGCAGGTCGGCATCGACTTTGTAGCCGGGCCGAGCGAGGTTCTGGTAATCGCGGACGGAAAAGCGAGCGCGAAGGTGGTAGCGGCGGATCTGCTGGCACAGTCCGAGCATGATGTCAATGCGAAAGGCATTCTTCTGACAACCGATGAGGCATTTGGAAAGAGCGTGATTGAGGCGGTAGAGGAAGAGCTGAAGATTCTGGATACGGCAAAGATTGCGAGACAGTCCTGGGATACGTTTGGAGAGATCGGTGTGGTAGACAGCCTGGACGAGGCAGTTCAGTATACGAATGAGTATGCACCGGAGCATCTGGAGCTCAACGTGGAAGACCCGGATGCACTGATTCCGAAGTTGGTTAATTACGGTTCTCTGTTTATCGGTCAGAATACGGCAGAGGTATTTGGTGATTATGCTTCCGGAACCAACCACACACTTCCGACTCTTCGGGCGGCACGTTATACCGGCGGTGTCTGGGTTGGTACATTCTTAAAGACCTGTACCCATCAGAGCATGACACCGGAGGCGTCCGCGCGGATCGCACCGCTTGTATCGCGTATGGCGCATGGAGAAGGATTATCTGGACATGCAGCGGCTGCGGATGCAAGAAAATAGGGAAAATAGAAAATAATAGAATAAAACCCCTCGGATGCTGCAGCATCTGGGGGTTTTGTGTTTCAAAGCATACCGCCTGCTATTCTTGTCTTTTATTCCGGATAAACCAGTCTCTCCGGACCAATTCCATCTAAGACTTCGCGCAGAAAGCGGTCAGCCAGCCAGTTTGCCATCGGCAGGTTCATATCGAGGTAGTTGCCGCAATCTTTTGCACAGGCACCCGGAACCTCGTCTTTGTAGTCGCGCATGAAAGTAAAGAGCCCCTTCATCAGCGGAACGATCTCCTCGGATGTCAGGTCGCCTGCGAGAAGCAGGTAGAAGCCGGTGCGGCAGCCCATCGGTCCGAAGTAGAGGACGCGGTCTTTCCATTCCTCGTTATTTCGCAGCCAGGTGGCAGCCAGGTGCTCAATGGTGTGAACCTCGGCAGTATTCATGACCGGCTCATAGTTTGGGCGTGTCATGCGGATATCAAAGGTGGTGATGACCTGATCGCCCACGCGGTCCTTGCGGGATACATAGACGCCAGGGAGCAGTTTCAGATGGTCAATGGTGAAGCTTGTAATTTTATCCATGAAAATACCTCCAAGTCAGTTTCATTCATCCCTATTATAAGGAAATAACGCGGATCAGACAAGGGCTTTATTTACCCAGAACCGACGAGATTCTACATGTTAAATGCATAAAAATGCATAAATCATGCATAAACCATCCGAAAATGAATAAAAAACCTCTTGACGCATAGAACCTACCTATGCTATAATCTTTCAGAAAATGAACAAAGGCGTTCATGGGCTCTGCTCATGGACGCCTTTGTTGCAGAATCAGACAATTTATAAAATATGTCTCTAATGATGTAAAAAACGCATCTGAGGAAAAACAGATTTGCTCAAATGTGAGGCTATTGAGAATGAAAAAGTAAACTGCCTGCATGAAGCTATTCACAGGCGGGGTACGAGAGAGAAAGGAATGGTGACCAGATGGAGAAACCGGTATATCTTCTGTTGGAAAACGGCGACTATTTTGAGGGAAAAAGCTTTGGCGCTCCTTTACGTGAAGTGACCGGAGAAGTCGTATTCACAACCGGTATGACAGGATACCTTGAGACGATCACAGATCCCAGCTATTTTGGACAGATTGTCGTTCAGACATTTCCGTTAATCGGAAACTACGGAGTGATTCCGCAGGACTTCGAGAATGAAGAGGTATATTTATCAGCCTATATCGTAAAAGAGTGGTGTCAGGAACCTTCCAACTTCAGATGCAGTGGGGATCTTGACACCTTTTTTAAAGAAAGAAACATCCCGGGCGTCTATGGAATCGATACGAGAAAGCTGGCAAAAACCATTCGTGAATCCGGTTCGATGAACGGCTGGCTGACCGAGGTGAAGCCGCCGTATGATGCGAAAAAGCTGGAGGAAGTGAAAAACTTCCACATTACAAAGGCGGTTGAAACCGTTACACCAAAGAAATGTGAGATCAAACCGGCGGATGAGAAAGAAGAGTTCCAGATTGTGCTCTGGGATTTCGGCGCAAAGGAAAATATCATCCGCGAGCTGACCAGGCGCGGATGCCGCGTGTCTGACCTTCCGGCTGGTACGACGGCGGAGGAGATTCTTAAGATGAATCCGGACGGAATCATGCTTTCCAACGGTCCAGGCAACCCAGAGGACAACCCGGAGATCATCGAGGAGATCCGAAAGATTACGAAGGCTGGAAAACCGATGTTCGGCATCTGTCTGGGACACCAGTTGCTGGCGATTGCCAAGGGCGCGAAGACTGGAAAGATGAAATTCGGTCACAGAGGTGCGAACCAGCCGGTCAAGGATCTGACGACCGGACGCGTCTACATCAGCAGCCAGAACCACGGCTATGAGGTACTGCGCGATACGCTGCCGGAGGGCGCGGAGGAGACATTTATCAATGTCAACGACGGCACCTGCGAGGGCATCACCTACCACGATATGCCGGCATTTACCGTCCAGTTCCATCCAGAGGCTTGTGCAGGTCCGAAGGATACGGAAGAGCTGTTTGGGCGTTTCATTCAGATGATGAGAGATTATAAGGAAAAGGAGGGCGCGTCATGCCGTTAAATAAATCCCTGAAAAAAGTTATGGTAATCGGTTCCGGTCCTATCGTCATCGGTCAGGCGGCAGAGTTTGATTATGCAGGAACGCAGGCGTGCCGGGCTTTAAAAGAGGAAGGTCTGGAGGTCGTTTTAGTAAACTCCAACCCGGCAACCATCATGACGGACAGCGCCATCGCGGATCACGTATACATCGAGCCGCTGACCCTGGAATTTGTCAAGAGAATCATTGAAAAAGAGAAGCCTGACAGCATCCTGTCCACCCTGGGCGGACAGACCGGACTGACACTGTCCATGGAGCTTGCCAAAGAAGGTTTCTTAAAGAGCCACAATGTAACGCTTCTCGGCGCGTCCCCGGAGACCATCGATAAGGCGGAGGACCGCCAGTGCTTTAAAGACACGATGGAAGCTATCGGTGAGCCGGTCATTCCGTCCAAGGTTGTCACCACCATCGAGGATGCGCTTGATTTTGCCGAGGTTATTTCTTACCCGGTTATCGTGCGTCCGGCCTTTACCCTGGGCGGTACCGGCGGCGGTATTGCGGCAAATAAAGAAGAGCTTTACAACATCGCGGAGGCGGGTATCCGCCTGTCACCGATCAATCAGATTCTGGTTGAGAAATGTATTTCCGGATGGAAGGAGATCGAGTTTGAGGTAATGCGCGATGCCATCGGCAACGAGATTACGGTCTGCTCGATGGAAAACTTTGACCCGGTCGGCGTCCACACCGGCGACTCCATTGTTATCGCACCGGCTGTGACGCTGGCGGATAAGGAATACCAGATGCTTCGTTCCGCAGCGCTGAATATTATCCAGGCGATGGGTATCGAGGGCGGCTGCAACTGCCAGTTTGCGCTGAATCCGGAGAGCTTTGAATATGCCGTTATCGAGGTAAACCCGCGTGTATCCCGTTCGTCCGCCCTTGCTTCGAAAGCAACCGGATATCCGATTGCCCGCGTGGCAACCAAGATTGCGATCGGTTATCATCTGGACGAGATCCCGAACGAGGTAACCGGCGAGACGATGGCATGCTTCGAGCCGGCCCTTGACTATGTAACGGTTAAATTCCCGAAATGGCCATTTGATAAATTCGTTTACGGACGCCGGAAGCTGGGTACCCAGATGAAGGCAACCGGCGAGGTTATGGCCATCGGCCGCAACTTTGAGCAGGCGCTCATGAAGGCAGTCCGCGGCGCGGAGATCTCCCAGAACAGCCTGAACATGAAGAAACTGGCGCCGATGAGTGTGGAAGAGCTGAGAGAAAAAATTCTGGCGCAGGATGACGAGCGTCTGTTTGCAATCTATGAGAGCTTCAAGCGCGGCGTGACCGTTGCCGAGATTCATGAGCTGACCAAGATCGACGAGTGGTTCTTAAATAAACTGATGCATATCCTGTCCCTGGAACGCCGGATGCAGTCTGAGACTCTGAGCGATGCGCTTTATATGGAAGCCAAACAGAACGGATTCCCGGATGCAGTCATCAAGGAGATGACCGGGCTTTCGGAAATCAAGCATGTTCCGGCATGCTACCGCATGGTTGATACCTGCAGCGCTGAGTTTACGGCAAGTACCCCTTACTTCTACAGCACCTTCGGCGAGGAAGATGAGGCAGAAGAATTTATTAAAGAGAATGCAAGCGGAAAACCGGTTGTTATGGTATTTGGTTCCGGTCCGATCCGTATCGGTCAGGGTATCGAGTTCGATTTCGCCTCTGTTCACTGCGTATGGTCGTTAAAGAGAGCCGGTTATGAGGTTGTCATCGTAAATAACAACCCGGAGACTGTTTCCACCGACTTCAACGTAGCAGACCGTCTGTATTTTGAACCGCTGACACCGGAGGATGTGCTGGATATCATCCGGATCGAGAAGCCGATCGGCGCAGTTGTTGCCTTTGGCGGACAGACAGCGATCCGTCTGACAAAATGTCTTGTAGAGAACAATATTCCGGTTCTCGGCACTCCGGCAGACAGCATCGATATGGCGGAGGATCGCGGACGTTTCGCAGCCCTGCTGAAAAAATTAAATATGAAACAGGCAGCGGGTCAGACCGTTTACACCGAGGATGAGGCGATCCAGGCGGCAAATCATCTGGGCTATCCGGTTCTGATGCGTCCGAGCTATGTATTAGGCGGACAAAACATGATTATCGCGTACAACGATGCCGATATTCATGAGTATATGAAGATCATTCTCTCCCACAAGATTGAGAATGCGATCCTGATTGATAAATACCTGATGGGTACCGAGCTGGAGGTCGACGCGATCTGCGACGGCGAAACGGTTCTGATTCCGGGTATCATGGAGCACATCGAGCGTGCGGGCGTCCATTCCGGCGACTCCATCGCGGTATATCCGGCATTTATGCTGACCGAGAGCCAGAAAGACCGTCTGGTGGACTATTCCATCCGTCTGGCGCTGTCCATGAATACGAAAGGCCTGATCAATATCCAGTATGTCCTGCATGAGGATACGATCTATATCATCGAGGTCAACCCGCGTTCGTCCCGTACCGTGCCGTACATCAGCAAGGTAACCGGCGTGCCGATGGTCGATCTGGCAACCCGCATCATGATGGGCGAGAAGCTGGCTGACATGGGCTACGAGACAGGCCTGTATCCGTGCTCTCCGTACTACGCAGTCAAGGTTCCGGTCTTCTCCTTTGAGAAGCTGTCCAACGTAGACACACAGCTCGGACCGGAAATGAAATCAACCGGCGAGGTACTGGGTATCGCCCGGACGATGGAGGAAGCGCTGTTCAAAGGCCTGGTAGCAGCCGGATATACGATGAAGCGCGAGGGCGGCGTCTTAATCAGTGTCCGCGATACCGATAAGAGCGACCTGCGCGAGCTGGTTAAAGAGTATGTGGCGATGGGATTCCACATCTACGCGACCTCCGGTACTGCAAGCCGGTTAAACAGCGTCGGCATTTCTTCAACGTTAGTCAAGAAGCCGAAGGAAGCCAAAGAGGGAGAGGAGACGACCATTTCCCTGCTGGAAGAAGGAAAGATCAGCTATGTAATTTCCACTTCCAAGACGGGACGCCAGCCGGGACGCGACAGTGTCCGCCTGAGAAGAAAGGCAGTCGAGCTTGGTATTCCGTGCCTGACATCGCTTGATACCGCGGCTGTCCTGGCGCTGACCCTGGAAAGCAAGTACAACGAGGATAACGTTGAACTGGTAGATATCGCGCACATTGCACATGGTGCAGCGGCTAGAAAAGAGCTGAGCCAGATGGAAAAACCGGAAGAAATCCAGATTCCGGGTTATGTGCTTCAGGAGCATGAGAACGACTAAAAAGAACGATGGTCTGCATGGATTCTGCGTTTTGAGGGTTGCGGAATCCGTGCAGGCTGAAATCTTTTGCGAAGGCAAAATTTGACAGAATCATATATGACGGAAAAAGTGGATTAATATTTTAAAGAAAGGAAGAGGAGGAAAAGCAGATGGCAAAATTTATTTTTGTGACAGGCGGTGTTGTATCAGGATTGGGGAAGGGTATTACAGCAGCGTCTCTGGGACGTCTTTTGAAGGCACGGGGATTTAAGGTAGCAGCGCAGAAGCTGGATCCATATATCAACGTCGATCCGGGAACCATGAGCCCATATCAGCACGGCGAAGTATTCGTAACAAACGACGGTGCGGAGACGGATCTGGATTTGGGACATTATGAGCGTTTTATAGATGAAGATTTAAACCGTTATTCGAATCTGACGACCGGTAAGGTCTACTGGAATGTGCTAAATAAAGAGCGCCGCGGCGAATATCTGGGCGAGACGGTACAGGTGATTCCACATATCACAAATGAGATAAAATCATTTATCTATCCGTGCAGGAAAAGACCGATGCGGACATCGTTATCACAGAGATCGGCGGAACGACCGGCGATATTGAGTCACAGCCGTTCCTGGAAGCCATCCGCCAGGTGTCCTGCGAGGCGGGACGCAGCAACTGCCTCTTCATCCATGTAACCCTGATTCCATATCTGGAATCTTCCGGCGAGCATAAATCAAAACCGACCCAGCATTCAGTCAAACAGCTGCAGTCCTTCGGCATCATGCCGGATATCATCGTGGCGCGCTGTGACCGTCCGGTGGACGATCCGTCCATTTTCCGCAAGATCGCACTGTTCTGCAACGTCAAAGAGGACTGCGTCATCGAGAACCTGACCCTTCCGGTTCTCTACGAGGCGCCGATCATGCTGGAGGAAGCAGGACTTGCCAAGATCGTGCTTCGCGAGCTGGGCATCGAGAAAGCGCCGCAGGAGTGCGATCTGACGGAGTGGAAACATATGCTGGACCGCATCAAGAACAGCCGTAAGACAGTCAAGATTTCCCTGGTCGGCAAGTACGTCAAACTGCACGACTCCTATCTGTCGATCGTAGAATCCCTGCACCATGCCGGATGGGAAAATGGCGCGCAGGTGGAGATCAACTGGGTGGATAGTGAGACGATCACTCCGGAGACGGCACCGGAAATCCTGGGCGGTTCAACCGGTATCATCGTGCCGGGCGGCTTCGGCATCCGAGGCATCGAGGGCATGATTGCGGCAGCTGATTATGCGAGAAGAAACAATATCCCGTACTTTGGCATCTGCTTGGTATGCAGATCGCGGCGATCGCATTTGCCAGAGGCGTGTTAGGCTATGAGGATGCGAACTCAACCGAGTTTGCGCCGGACAGCAAGCATCCGGTCATTGCCTGATGGAAGAGCAGATGGATCTGGCTGACATGGGCGGAACGATGCGTCTGGGTGCATATCCGTGCCGTATCAGTCCGGATACGCTGATGATGAAAGCGTATGGAAAAGGTCTGATCGAAGAGAGACATCGCCATCGTTATGAATTTAACAACAAGTTCCGGGAAGTTTATATGGAGCATGGCGCTATCTTTTCCGGACAGTCTCCGGACGGTACGCTGGTAGAGGCGATGGAGATTCCGGGACATCCGTTCTATCTGGGAGTTCAGTACCATCCGGAGTTCAAGAGCCGCCCGAACCGCGCACATCCGATCTTCCGGGAGTTTGTGAAAGCGGCTCTGGAGGTAAAGGAAAAAAATTCTTAAAATATGGAGAAAATAAAGTATGAAGATCAACGAAAACTATAAAAATCTGGAAGAAAGCTATCTGTTTTCCACCATCGCTAAAAAAGTAGATGAATACACCAAAGCCCATCCAGAGGCAAAAGTAATCAAAATGGGTATCGGTGACGTAACCCTTCCGATCTGCCAGAAAGCAGCTGACGCATTTGCAAAAGCAGCTATGGAGCAGGGCAAGGCGGCTACGTTCCATGGATATGGTCCGGAGCAGGGATATGATTTTCTGCGCGTAGCAGTTCAGAAGTATTATGCGTCCTTCCAGGTTGAGGTGGCGGCGGAGGATATATTCATCAGCGACGGCGCGAAGAGTGATGTCGGAAATATCCTCGATCTCTTTGATGCGGACAATACGGTCCTGATCCCGGATCCGGTATACCCGGTTTACATGGATACGAACGTGATGGCAGGCAGAAAGATCGTATTTATGGATGCCAATGTGGAAAATGGCTTTCTTCCGATGCCTCCGAAGGGACAGAAAGCGGATATTATTTATCTCTGCTCCCCGAACAACCCGACTGGCGGTGTGTACAACCGTGAGCAGTTAAAAGAGTGGGTTGACTATGCGAACGAGCAGGATGCGATTCTTTTATTTGATGCGGCGTATGAGTCCTTCGTAGCAGATCCGGCGCTTCCGAGAAGTATTTTTGAGATTGAGGGCGCAAAGACCTGCGCGATCGAGTTCTGCTCCCTTTCGAAGCTGGCAAGCTTTACCGGAACCCGCTGTGGCTATACCGTGGTTCCGTCTGAATTAGAGCGCGGTGGTTCTTCCATCCGCAAGATGTGGCTGCGCCGCCAGACAACCAAGTTTAATGGCGTTTCCTACCCGGTACAGCGCGCCGCAGAGGCAGCTCTTTCACCGGAGGGCATGGCACAGTGCCGCGAGCACCTGGACGTATACCGCACCAATGCGAAGATCATGACAGAGACCTTAAAAGAGCTTGGCATCTGGCACATCGGCGGCGAAAATTCACCGTACATCTGGATGCAGTGCCCGAACGGCATGAAATCCTGGGAGTTTTTCGACGATCTGCTTGCCAAGGCAAATGTGGTCGGCACACCGGGCAGCGGATTTGGTAAGAATGGAGAAGGATTCTTCCGTCTGACTGCATTTGGTACGACTGCGAATACAAAAGAGGCAATGGAGCGGATCAAGAAGGTTTACGGAAAATAAATAGCTCTATTTTATAAATGAGGGGGCTGGTGCATCTGGGGCATTGTTATCCTATGCACCGTCCCCTTTTTGCTGAAGCAGGGAGGTGAGGACCATGGTGACCTTAAACGATTATCTGTATTCCGGCGATACGATGTTTAAGATTTTAAAGAATTACAGCCGGGATTTGAAAGCGGAGGCAAAACAGACAAACAATGAGATAGACCTGATACATGCAAATTTCCTGATTCAGATCCGGGAACTTTTGGAATACAATGATTTCCTGACGACCCAGTCACAGAAGATCCGGGAATTTTATATTCATATGGCAAAGGAATATCCGCTTCTGGCATTTAACTTTAAGGGAAGAATCAAGTCGCTGATCCGCTCGGAGGCGAAATTTAATGGATATATCGTCGAATATATTTATGACTGTTATACAGAACATAAGGCATTTCCGTCGATCTCCGATTTGAAGCAGAGATTGAGCTGTTTCCGCGACCTGATTGCGTACCGGATCGTGATTTCACTGCCGAAGTGTTACCTGAAACCGGGGGAATCGCAGCAGGAGGCAGATATCCGGTACCTCTACCAGATTGCGAATGAACTTCCGGGATTTCTGGAGGAACGCGGGTTTACGGCGGAACCGGCCTACGGGGTGAAGGAGAGTACCTCCCCGTTGATGGATGAGGAGGTAAGGCCGTACTACCGTGATTATGTCTGCGGAAATAGTTCGGATGATTACCAGTCTCTGCATATTACGTTTTACGATAATTGTTCCAGAAGCTATGTGGAGGTACAGCTTCGCACAAAGCACATGGACGATATCGCGGAGATCGGCGTGGCCAATCATTTAAGCTACGAAAAGCGCCAGGAGGGCGAGCGGGCCAGACGGGATGAGATTCCGGAGGGCGCGTGCGTTTATTTTGACGAGGCATACGAGCGCTGCCAGCGCCTGGTGTCGCTCAAGTTGGCTGAGCTCGATGTCAATATGTTTTCGGCGATCAACAATGACCTGGTCAATGACGGCTGCGGGCTGTACCGGGGGCGGCTGATTCTGCCGTATGAGCATTTGTCGAGGCATCAGAATGAGCTGGTGGATTGAGGGGTTCACGGGCAGGCATGAATCCGGTTGCGAATAGTTGACGAAACGGGAAGATTCATATATAGTTGCCTGTAAAGGAAAAATGACCGAAAATGATAGGGAGGAACCAGTTTATGGATCATACATCCTGCCGCCTGCGTCTGGCTGCTATCGCCGATGCACCTGCGATATTGGAAATTTATGCACAATATATGGACACGCCGATCACGTTTGAGACGGAGCTGCCGTCCCTGGAGGAATTTGAGGGGCGCATCCGGGCGATCACGACAGAATATCCGTGGATTGTCTGCGAGGATGAAACGGGCAGAATCATTGGCTATGCATATGGGCATAAGCAGCTTGAGCGCGCGGCGTACCGCTGGAATGCAGAGCTTTCTGAGTATTTGGACAGTCGGGTGACGTCGAAGGGCATCGGCAAACGGATGCTTCTGGTGCTTCTGGAACTTTTAAAGGCGCAGGGCATCCACACCGTCTACAGTCTGGTGACGAGTCCGAATCTGAAGAGCGATGCGATGCATAATGGATGCGGCTTCCGGACGATGGGCGTGTGCAGGAATACCGGCTATAAGAGCGGAAAATGGCATGATGTTACCTGGTATGAGAAAGCGCTGCTGCCGTATGAGGACGTACCGGCGGAGATGATTCCGATTGGGAAGATGGAGAAGGAGACGGTAGATAAGATTTTGGCGTCTTTTTGAACAGAGACATAAAACAAATCTGCATAAAATAAACAGGGCGTGTGAAAAAGGAATTTCCCATTTTCACACGCCCTGATCAGTTCTCTTTTATTCACCAGCGCCGTAATGCGCTGTCCATTCATTCACTCAGATTAGTTGAAGTATCTCTTTAACAGACCCTCAAATGCCTTGCCATGTCTAGCCTCGTCACGAGCCATCTCATGAACGGTGTCATGGATTGCATCCAGGTTAGCAGCTTTCGCACGTTTTGCAAGGTCAAATTTGCCTTCGGTTGCGCCGTGCTCAGCCTCTACACGCATCTCCAGGTTCTTCTTGGTGGAATCTGTTACAACCTCACCCAGAAGCTCTGCAAACTTAGCAGCGTGCTCAGCCTCTTCGTGAGCTGCCTTCTCCCAGTACAGACCGATCTCCGGATAGCCCTCTCTGTGAGCTACACGTGCCATCGCCAGGTACATACCAACTTCTCTGCACTCGCCTTCATAGTTAGCTCTTAAATCTTCGAGAATATCCTCGCTGACACCCTGTGCCACACCAACTACGTGCTCAGCTGCCCAGCTCATCTCGCTGGACTGCTCTTTGAACTTGGAAGCCGGAGCGCCGCATACTGGACATTTTTCCGGAGCAGCCTCACCCTCGTATACGTAACCACATACTGTACAGACAAATTTCTTCATAGTCAATTCTCCTTTTCTAAAATAAATTTTTAATTTCGTGTTTTATAGAAACAATAAATAGATAGTAAAGTTGCTTGCAACCATTCTGTTTCATAGGAGCTTTTAAAACGAAATCGTTTATTTGGCTTAAATGAAATCAGTAATGATTACTGATATTAAGATATCATAGATCCTGTGTTTGTCAATAAAAAAATAGAAATAATTCTTATTTTTTTCATTTTTATCGATAACCTGGATATTCTCAGAACTTTTTCGCTGGTGATGTATTCATACCCGGTCAGCGCATGGCAGAAATCGGGAAGCGGCTCATTTGGTCCCGTCTGTTCCGATACAAAATCAGCCGCTTCTATATTAGTGTTTTTCCCCTTTCAGACACTCATCGCATATCCCATAGAAAAACACGGTATGGTCATCGATCGTTCCCGGCGCAAATTCTTTGGCGGCTGTCTCCAGCTCCTTGGTTGCTTCCATCGGAATATCCATGACCCGTCCGCACTGGCGGCAGACGTAGTGGTAATGTGGGGATGTATCATAATCGAAATGATCCGTGCCGTCGCCGCAGGACAGCTTCCGGATCTCGCCCAGCTCAACTAACAGGTTTAAATTGCGGTAAACGGTTCCAAGGCTGATATTCGGAAACTGTTCCCGGATGCTGGTGTAAAGGGCGTCGGCGGTCGGATGATCCTTCCGGCTCATCAGGCAGGCTTTGATCGATTCGCGCTGACGGCTGTATTTTAAGGTTTTCATAAGCGACACTCCAATCCTTCTAAATAATATTGATAATGATTATTATTTATATTATGCGTCCTGACGCGATGAAAGTCAATCTTTTTTCAAAGATTTCCGTGAGAAATTTTAGAGTCAAATTTCAACATCACCGATGCATAAAAGATCCCGTCCTCATACCGGAAATCCACCAGACCCTGGTACCGCTCAGCGATCGAACGGATGGAGGCGGTTCCCGTGCCGAAGCCGTCATGTTTGGTCGAGCGGAACCGCCCATTTTCCTCGATCGGCGGATGGCAGCAGGTGTTGTCAACGGCGATCACGATGTGACCGGCATCCTCCTGGGCGCAGATGCGGATAAACGGCGCGCTGTCCGTACATTCCCGACAGGCGTCGAGGGCATTTTCCAGAAGATTGCCGAAGATCGAGCAGAGCTGTGGCTCACCCAGCGGGAGAGAGGGCGGAAGCTGGATGCGGACCGAAAAATCGACCGACGCCTTGCGTGCCTCCTCGCCGTAATAGCTGATAATCGTGTTGACCGCATAATTTTCACACCAGGTCCGCGCGGTGTCCGGTGGAAGCGTCATACGGTATTGTTCGATGTAGGTATTCAGATCCTCCGTTTTCCCGCTTTGCAGGTAATGCTCGATGAGATTTAAGTGCTGGCGCAGGTCGTGGCGCGCCTCCCGCACCTCTTCGATGTGGCGGGAAAGCTGCTGATACTGTGTGTACTGCATCGCCAGGAGGGTGTCCTGCTGCGCCGCGCGTTCTTCCAACTGCGCCTGCTGGCGGACTGCATTGAGCGCTTCCAAAAGGACATAGTAGATGAGAATTGTCATAGCAAAGAGCCAGAGGCGCGTGAGGATAAAACGGAACTTGCGGACGGTATCAATGTTTAAATCAAAGTTATAAGCGCAGATAATCAGGGTGCATGAAAATGGAATAAACCAGACTTTCTGCCAGAATGCGGAGCTGTCTACCTGAAAAACGCGTTCCGTGGCATTTTTCATAAATTTGAGCCCGAGGGGGAGCGTCAGAAGCAGAAGAATCGAGATGAGCAGCAGGCTTTGATCGCGGAGTGAATAATAGGTAATGCTGGGATCGTAGAACAGACGGCTTTCCAGAAAGAAACAGATGCCCCGGACTGTGACAAAATAATTCAGGATGAAGTTTCCCAGAAACAGAAGTTTCCAGAAATTAGCCTTCACACATAAAAAATAGATCGCCAGGGAAACGAAGGCAAATACCGTGTCGGTGACCCGGGTCGGTTTACCGTGGCTGATCAGGTAGGTATACAGGGAGGACTGGAGCAGCTGACCGATAAAAATGAACAGAATCAGGATTTTAATCGGAAATCGAAGCTGCTTTTTAAATGGCAGAATCGATAAAATAAAAAAAGGAATGGAATAGACGGTTTCAACGAGAAAAGCCTTGCCAAACACAGACCAGTTCATAGAGTACCTCCCTTCCGCAATGTGTCAAACAAGTAGGTTGCAAATGCTTCTTTTGTCTCTTTTTTCTTCCGGCGGCTGCAGAAAAAGCAGCTGCCGTTTTTCAGATGGACAGAACCGTCCTCGTCCACCGAGGCAACCTGTGAAAAATTGATAAGCAGCCCGCGTCCGCTCATGTAAAAACGTCTGCCCTTCGGGAGCAGCGACATTAGCTCCGAAAAAGAAATCCGTGTGGCGGTGTCACCGGAACTGGTGTGGATGATCAGCCGGTGGTTCTGCGTCTCCGCATACAGAAAATCATCAAGCAGAATCCGCTGCGTGGATGACTGTCCCCGTCCGAGCGCCGCCTGAATTTCGATGTAGGCAGGCGCGGCAAGAAATGTCCGGATCTCATCGAGACACCAGGCAAGCGCCTTTTCCTCAACCGGTTTTAAGAGATAATCAAGGGGATGGGCACGATAGCCTTGCAGCGAATAATCGCGTTCCGATGTGGTGAAAACGATCGGGAGACGTTGCGCGCTCTTGCGAAGCTCCAGCGCCGTGTCAATGCCATTGCGCCCGTTCCGGTCCAGCATAATATCCATAAAAACCGCATTAAAAAGTCCCGGACGGAACGCTTCCAGAAATGCCTCGCCGCTCTCGTAGCAGTCAAAGTGCGCCGTTTCCCCGTGCTTCTCCAAGTTCTCCTGTATCAAATGAATCAGATGATTCTGATCTATTTTCAAGTCCTCAACAATCGCAAAATGCATCAAAGCTCAACCGCCTGCCACTCAAAATGTGTGTAAATATACTCACATCGAGATGTTGTAAGTTCTCACGAACATTACTTACTGCTTCATCGTATATGCTTTTACAATCTGTAAACAGATATGCTACTCACAAGTTCTTGTATACTCCACAGTCGTTAATTCCCGAAATAGCCTTCGGTACATACTTACATTTGCTTTTCATTATGCAATCTTGTAAGTTTTAGCATCTTTTAAATTAAGTGCCGCATTGAGATCCCTATCTGCAACATAGCTACAATCACATCTATAGATTCTATCTGAAAGTTTTAAATCTTTCTTTATAGAACCGCAACAATGACATAGTTTAGAAGATGGATAAAATCTATCTACAACCCTAAGTTCAATATTGTTATCATCACATTTGCTTTTCAGTGTAGTTCTAAACTCGTAGAATTTCTGTGATGCAACAGCTTTAGAAAGATGCCTGTTCTTCATCATACCTGACACATTCAAATCTTCAATCGTTATATAAGATGGTTTGGTTTTCACTATCTCAGCAATTATCTTATTGATGTAATCAGTATGGATATTATCCCGTCTATGATAAAGTTTCTGTACTTTGAGCTTTTGCTTTTGTATATTTGCTCTTTGAGTGGACTCTCCTTTCTTTAAATATTCATATTTACGAGAGAGACATTTTTGCTCTCTTCGTAGTTGTTTTTCAAGTTTCTTTAATCTTGCTGATTTATTAATGTTCTTGTACGTCTTTCCGTTTGAAACAATAGCAAAATTTTTTAAGCCTAAGTCTATCCCAATGCCATCATTATTACTGCTATCAATAAGCATATCAGGAATCTCTACAAGAACGGATACATAGTATCTACCAGCTTTAATAGATACCGTACCGCTTTTAATTACATAC
Organism: Clostridium sp. AF50-3; assembly: GCF_003477445.1. Classification (NCBI taxonomy): domain Bacteria; kingdom Bacillati; phylum Bacillota; class Clostridia; order Eubacteriales; family Clostridiaceae; genus Clostridium; species Clostridium sp. AF50-3. The sequence goes on along the minus strand of NZ_QUDH01000003.1, from coordinate 295,260 downwards.
CCATCTTTTGTCGTAGGAATATATCCTTTTTCTTTGATACGAACCCAACCAAGTGATGGAATATTAATTCTGTGTCTTTCGCATCGGCAATCCTTTGGATTATTCTTTACGAAATACATCTTCACATCAGATTTTCCTTTCTTTTTAAAATTAGGAAAAGCACTTTGATGTTTGAAAAATCTGGTAAATGCGACACAACCATTTTCGATTGAACGCTTTACAGATTTTGAACTGACTTCCTTAATCCATAGCTTATCTGGATTTTTGGGAAGATACTCATTGTTCAGCCAGACACTAAAACTTTTACCACTCATAAACTTTTCTCCATTGTCATGAAGCTCTTTGTTGTGAGCGAGATAGAAGTTGTAAATATATCTACAAGTTCCTATTGTTTTACGGATCTTAACTTTCTGCTCCTCTGTCGGATTTATTTCCGTTTTGAAGCTCTTTAGCAATTTCCACATCCCTTTCTATTTGTTTTTTATACTTACGAAGTCCGTACAACCTACAAGAGAACGCATGGAGTATTGAAACAATATCCTGCACGAGTTCTTCTTGTGGTGATAGTTCTTCATTGTTCACTACCACGATGGTCGTATTAAACTTCGTACAGAATTTTTCAAACCAGTCGTAACCAAATCTGATAAATCTATCTTTGTGAGTTACGATTATGGTTTTGATTTTTTGTTCCATCACTTCATCTAATAATTCGTTCCACTTTTTACGATTGTAATTAAGACCACTTCCATAATCTTCAATGCACTGGTCTACAATAATACCTTTAGCATTACAAAACTGTCGTAAAAATGCAACTTGGTTTTGTAAATCATCTTTTTGATTTTTTGTAGATACCCTGGCATAAATAACTACCTGACGTTGGTCATCTTCAGTATTTATTCCTTTGAATTGCAGATATTGGTCATAAGTGTAATAACGTCTATCAGTTGGAGTTCGGTTTGCCTTTAGAGTTCCTTCTCTATCCCAACGCTGTAATGTTTTTACGGATACCCCTAACAGTTCAGCGAAATCTTTTGGCTTGTAATTTGTGATATTTGATGTGTTCATAATAATTTACTCCTTTGAGTATATTTAAACACATTTAATCACATTGGTCAATAAATTCGATTACTTAATATATTCTCCTTTATTCAAAACTGTGACCATTTAGGTCGAGGTTTGACCGTTTGCGTCGATGTGGTTTTCATTAAATCGCTCATTTGGTATGCTTATAGTATAAAAGTTATGACCCGAAATGTAAATGAAATGTTGTTACAGATAAATCAAAAAAGGCAGGTGGGATATGGTACGGGTAGTGATATATGGAGAAAAACCGACCGACATTGAAGGACTGGAAAAAATGCTGCGTGAAATATTGACTGAAAACCGCAGATGGCCGATGATTCACACGTATATCAGCGATCTGGACGCATATCTGCACTTTGTAAAGGGGAATCCCTACCTCATTATGCTGGCATCCGTCCAGGGCAGACAGGGAGCGGAAATCGTAGAAAAAATCCGGGAAAACAACCCGGCGGCGTCCTTGATCTGGCTTTCCGACCGGGACAATGCCCTTGAATCCTGGCGGATCCATGTGACTGCATTCGGGGTATTTCCGACGAAAAAAGAAGAATTAGAAGAACTTCTGGCGGCGTGCAGCGAAAGCTGCTGGCTCGGAAGAAAAAGTATTTTGTTCAAGTGGGAAACAGACTGAAATAGAAAAATTCGCTCAGAATAAATGGAGGAAAACAGCATGAAAAAGAAATATAAGCGTGCCCTGGCAGCGGTGCTGGCGGCGGTGATGATATGGAATACCTGTGACTGGCACCCGCAGGTGCTGGCAGGCAGTTCGGTGCAGTATATCGAGGAAGTGAAGGAGCTTTCGGATGAAATCCTGCATCAGGAGGTTCCGTATGGAACGAAATATAAGGATCTGGAGCTGCCGGACAAGCTGAAGGTGCGGGTTTTGGCAGAAGAAGCATCGGATGAAGAAGACGGTGCAGAAAAGATTGCTACGCCGTCGGAGCTTCAAAGCGGAGACGGTAAAGTGGAAACAGAAAAAAAGTCTCAGACGCTTTCTTCATCTGAAACAGATGGTACAGTTCGGAAAGCATCCCCATCTGAGGCAGATGCTACAGAAAAATCGGAAATAGGGGGGGGTGGATGACACTGAGCAGAAAGCATCCCCATCCGATGCGGACGGGACGAAAACCGATAAAAACTGGAAGGAAGTAAAGGTCCGCTGGGTTCTGGATGAGACCTTCAGTGAGAAAGATACATACGACGGAGAAACACCGGATACCTATGTGTTTGATGCGGAATTGAAAAGCAGCCGCTATGAACTGGATACCGGCTTTTTGCCAAGCATCGAGGTGACGGTGCTTCCGGAAGAAAAAGGCCCGGCAATCCTCGGATTTTCGGAGTTAGATGAGGCAGTTGCGGTGCAGAAGCTCCCTCTGGGTGCCAAAGAAAGCGATATCATCCTTCCGGATACACTGGAGGTTAAGGTGGAAGAGGCGGATGAAACGCTGGCGCAAGACAGCCAGAACGTGCATCTGGTGGAAGCAGTGGATAAGGGCACAGAGAAAGATACAGATGCGGAAACGGCAGTCTGGCAGATTTCCGGCATAACCTGGAAACTGGACGAAGAGCAGAGTGACCTTTCGGAGTTTCACGGCGGCATTTCCGAAAAAGACTATTTCGAGGAATTTGACGAGGACGGCGAGCCGGTCGAGACCTCGACGAAGACCTGGGCAGGCTATGAGGAGGCAAACCAGAACTACAACGGCTGTGCCTATGTCTATACACCGGTTCTGCCGGAGGAATATTCACTGGGAGAGGAGGCAGAGCTTCCGGAAATCTGCGTTCTCGTAGGAGAGATGCAGCTGATGACTCTGGCAGGCGAGGAGTATGATCTGGATGGAAATTATCTGGTAATTGATAAAACCAATGTGTCTAAGTTTAATGGAAAGACGATCACTGGCACCTATCATCCGACGGAGAGATTATCGGAAGGCCGGAAAATCGAAGGTGGTATTGTAATTGATGATGTTACGGTAAATTTAACGATCGATAATGTAAATGTTGGCTATGGCACTGATATCATAGATGATGCAGCCGGAATCCTTCTGAAAGGAAAGGCAAAATTAAATCTAACAGTAAAAGGGGAAAATACATTAAAGGGTACATATGGCGGCGCTGGAATTGGGGTTGAGGAAAAAGCGACCCTGATCATTACAAAAGAGAGCACTGGAAGTCTGACCGCGACCGGAGGCGGATATGGTGCGGCAGGAATCGGAGGAAAAGGAACAGCAAGTGACGAAGGTGCAGATAATAACTGTAGGACAGGAACGATTATAATCAAGGGCGGAACTATCGAAGCTGAAGGTGGAGCTTATTGGGTTTCCTATTCGAGGGATTATCATGGAGGAGCCGGAATCGGAACCGGTTGCTATGGAATCGGCGGAACCATTAAAATACTGGGTGGAAAGATAACCGCAAAAGGAGGAAGGCAGACAGGAGCTGGAATCGGAGGCGGAATGGGTGGAAGTGTAGACACGATCGTGATCGGCGGGAGGAAAGACGAAGCTCCCAATATAGCCGTATCTTTTTATAAGAATGAAAAATCAGAATATCTGGGAGCTGCCATCGGCAGCGGATGGAATGGAGTGACTGATTTAAAATTATCCTGTGGCGATATCCAGATATTAAGTGGATCTGTTAAGGTAGAGGGCGGAAATATTGGTTATGGAGTGTTAATGCATCTTCCTGGAAATAGCATGGAAGGCGGCAGTGTCACTATTTCCGAGGAGGTGCAGCTGGAGCTGCCGCTTGAAAGCAAGATTGCGCCCCGAGGAGAAGAATGTACCTACGGGAAAAAAACATTCCAGATCACCGCTTATGATAACCAGCTTCCAAAGGGAACCTATCAGGCTGACATATCCCTGTATCAGGAAAGTGATACAGAAAAAGCAACTCCGGTTTATGAAACAAGGACTCAGATGACCGTCTCCGGATTCAGGGGAGCGATACCGGATATAACCCAGTGGATGGGCTATTTTGGAAATATGCAGATGGTTGTAGCGCTGAAGCCTTCCGATGGCGGGACAGGTAAGACGATGGCGGGAACGGTTGTTCTGAAAAAAGGAATAGATGAAACCATCTCCGTCGCGCTGGGAAAAACTGCCTACCAGAAGACAATGGATCTGACCATCCATGATGGCCGTTTGAGGGATGGTAAGAAATATACCTGACAGTTCAAATCGGGGAAGAAGCAAGCGAAGGCGGCACTGCACCGGATGTAGTAACCTATTTATCTCAAAAAGCTTCCGGTTATCAGCTAAAGACTGATAAAGTCAGCTGGTATACGCCCCTGTCCGGAGAGGTTCCGGTATCGGTTCAGGTACAGGAAGAAGGAGGGGAAGGAGAAAATACGAATAGCTTTAGAGTAACAGGATCCCTCTCGATGGAGTCAAAGGAGGAAAAGAACCTTTCCCTTACCATCGGAGAACACCTGTATCCTGTCCGGTTCCACTTCTATTCATCAAATGTGCAAGCGGCAGAGAATGTATCCCTGACAGCCGGACGACTGGCTGGAGCTGCTTCAGAAACTCTGGTGGAATTAAAGCAGGAAGAAGGCCAGTTTGCCTTTGACGGGAAGCTGACAATCGATGCAGAAGCAGGCAATCATGCATATGCTCTGGCATATCTTCCGGCCGGAAATTACCGGTTTGTGATAGAGACAGGCATCACAGAATTAGGCAGCTCCAGAGGAAGCTTTACTCTGGACAGCGAAACGGTAAAGGCAGAGGCTGCCGGAACGGATATCACCGTATTAAATGCGGCAGAGGCACTGGAGGGAGAGCTGGATCTTTCCCTTGGAGATATATCTTTTTACGCGGATAATGGTCAGTTGGCGATTTCTTATTCTAAAAAAGCAGCCGATTCTGATCAGGTGGTTAGTGAGAAGTTAATAGACCAGTCCTATGCTAAATGCTATCGGATCACTTCATCTGGGAATAATGTGGAGAATTATCATCTCTCCGTGGATACACCAGCCTCCAAGGAATTAAAACTCGTATTCAATAACCTTACGATTACACCGGCAAAGGCTATCGCACCGATTCAGATAAACGGAGAATCCCAGGTGACTGCCTATCTGGAAGGGGAAAACAAGATTTCGATTAATAAATCAGCGACATCTTCATCAAAGTTAACTGTTTCACCTGCCGGCATCAGTGTGGCGAAGGATGCAAAGCTTACGATTGATAGTAAGCCGGAACAGCAGGGCTCCATAGAGGTGCTCAATAATACAAATGCAAGCAGGACGGGTGCAGCAATTGGAGGAAATGTAGAACAGGATGCAGGAATCATTCACATCAAGGGGGGAAATGTAATTGCAAAAATGATGAATTACAATTCTAGGGGAGCTGCCATCGGTGCTTCGGAAGGAAAAAGTGTAATAGAAATACGGATTAGCGGAGGAGTTGTAACTGCAAAAGGTAGTTGGGGTGCCGGAATCGGAACAGGAGGTGCTAATGGCAAGGAAAGAACCGGTAAAATCGTGATAGAAGGCGGAACGGTGAATGCAAGCTCGTCGAACGGTGCCGGAATTGGAAGCGGTATTGGATATGCCCGTAGTAAACCGGCGATGGCGATAACTGCCGATATTGAGATTCATGGTGGAATGATTACAGCCTATTCTGAACAGGGAGCCTGCATCGGAAGTGGTAATGACAGTTCATCGAAGGTGCTGATTGACGGCGGCACAATCTGCTTGGATATTAAGGAGTCATGGGAGAGATTAATCGCCCATATTGGGATGGGAAAAAATGATAATACACAGGCACCAACTGATGTGAAGATTAAGGGTGGAACGATCTGTTTGATAGGGGCGAATGGATATATATCGCGACCGATCATTTATGGCTGGGAAAAGACTGCAGATGGAAAGTGGCAACAGAATAAGCCCAAAGATGGGAACGGTAATCCGGTTTATTACACCACTGCGGATCTGACCGGTATCCATGAGAAAGATGCTCCGGTTGAAACTGCAAAGCTGGAAGATATTTCCTACGGCTTTAAGGATGTCCGGACAGATTCCAACGGAAAGCTCTATATGTACCTTCCGGCATCGGAGACAGTGAAAGCCTCCTTTGGCGGTGTGGAATTTACCGGAAAGGTTGAGGCAGACACGGCTGAAAATGTATTGGAGCGTGAACAGACTTCTATTGATTATCAACGGGAAGTCCTGAAAAATACGGCTCTGTATGATCTCGAATATGCGGAATCCGAGAATTCTGCAACTTGGACGAAGATCCGGGCAGGACGCGAGGCTTCTTTGACAGAAATTCTGGACAAACAGCCGAAGAATGCGAACGAGATTACCCTGTATGTGCGAAAGGCAGCCGCAGGCGAAGCAACCGAGATAAAGCTTCCGATAAGACCGGAAAAACCGGATCCGATACAGATAACAAATGTAACGAAAGGCAGCTACTATATCAAGGTAGCAGGGACGGCTGATTCCAGTTGTGAGTACGGAATTGCTAAATCCGTGGATGGTGAGCTTCAGTGGCAGCCAGGGACTCAGTTTAGTAATTGGTTTAATGGTCTGACTCCGGCTAACACCTATTATATAACCCTTCGTGTGAAAGCAACAGACAAGAGTTTTGCATCGAAGCCGGCTGATCGTTTGAAGGTGACAACACCGGATGCATTACTGATCGACGGTCCCGCTGGCGCTGTATCCTTTGAAGCGAAAGGAACCTATGGACAGACGCTTGAGAATATTCCGGTAAAGCTGGCAGAGGAATTTCAGGTTGTTAATTATGGTAGATCACCGGTTTCAGGAACATGGAAGTTCAGTGCGGATCAGAGCGGAATGTCCGCTTCCTCCATTTATCCGGAGGTAAAGGGAACCACTGCATATCAGGTAGAATTTATACCGACTGAAACATCAGAAGGGCAGTATGGAAAATCTTTGACCCAAAGTGTGGTTCCGGAGATATCTCCGAAAAAGTTGAGAGCAGTTATTACGACACCTATTGAAAAAGACTATAACGGAAGTGCCGATATCGCATTAAAGGCGACGGTGGAGATAGAAACTCCGGGTCAGAGCACGGGTCATAGCTATAACATCCGCGACCTGAAAGGAACCTTTGAAGATGCCAATGCCGGAACCGGTAAGACGGTAACCATTGATTCCTCAGAGGCGAGAGTTGAGACAGGTGAGAGTGCAGTGAATCTGCAGAATTACCTTATCACATATCCAGCCCAGACCGGAACGATCCATCAGATACAGGGTTCGGTTTCGATCGATCCGCAAGCATGGACCGGAGAAAAAACCTATGGAGACGACAGCTTTTCCTTGACAGGTGTGAATGTAGTGGGAGATGGAGCTCTGAACTATACAAGCTTGGATGAAAATGTTCTCACCGTGGACGCACAGGGACAGGTGACCATTAAAGGTACCGGTTCTGCAGATGTAAGCATCACCATGGCAGCGGGAAGAAATTATCTTGGTACAACTACACCTGTAAAGAGAACTATAAACATTCATAAAGAAACACTCACCCTTACGTTAACGGCTGTGAACCGGACGACCGGAGTGCAGCTTTCGAAAGAAATTCTGGGAACAGAGGAAGAGAATTTTGATATCATTGCCAGAGTGCAGGGCGTTTACCAGGACAAGCTGCAGGGTTATGTTCATTTCTATGATAATGAAAATCCGGATGCAGATATAGTTTCGGTAGGGGAAGATGGAACCGCTGTACTTAAGTGGATGAAGCCGGGAGAATCATTTGTAGGCACCCACACAATCAAAGCCGAGTTTGATTTTGGTGAATTTGATACGTGGGAATCCAGATACAACACACCAGCTCCGGCATCCCTTACATTTGAAATCAGTAAGGCAGCTCCACCGGCAGAGGATAAGCCAGATAACTCCGACAAGCCAGAAGACTCCGACAAGCCAGACCAATCAGGCAGCCAGAGCGCTTCCTCCGGACGTGACAAGTCTTCCGGCAGCGGAGCGACCAGGCAGGATCCGGTGAAGGGAAGAATCAACAGCAGCATAGGTATTCTCACGGGAACTGCCAACAGTACGGCCAATGACGGAAAGAGTCACTGGATGCAGGATGAACATGGATGGTGGCTGCGCTTCGCAGACAGCAGCTACCCGAAGGCAGAAAAACGCGGTACAAATGGCATTGCATATGCATGGGAGCAGGTAAACGGCAACTGGTGGGCGTTCGATGAAAGCGGCTATATCAAGACCGGCTGGATGCGCGACGAAGACTATGGCGGCTGGTTCTACCTCGATCCGGAACACGGCATGCAGACCGGCTGGGTCCTGATTGACGGCAAATGGCACTATTTCCACCCGACCTCAGACGGAAGAAAAGGCATCCTGTATGTCGGACGTCTGACACCGGACGGCTACTATGTAGATGAAAATGGTGTGTGGGATGGGAAAGACAGACAGTAAAAAGAACATTTAGGTCGAAGTTTGATTGATTGCGGCTTCTATCTAAATACCTTATGAAGCCGAGTCAAAATGAAATTCCAATGTGTTTACAGCTGTATTCATGAAAAAATATAATGAGCGCAGGAGAAAAGAATGCGGCTGCGAAGCAGACATATTCTTTTCTTGCGCCATTAACGAACGAACAGCCATGCGAAGCAGGGCGGTAGAGCGCGATAGCGCGGGTTCGTGAGTGGACGGGTGAGAATACGTATGATATAATGAACCCTGGGGGATCATAATCTGATTCACAAGGGGAAAACAAACCGACACAGGAGGGGGAACACATGAAGAATTTCTACACCGAAGAACAGTGGAATGAGATTCTGAAACAGCAGGAATCCGTACTTTGCTACGACACATTTACCCGGAAACAGGCGCTTGAGCTGGGGCTTTTGATTGCAGAGGTCACGGAGAAAAAATATCACGGTTCGGTCGCTGTCCGCATCGTGGAGGACGAGACGACCGTCTTTGCCTACAAGATGGAGGGCGCGACGCTGGAAGCAGACTGGTGGATGACCAACAAGCTGGCAGCATCGCGGCTCACGGGGATGAGCTCGCTGCGGGCGCTGACGGCATCGAGAGCCGGAGAACTGGAAGCATCTTGGAAAGTGCGCGAGGAGAACTTCTTCGTGTGCGGCGGCTGCATTCCGGTTTTCATGAGAGATGGAAGCCGTCCTTTTGCCTATGTGATGGTATCCGGCATGGAACACTGGGACGATCATCAGGTGATCGCGGATGCGATGGCGAAACAGCTGGGAGTTGAGATTCCGGAGATTCGGAAAGAGCAGCCATAAAACGATTGACTTGTAAAAACAAAGACGTTTGCAGAAATGGAAGGTAGATGAGCTATCTGCATTTTTGCAGGCGTCTTTTGTGGTTTTACTGTGCCGTATGGCGATGAATTATCCGTTATTTTGTATGGCGCACTTCCCCACCTGGTGGTATAATTCAAGTATTATAAAATTTGATATGAAAAGAATATTTGCAATGACTCAGATGGTTTTTGCACAGCAAAGAAGCATCTGAGAGATCCAGAGAATGTGAGGGATGTGGATGAGTAAAAAAGAGGTACGTCAGGCGGCTGCGGAACTGACCGAGCGCCTTTGTGAAAAAGACTTTTTAGACCGGTCGGGGCTGAGCCGGAAAAATGTCATGATGCTCATGAACAAGGATCACTGGGAGGAACAGTTTGCCCATATTTTCCCGATTAAAAAACGGATTTCCTGCAGGGCGGTTTACGAAATCTGCGAGGAACCGTTAAGCCTTTTAGGGCATGAGCCGGAAGAGGGCTGGATGAAGTTTACCTACCAGTATGTGTGCCATATTCTCTACCCGGATGCGGAGTTTAAGAAGAAAAATGCTGCTTTTTCCGCCGGTGCGGAGTTCTATCTGGCAGTGCTTCAGTTCGTGTTTGACCGCGAGCGGGCGGTGCTTCCGTACAAACCGATGGAGGACTTTGCATTTTTGGGTGATGAGGAAGCTTCAAGCTTTGAGTGCGCGGCAGAATACAGCCGTTTCAAGAAGTTTTTCGCACAGGAATACATCTATGAGATGATGCGCCTCAATGCGGAGGTGACGCCGTTTCGGACGCTGGAACACATCGCGGGTGTGCATTATGTCGCGATGACGGTGGCACGCGGGCTTTATGCGGCGGGAGTTCCGATCGATCTGACGCTGACCTCGGGCGCGGCTGCGGGACATGATCTCGGCAAATTCGGCTGCAAGCCGAATGAGCGGGTTCCGTATCTTCATTACTATTATACAAACCAGTGGTTTAACAACCATTCGATGGAATACATCGGTCATATCGCGGCGAACCATTCGACCTGGGATCTGGAACCGGAAAACCTGTCGGTTGAATCCCTGGTGCTGATCTATGCCGATTTCCGTGTAAAACAGAGCCGCGGCGACGACGGGCGTGAGATTACCTACATTTCCAATCTGGATGAGGCGTTCAACGTCATCCTCTCGAAACTCGACAACGTGGACGAGGTCAAATTAAACCGTTACCGCTTTGTTTATTCCAAACTGCATGATTTTGAGGATTATATGCGGTCTCTCGGCGTGGATGTGGATTTGAATGGACACCCGAAAAAGCCGGAGGTGCTGCCGGATATTTCCCTTCGGAATGCAGAGCAGACGGTGCAGTCCCTCGTTTTCATGGGTATCGAGCATAATATCCGCGTTATGCATCAGATGGGGGCGGAACGCCAGTTTGGCAATCTCCTCGAGGCGGCGCGCAGCGAGAAGGATTGGAAGAGTGTCCGCGCGTACTTAAACATTTTCCGTGAATATTTTACATACACAAACGACAAACAGAAAGAGCAGACGCTGGGCTTTTTATATGAGCTTCTGATGCACCGTGAGGGCGACATCCGCGCGCAGGCGGCGAGGCTGATCGGACACGTGATCGCGCAGTTCAACGCCGGTTACCGCAAGGAGCGCCCGGCGGGCATGCCGGATATTGCCGAGGAGCGCGTGATGGAGATCTGGAAGCAATATCTGGAAATGATCATCCGACCGGATCATAAGCTGATGCTGCAGCAGAAAAGGCGCATCCGTTATCACCTGAAAAATGTGCTGGCATCGGTGGTTGATCATGCGACGCCGGGTGATCTGCGGGAATTTCTGGAGGCATTTCTGGTTTGGTATGACCGGGCGGAGGAGCTGGATCCGGGCGAGGCATTTTCCCTGCTGGATACGGTGCATTTCATGCCGTTTGATAAACTGAGCGAAGAGGAACTGGGGAAAATCGCAAAATTTGCCCTGATTGAGTCGCAGAGCGGGGAACCGGATGTGCGGATCGCATCGTGGCGCGCGTTCAAGCTTCTGACGGCGTACCAGCCGGATCATCCGTGCTGTGCCGAGATCGGCGTGTGCGTGAGGGCGGCGCAGGTTGAGGACAATATCACGATGACCTTCCTCAAATACCGCGTGTTAAGTAACCTCGGAGAGGACACGGCGAGAGAACAGGAACTTTTGTATGACCGCGATGTTGTCTCTGATATTTTCCTGGATAACCTCAAAACAGCGACGCCGTGGGTCATCAAGTCGGCCAATATCAAGCTGCTCGTCGATCAGATCGCCCATGGCAAACAGGAACATATGCTGCATATCGCAGCGCATCTCTCAAACCTTGTAAAAGTCAGCGAGCACGTGATCGTGCGCCATGATGCCGGAACCGCCCTGCTTCGCATCATCGGGCTTCTGACACCGGATCAGAGAAATGAGATCGTGGTCGAGCTGATGAAGGGGCTGGAAGTCGGTGAGTACGAATTTTCCAAATATATTCCGCAGTATCTGGGGCAGGCGGCGCTGTGGCTGCCGCCGGAACAGCTGGAGGAGATCGTTTCCTACCTGCATGGCATGATGGCAAATGCAAACGACCAGATAGTCTCGGTTGCGCTTGATACGGTCGGCGTGCTGCTGGAACGGTATTCGTGCTACCCAGAGCGCTTTGCGGAGGAAAAAGAGGTATGCGAGGAACGGCGCGGACGTCTGCTTGGCATCCTGCTCAGCGGTCTGGCGAATTATCGCGAGTCGGTGCGCCAGGAGGCGATGCTGGTGCTGGGGCAGACCGTCTTCGGCTCATCCTGGATGGAGTGCCGGGAGAAAAAAGAGCTGTTCGCCCTGTCCTTCCGCAAGATGCTGTTCTTATTCAATGAAAATAAGGGAAATGAGCTGACGGCATTTTATCGTGCGGCGTCCCTTTCTAATATTTACCGGTTCATCACGCAGTACCATATGACCGAGGGCAATTTAGAGATCAAAGAGCGGAACCAGGTGGCATTCTTCCCAGGCACATTTGACCCGTTTACGCTGTCACACAAGGAGATTGTCCGCGAGATCCGCGACCGCGGCTATGAGGTGTTTCTGGCGGTCGATGAATTTTCCTGGTCGAAAAAGGCGCAGCCGCATCTGATCCGCCGTCAGATTGTGAGTATGTCGGTGGCGGATGAGTTCCATGTGAACCTGTTCCCGGATGAGATTCCGGTCAATATTGCCAATCCGGCGGATCTGAAACGCCTGAGAGAGGTGTTTTCCGGAAAAGAGCTGTATATCGTGGTCGGCAGCGATGTCATTGCCAATGCCTCTTCTTATAAGAAGAAACCGGTCAAAAATTCGATTCATTCGATGAACCACATCGCGTTCCGCCGCGTGGGTGATGTCAAGTCGGACAATAAATACAACCGTCAGATGATGGATCAGATCAGCGGCAAGGTTGTGGAGCTGGAGCTTCCGGAGCATCTGGAGGACATCAGTTCGACGAGAATTCGTGAAAATATCGATCTGAACCGGGATATTTCGAACCTGATTGACCCGTCTGTGCAGGAATATATCTATTACAATGGCCTGTATCTGCGGGAGCCGGAATATAAACCATATATCCGTGCGCGTGCGATCTCCTATGAGGAGGTGGAGATGCCGGATGAAATGCTTCTGGCGGAAATTTCGAATTTCGTTCTGCAGGACGAAGAAGATCGGGAGAACCTGTTGAATTCGATGAAGGAGTCGGGCGACCGGCTGCTGCTTCTTAGGAATACCGTGCAGGAAAACCGGCTGGTCGGAGTGGCACGGCTTCGTTATCTGGCGCCGGATGAGCTGTTTGCCGTCCTGGGACAGGTCAGTCTGGCAGATCAGGTGCGCCGCCATACCTACGGTGAGATTCTTCTGATTTCGGGTATCTATGTCGAGCGCGATCCGATGATCTACGACGCGGAACAGCTGCTTTTAACCGAGGCGATCGCACGGTCCTTTGAGTATAAATGCGGCTATGCACTTTTCTTCCCGGCAGACGGTTACTGCCCGGAGCGCGTGCTGTCGGCGGTGGTCCGCCAGGGCTTTGTGAAGGCGCCGGAATCTCCGGAAGACGCGCCACTCTATCTGGTCGATATGCATGCGCCGCTTGTATTAGTGCAGAATCTGGAAACGACGTTAAAAGAACCATTTTCCAGCAATCCGCGCGTTCTGGATGCGATCTACAAGGCGCATCGGGAATTGCAGATGGCGATGACGCGCTTCTATCCGGGACAGCTGGTTCTTTCGATGTCTGCGAGCGTGATTTACCATCGTCTGGTGGAACGGATCACGGCGTTAAATGGTGTGCCGCGTGACCCGGTGACGCCGAGACGCCTCGGCGGGGCGATGTGCGTGCCGTTCGGCAAGATCCTGCGTGGAAAAGTTATTCCGAATACGGTGACGAAGACGCTGCATACAGATAAAGTGTACGATCCGGAGCTGAAAGAGAAGTCGATCGAAGCGTTCCCGTACTATTCGCCGCTGCGAAGCCAGATCAAGGCTATCAAGTCCTTTGACCGCCCGGTGATTCTGGTCGATGATCTGCTGCATCACGGTGGACGTTTCGAGGCATTGGAACCGATGCTGCGCGAAGAGGGCGTGGAAATCAAAAAATTGGTGTTAGGTATGATTTCAGGCTACGGGCGCGACACGATGGCGACGAAGGGAGTGCCGGTAGACAGTATTTATTACATTCCGAATCTGCGGAACTGGTTTGTCGAGTCCACACTGTACCCGTTCATCGGAGGCGATACGGTGCGCCGCGATACTGTGAAGGTGGCGGGACTGACGCCGTCGATCAATATGATCCTGCCGTATGCCGCACCGCCGGTACAGGGAAGTACGCCGGAAGCCGCGTTTGAGTTCTCCGCGTGCTGCATCCGCAACGCGCGCAACATCCTTCTGGTGCTCGAATCCGAGTACCGGGCGCTGTTTGCGAGAAACCTGACGTTAAGCCGCCTGTCTGAAGCGGTCATCCTGCCGCTCTGCCCGGATAAAGGCGAGTGCGTCAGCTACGATCCGAATCTGGCAGCGTCGGTGTATCTGGAAAATGATTTGGAGATGCTGTATCGGACGCGCAAGTGAGAAATTATGTCAAATAATGCAAAATAATATCATATAAGATATCAAAAAAGAGCAGGAGGTATGCAATATGTACTATTATAAAATTGGAGATAAAATCTGTTGTTCCTTCAATGGAAATTTATCATACGAAAAGGCAGAAATGCCGCACCCGGGCACGCCGCTCACATTCTTATTCGAGCGCGAGCCGGGAACCGGAAGAGATTCTTTTAAGGTAAACTCGCCGCTGCTTTTATTCCAGGAGGCAGAGAATGTTTCCTGGCTGAGCAGCCGGAAGCTGGAAGCGCAGGCGGCAAAGAAAAATTGTGAGCTTGACGAGGCAGTCGAAGCCGCGATCACTCAGGACGTGATGCGCGCAGTCAACCGCTTGCATCCGGATTTTGAGACAATTCTGGCAGAAAAACCGCAGAAAACGAAGAAAAGAGTCCATGTTCTGGCGATCGGCGACGTCGGAAGTACGCTGTTGACCGGGCTTCATCTTCTGGGCGGCGACTGCATCAGTTCGATCGGCATCTGTGATATTTCCGATAAAGTGACCGCACGCTGGGAATTTGAGGAAAACCAGATCGCGTATCCGTGGGCATATGACGCGCTGCCGGAGGTCGATGTGGTAAAACCGGAAGACCTCTTCAAATGCGATGTGTTTGTATTTGTTGCTTCCAAGGGAATCCCGCCGGTTGGTTCTGGCGTCAAGGATGTGCGGATGTACCAGTTTGAAAATAACTCCAAGATCGTTGCGCAGTATGCAAGACAGGCGAGAGCCGAGCATTTCAAGGGCTTATTTGCCGTTGTCTCTGATCCGGTTGACCCGCTGGCAAAGACGGCATGGCTGGAGAGCAACAAGGACGAAAACGGCATCCTTGATTTAAAGGGACTCCGCCCGGAACAGGTACAGGGCTTCGGACTCGGCGTTATGAATGCGCGCGCGGCTTATTACGCGAAGCGCGACGGGCGGTTTTCACAGTTTTTGACTGAGGGGCGTTCCTTCGGACCGCATGGACAGGATCTCGTCATCGCAGATTCCATTGAGAATTACAACGACGAGCTTTCAAAAGAACTGACCCAGCTGACGGTAACGGCAAACCTGCATATGCGTGCGATCGGTTTCAAGCCGTTTATCGCACCGGCATATTCCTCCGGCGCGATCTCCCTGATTCTGATGATGCGCGGCGAATGGCACTGCGGTTCCGTATTCATGGGCGGCATCTTCATGGGCGTGAAAAACCGTTATACTGAATACGGTCTGGAAACAGAAATCCTGCCACTGCCGGATGCGCTGTATGAGCGGATTGTGACGGCGGAGGAAAATCTGAAAAAGATTGTGTGATCGATGAGTCTTATCGCAGGAAGGAAGCGAACATAAATGATTCATTCAAATTCAGAAGGAGATATCTATATAGAAGAAATGCCTCTCCTCCTCGTCCATCTGCGCGAGGAGGAAAAAGGCGCGGATGCGCGCCTTTCGGAGGTGTTATCCTATGCGCTGGACGGCTACGCCTAC
Organism: Clostridium sp. AF50-3; assembly: GCF_003477445.1. NCBI lineage: Bacteria > Bacillati > Bacillota > Clostridia > Eubacteriales > Clostridiaceae > Clostridium > Clostridium sp. AF50-3. The sequence goes on along the minus strand of NZ_QUDH01000003.1, from coordinate 279,358 downwards.
GAGACAGCGACGGAAATCAGTGCTTTCGAAGATATGTAAACCGATGGAGGCGCCTGGAGAAGACACAGAATCGAAAAAATCCAGTCCAGGGACGTATCCTGTTTGCCGTGCCGCTTGGCACATCTGGTATCAACCTGGAGCTTTACCGCCTGATTCGTTTCCTGCGGGAACATCCGGATTTTCTGAACGGTTTTGTCGGCGGACTTTTGGTGGACAGTGAAAATGACCTCTATTCCAAATCGGCGGCGAAGGATCTGGTATTTGCCGCTAACTGTGCGGGCTGCGCGTTCGTGGGACGCCCGCTCGTCGAGGGCACGCGGACACTTTCCAATTACACGATCGTTTCCAATAATCTTGGAACCGATCTGATGGGGGCATACCGCGAGAGCGCGGCGGGGCTGGTCAAAGAAGTACTGGGAACGGATTGCGTCAGGAAAAAATGTCCGAAAGTATTGGTATTGCACGCGTCAAGCCACAAGACCTCCAACACCTACGCGATCTGGAACCGGGTGAAAGAACAGCTCCCGGAGATGGAGATCCGGGAGATAGGGCTTCGAAACGGTACGCTTTCCGACTGCGCCGGATGCCCGTACAAGATGTGCCTGCATTTTGGCGAGCAGGGAAGCTGCTTCTACGGTGGAGTGATGGTCGAGGACGTCTATCCGGCAGTCCGCGAGGCGGATGCGATCGTGATGCTCTGTCCAAACTACAACGATGCGCTGTCGGCAAACCTGACTGCGTTCATCAACCGCCTGACTTCGCTGTTCCGGACGACGCGGTTTTATGACAAAGCGCTGTTTGCGGTGGTTGTGTCGGGCTATTCCGGAAGCGATATCGTGGCGGAACAGCTTATCGCGGCGTTAAATATGAACAAAACCTTCTATCTGCCGGGGCAGTTTGCGATGATGGAGACGGCAAACAATGCCGGGGCAGCGATGCAGCTGCCGGGGATTGAGGATCGGATGAATGCGTTTGCGGAAAGAATCCGGGAGACGCTATTATATAGGTAAAGAGGGGTTATAAGCAGGGCAGCGTCACTGGGAGAGTTTGTAACTGTTCACAGGTAGGAATTTTTTGAACTGAAAATTCCGTACGATACAGTTCCGGCAGCAGATTTTGCCGATTTGGAATGCGTAGCATCGGCAAAATCCCGTTGCCGGGCACACGTGTGTGAACAGTAACGAGAGTTTCACATCTGCTATAAAATTCTTTACAGATTTCATGAAACTAAGTATACTATATAAATATGCAAAAACTGTTTTACTCAGGCTAAAAGCTATGTGAAATTGTACTATTTAAAGAGGGAGAAAGGCAGAAATGAAATCCTGGAGACGAACATTAGCGATAGGCTTTATCATAGCGATAACTTCGCAGCTTTATTGGAACGTATTTGTCAACAATTTCCGTGTGTCAGCGTCGGTTATCCTGCTTCCGGTGCTGATTATGACAGTCGGAAGTCAGATTCACACGATGACGATCTGTACGGTGACGTCGATCATTGTTTTTTTATTCCGAATTGTGATATATTATCTGCAGGGAATGCCATCCGAGATGCTGGTACAGCTTGCGATGCCCGGAGCATTCTTTTATATCGTGTACGGCATGATGTTCAAGCTGCAGATCCGGAATAAACATATCGCGAATCTGGAAAATGTGATTGCGGCGGCATTTTTCTGTGACTTATGCTCGAATATATTCGAAAATTTTCTGGCAGCGCTTCTGAAAAACAATGCGATGCCGGGACCGGATATGATTCAAAAGCTTTTTATGATCGCTGCAGTCCGCACGCTTTTTGTGGCACTGGCACTGATCGGAGAACAGCAGTACCGGCTACTTCTTACGAAAGCGGATCATGAGAGCCGTTATCAACGGTTATTTCTTATGACGACGGGACTCAAGACTGAGATTTACCTGATGCATAAGAACACCGAGGAGATCGAGCGCGTCATGAGCAATGCATACAAGCTCTATGAGCAGATTCTGGAAAAGGATCTTCCACGGGAAATGCAGCAGATGGGACTTGAGATAGCGCGGGATGTCCATGAGATCAAGAAAGATTACATCCGCATCATTCAGGGCATTGAAGAGGCGATCGAGGAAGAGTCGAACGAGGAAACGATGAGCCTGCAGGATCTTCTTCGGATTCTGGAATCATCCACCTACCGGACCATGGCGGAGAAAAAGCTGGATATCCGTCTGATGTTTGACTGCCGGGACAATTTTATGACGCAGGAACACTACCAGCTTATGACGATTCTCAAAAATTTGGTAGGAAATGCGGTGGAAGCGATCGAATCGACGAAAAAAAGTGGGATGATCTGGATTCGGGAGTACAAAAAAGATGGCAATTATGTGTTTGAAGTAGCGGACGACGGACCGGGAATTTCAGAAAAACATCTCCCACGGATTTTCAATATGGGATATTCAACGAAGTTTGATGAAAAAACCGGCAATATATATAGAGGCGTCGGGCTCTGCGGTGTGAAAAACGCGGTAGAGGAGCAGTTTGAAGGTAGTATTTCAGTGGATTCGGAAGAGGGAAGAGGAACGAAATTCCATATTGAGATACCGATAGCGAAATTGGAGGAAATAGAGTAAATGGAGATTTATATTGTTGAAGATGATATGTCAGTGATCAGCGTCCTGCAGGATATTATTGAAGATAATGATCTGGGAATCGTCTGCGGAACTTCAGAGGGACAGCCGGCGGATGTGGATGATATCCTGGCAAAGAACCCGGATATGGTTCTGATTGATTTTCTGATGCCGGAAAAGGACGGTGTTCAGGTCATGCGCGAACTGCGGGAAAGAGGCTGCAAGGCAAAATGCATCATGATTTCCCAGGTGGCGGCAAAAGAATTGATCGGCAAGGCATACGATGCGGGCATTGAGTTCTTCATCAGCAAGCCAATCAATATCATTGAGGTAAAATCGGTCATCCGTAATGTGGATGAGCAGATCAAGAATGAGAAAACACTGACGAATATTAAGAAAATGTTCATGGCAGAGATCGCGGATATGCCGAAGGAGAAGAAAAAAGATGACGGTTACGGCAGAAAGGTGCTTTACATTTTAAACCGTCTCGGCATGTCCGGCGAGAAGGGCGGCGACGATATCCTTCGGATCTGCGAGTATCTGCACAACAACGGACGCCCGATCTCCCAGGTCAGCATCGGTCAGCTCTGCGAGCTTTTGAGCGATGCGCCGAAGAACATGGAGCAGCGTGTCCGCCGTGCGATCGCGGTCGGCATGTCGAACCTGGCACATTTGGGTATTGAGGATTTCATGAATGAAACCTTTACTGCATACTCCAGCACACTGTTCCCATTCGAGGAAATCCGGGCAGAGATGGATCACATTCGCGGTAAACGCCGTTACGGCGGCAAAGTCAGCATCAAAAAGTTCATCGACAGCCTGATGCTGGCGGTAGATCGTGAGGTATAACGGGTAGATTTACAAAAATTTCCAATCTGTTTATCATAAGTTAAAAAAATGTTATAAAAATTTTATGTTTTTATGATGGATCTTGTAGTTTTTTGTCGGGGCTACAGTATTATACACCTGCGAGCAAGAAAAAAAATAGGTTGGAGGTAGTTGTATGAAGACAATCGAGCTTGATATGTATCAGGCAACCGCAGTTGCGGCACTTGTACTGTTACTGGGACGTATTCTGGTAGCTAAAATTTCTATTCTTCGTCGGTATTGTATTCCGGCACCTGTAGTTGGTGGTTTCCTTTATGCAATCGTTCATACCATCGTAAGAGGCATGGGCATTCTGGAAATTTCCTGCGACATGACACTTAAAAACGTATTCATGGTAGCGTTCTTCTGTAGCGTTGGTTTCACAGCATCTTTCCGTATGCTGAAGAAGGGCGGCGTTCAGACCGTTATATTCCTGGCTCTGTCAGTCGTTATGGTAGTTCTTCAGAACATCCTGGGTGCTGGTCTGGCAAGCGTATTTGGTCTGGATCCTCGTCTGGGTCTGGCAACCGGTTCCATCCCGATGGTAGGTGGTCACGGTACTGCTGGTTCCTTCGGACCGTTACTTGAGGAATTAGGCGTAGCAAATGCGAGCGTTGTAGCTATCGCTTCCGCTACTTATGGTCTGGTTGCAGGCTGCGTAATCGGTGGTCCTATTGCAACTGCCAAGATCCGTAAGTACAAACTCTCCTCAGTTGCTGAGGCAGCTACTAAGACTGAGACTGTAGAGACAGATGAGACTGGTGCAATCGATTCCGCTAGAATCCTTGACGGTCTTCTGTACTTAATTGTTGCTATCGGTGCTGGTACTGTCGTATCCATGTTCCTTGGCAAGCTTATGACATTCCCGTTCTACATCGGCGCAATGTTAGTTGGTGCTATCATCCGTAACATCATGGATGTTCAGAACAAAGAGATCCCGATGGAAGAGATCAGCACACTGGGCGGTGCTTCCCTTTCCGTATTCCTGGGTCTGGCTATGATCGATATGAAGCTGTGGCAGTTAGCTGAGCTGGCTGTACCGATGGTAGTTATGCTTCTTGCACAGACAGTACTTATGTTCTTCTATGCAAACTTTGTTGTATTCAACGTACTTGGCAAATCCTACGATGCTGCTGTTATGACCAGTGGTTTCTGTGGATTCGGTATGGGTGCTACCCCGAACGCTATGGCAAACATGCAGGCAATCACCGGCGCATATGGTCCGGCTCCGACTGCATTCATGGTTGTTCCGCTGGTAGGTTCCTTATTCATCGACTTTTTAAACGCAACTATCCTGACAGGATTCATCAGCTTCCTGGGCTAATAGATGCGAATTTCAAGAGGTCTGCTTTTCGGCAGGCCTCTTTTTTGTGTAATAGGAAATTCCTTGGAATTCCCTATTACACAAAAAGGCGCTAACGTGCCAATGATGCGCACTCACACGAAGCAGAAATATGTCGCAAGCGACCGCGCGAGGCGCCCGAATGTGCTTTGGCACATCCGTTGTCCATCCCCGAGTTATAATCAGGAACAATATAACTCCATAAGCAAATAATAATAACATCTATAACACTATTTTTATTTGATTCTGACGAAGAAATGATATATAATACATTATAGAAACAGAAAAGTTCACAAAAACAATTTGGAACCAGAGGGAATTATGTACAAGATTGATGAAACCATCGTCAAGTATTTGTGGTAACCATAGTTCAGTGAACTATTCAAACTTATATACATATCAGGAGGTATTATCCAATGAGCAAGTATGTTGACAGAGTTCTTGCAGAACTCAAAGAGAAAAACGCACATGAAGCCGAATTCCTTCAGACAGCAGAGGAAGTATTATCCACTCTGGGTCCGGTTGTAGATGCACATCCGGAGTACGAGAAGGTTGCTCTTCTTGAGAGAATGGTTGAGCCGGAGAGAACTATCGAGTTCCGTGTACCGTGGGTTGATGACAACGGTGCTGTTCATGTAAACCGTGGCTATCGTGTACAGTTCAACGGCGCTATTGGACCGTACAAAGGAGGCTTACGTTTCGCTCCTTCTGTAAACCTGTCTATCATGAAATTCTTAGGCTTCGAGCAGACTTTCAAAAACAGCTTAACAACCCTGCCGATGGGCGGTGCTAAGGGTGGTTCTGACTTCGACCCGAACGGCAAGAGCGATGCAGAGGTTATGAGATTCTGCCAGTCCTTCATGACTGAGTTATATCGTCACATCGGACCGGACGTAGATATCCCGGCTGGTGACCTTGGTGTAGGTGCTCGTGAGATCGGTTACCTGTATGGCCAGTACAGAAAGATCCGTGGTGCATTCGAGAACGGTACTATCACTGGTAAGGGAATGTCCTTCGGTGGTTCTCTGGTACGTCCGGAAGCAACTGGTTTCGGCGCTGTTTACTATGTAGAAGCAGTTATGAAACATGAGAACGATGACATCAAAGGCAAGAGCGTTGTTGTATCTGGTTTCGGTAACGTTGCTTGGGGTATCTGCAAGAAACTGGCTGAGCTGGGTGCTAAGGCTGTTACCCTGTCTGGTCCGGACGGATACATCTACGATCCGGAAGGTGTTGTAACTGAAGAGAAGATCAACTACATGCTGGAGATGAGAGCATCTGGACGTAACAAAGTTCAGGATTACGCAGACAAGTTCGGCGTACAGTTCTTCCCAGGTGAGAAACCGTTCGGCGTTAAGGCTGACATCGTTATGCCGGCTGCTACTCAGAACGACGTTCGTATGGAAGAGGCTCAGAAGATGGTTGCTAACGGCCTTAAGTACTACATCGAGGTTGCTAACATGCCAACTACCAACGAAGCTCTTAAGTTCTTAATGGAGCAGAAGAACATGGTAGTAGCTCCGTCCAAGGCTGTTAACGCAGGTGGCGTTCTTGTATCTGGTCTTGAGATGAGCCAGAACAGCGAGAGATACAGCTGGACAGCAGAGGAAGTTGATTCCAAACTTCATCAGATCATGACTGGTATCCATGATGGTTCCGCAGCAGCAGCTGAGAAATACGGCTTAGGCTACAATCTGGTAGCTGGTGCTAACATCGTTGGTTTCCAGAAAGTTGCTGACGCTATGATGGCTCAGGGTATCTGCTGGTAGTCAGTAGTTCCCCATACCATATGGAGTGAATGTATAAGTAATATAATTGCATAACGCAGTTACATAAAGAGACTGCTGATTCGGACAACCTGGCGACAGGAAGTCCGGCTCAGCGGTCTTTTTTGCGTAATAGGAAATTCCTTGGAATTCCCTATTACGCAAAAAGGCACTAACGTGCCAAGGAATAATTCTTCCCTCCCACACATAAAATAGTAATGGTAATTTTTGACAGTCTATCTAAGACGTAAATGTTCAAGCAGGGAGGAGAATGAGAGAATGAGAAGAACAAAAAAGACGAAAAAAACGAGAATGCAGGGACACATGGCAGTAGCAATTTCCATGGCGATGACGGCAGGGCTGGCGCTGACGGGATGCGGCAGTACCGGAACGACAGGAGTATCGGCAGAGACATCTGCGGGAGGTAAAAATGAAGCCGGGAGGAATACTGCCGGTAACACAGCAGGCGGACAGGAAGAAAGTCAGAGTGGGGCTGGCGCTGCGCAGGTGACAGACACGAAAAAGGGCGGAAAGGATGGCGGAACCAGCCTCATTTTCACGACGGGAGGCGATCAGGGTACATATTATGGATTTGGCGGCGTGCTTGCAGGAAAGATAGGGGAATCGACCAGCACTTCGGTGACGGCGATCACATCGGGCGGTTCGCAGGCAAATATCGAGGCGCTGGATGCACATGATGCGGATTTGGGATTTGTGCAGTCGGATGTCATGGCATATGCCTACAATGGTACGAATCTCTTTGAAGAATATGGAAAAGTTGCTGATTTCTCGACCGTGGCGGCGCTCTATATGGAGCAGGTGCAGATTGTTACGCTGGATCCGTCGATTCAGTCGGTAGCCGATCTGGAAGGCAAAAATGTTTCGGTCGGCGCGGCGGGGTCAGGCGTCTATTATAATGCGGTGGATGTGCTGGGAGCATATGGATTGGATATCGAAAAAGATATAAATCCGACGTATCAATCCTTTGGGGACAGCGCAGAGGCGCTGCAGGATGGCAAGATTGATGCGGCATTTGTCGTAGCGGGTGCACCGACGACCGCAATCACCTCCCTGGCAGCGACGAAGGATGTGTATCTCGTCAGCCTGGACGATGAGCATATGGATCAGCTGATTAAAGAATCGCCATATTACAGCAAAAACACGATCCCAGCGTCCGCGTATGGAACGGATGAGGATATCAGGACGGTGGCTGTCGGTGCGGTAGTAGTGGCGCGCGATGACGTTCCGGCAGAGGATATCTATAACTTCTGCTATGGCGTCTTTGAAAATATGGATTCCATCAAGGCGGCGCATGCGAAGGGAGCGGAGCTGAACCTTGAATTTGCCACTTCGGTCACAGCGGTTCCGTATCATCCGGGAGCAGCGGATTATTTCGCAGAGAAAGGGATGGAGGTGCCGGTGAAATAAGGGGGAAACCCAGAAATGAAGTGTGAAAGGGGGTTATACGAATGGGTGAATGGAAGGAAAAGAAAAACAGGGCACCAGATCTAAAATACCTGGAACGTGAAAGCCTGAAAAAGGGCGATTCGGACACAGGGACAGCTACGGATGTTGAGTTAGTCATGAAAAAATATGACCGCGAGTCCAACACGCGCGTCTGGCAGGGGAAACCAGCATCGATCATCCGGTGGATGTCGGTATTATTTTCCGTTTACAGCATTTATGTGACGCTTTTCAGTACCGCCTTGCCGGAAATCCGGTTGTCGATGTTTCTGGGAATGATTCTGATTCTCGGGTATCTGCATTATCCGATTCAGAAGGGAGACGGACGCATCAACCATATGCCGTGGTACGACTGGGTTCTGATGGCAGTGGGGGCGGTTCCATTTTTCTATTTTGCGGCGAACGCGCATGGGATCATTAAGCTGGCGACGCGGGTCACGAAGAATCCGGTTATGGTGCTGATGGCGATTCTGGCGGTGCTCTCGCTGATGGAACTTTGCAGGCGTTGTGTGGGAATCCCGATTCTCTGTGTGGTCGGTGCACTGCTTGTATATACATTTGCGACGGTGCGTTTTGGAAAGGTTATTTATGATTTATTTTACACGACGAGCGGCGTTATGAATACGCCGATCAATGTCTGTGCAAAATATATTGTGGTCTTCATCATTTTCGGGGCGTTTCTGGAACGGACGGGGATCTCGAATTTTTTTATCGACCTGGCGAACTGTCTCTGCGGTTCCTCGGCGGGCGGTCCGGCGAAGGTGGCGGTTATCTCCTCGGCGCTCTGCGGGATGGTATCGGGATCTTCGGTTGGAAATACTGTCACAACGGGTTCGGTCACGATCCCGATGATGAAAAAATGTGGTTACCGCCCGGAATTTGCCGGAGCAGTGGAGGCGGCTGCTTCGACCGGCGGGCAGATCATGCCGCCAATCATGGGCGCGGCAGCATTCCTGATGGCAGAATATATGGGCGTGCCGTATGCGACGGTGGCGCTGAAAGCGATTCTTCCGGCAGTGCTGTATTTTGCGGGTATTTATATCGCAGTGCATCTGGAGGCACAGAAACTGGGACTTCGTGGAATTCCGCGGGAGGAACTGCCGCAGATGCGGGTGCTGATGAAACAGATCTATCTGCTGGCACCGTTGATTGTGCTGGTGGTGCTGGTATCGACAAATACATTTACGATGCAGTTTTCTGCGTCGGTAGCGATCTTTGCCGCGATTGCGGTCGGTGCTCTGAACCGGAATAACCGGATCACGCTGAAAAAGATTGTGGATGCGCTGGAGGCAGGCGGACGCGGCACGATCACGGTGGCGGTTGCCTGTGCGATGGCGGGGCTGGTGGCTGGATGTATCACATCGACCGGTCTGGCATCGAAGCTGATCACGGCAATTGTGGCAGTTTCCCAGGGAAAACCGCTGATCGCGCTGTTCCTGACGATGTTATGCTGTATCGTGCTTGGCATGGGCGTTCCGACGACGGCAAATTACTGTATTATGGCGGCGACCTGTGCGCCGATTCTGATTGCACCGGAGATCGGGATCAATCTGGTCTGCGCGCATTTCTTTGTTTTCTATTTCGGAATCGTGGCGGATATCACACCGCCAGTGGCATTGGCAGCTTATGCGGGTTCCGCGATCGCGAAAGCGCCTCCGATGAAAACGGCACTCAATGCGACGCGGCTGGCGGTTGCCGCTTTTATCGTGCCGTATATTCTGGCATTTAACCCGGCGATGGTATTCATCGACACGAATGCACTGCAGGTTGTGCAGATCTGCATCACCTCGCTGCTCGGTATCTTCGGGATTGCGGCGGCGCTTAACGGTTTTCTGTTTGGATGGCTGTCCGTTGTAGAGCGGCTGGTTTTGATCGTGGGCGGTCTGTGCATGATGGATCCGGGCGCATGGACGGATCTTCTGGGACTTGTGTTGGTTGGCGGTGTGACATTCTGGCAGAAGAACCATGGATTGGAGAAAGATGCGGAGACGGGTGTTGGATGAATGAATTTGCATTGCAGTTTACATAACGTGTAAACTGTGATGTGAAGTGTGTGTAAACGTAGACCGCACAGGCGCAGGCATGTGCGGTCTTTTGTGGCATAGGAAACTTCGTGCGGTTTCAGCAAGGTATGTTTTTTGTTTCCGGTGGGATGTTTGCAAACCAGAGGCTGTGAATCGGGCGGTAGCGAATCGATTTTAAGATAATTTTCACAAATTCACTCTGGAAATATCGGGTGGAATATGGTTAAATAGTCAATAGAGTTTTGCCACCCAAAAGAGTGTAGAAGGAACGGAAAGGAGAAATACCAGGATGGATGAGAATAAAGAGTTGGTAGAGACAATGGAGGACTATGCCGAGGAGCTGGAGGCGTCTTTCAAGCGTCTGCATGAGGGCGATATTGTGACTGGCACGGTTGTTGCAGTGACGGACGACCAGGTGCTGGTGGATCTGAAATATTTTGCTCAGGGCGTGATTGACCGTGAGAATCTGAGCAATGATCCGGATTTTAATATGAAAGAAGAGATTCAGCCGGGCGACCTGCTCACGGCAACGGTAATTCAGACCGACGACGGCGAGGGCAATGTCGTTTTATCCCGCAAGGAGGCGAATGACAGGATGACGTGGGAACATTTCCGTCAGCTGCTCGATGAGCGCACACCGCTTGAGGTTACTATTTCCGAGGTCGTAAACGGCGGTGCGGTTGCGATGGTGGAAGGCGTGCGCGGCTTTATACCGGCGTCGAGACTGGATGCAGCGTATGTCGAGGATCTGGACAGCTGGAATGGAAAGAAGATTCCGGTGCTGGTGATTGAGGCGGATGAGGAGAAGAAACGTCTCGTCCTGTCCGGCAGAGAGTTGGCGAGAGAAAAACAGGATGCGGAGAAGAAGAGCCGGATTGCGCGCTGTGAGACCGGCGCGATCATGGAAGGAACGGTCGAGACAATCAAGCCATACGGCGCGTTTGTTCTGCTGGAAAATGGCTTAAGCGGACTGGTACACGTTTCCCAGATGAGTAAAAAGCGCGTGGAGAATCCGGGTGCAGTCGTAAAGGTGGGACAGAAAGTGACGGTGAAAATCCTGTCTACCGCAAATGGCAAACTAAGCCTCAGCATGAAAGAGGTAGAGCCGGACGAAGCGCCGGAAGAGGAAGTATTTAATTATCATGAATCAGGCGAGGCGACAACCGGGTTTGCCGAGCTGTTAAAGGGCTTTAAATTTGACTAAATAGCAGTAAAGGAGAGGGAAAATTGAATATCCCTGAGACGTATAATCAGCTTGACCAGTGGACGACAGTCATGTTTCTGTACAATTCTGCCCTGAAAGCGATTAACACGAAAATTGAAATTTTAAATAACGAGTTTATTCATTTATATAATTACAATCCGATCGAGCACATCAAATCGCGCCTGAAAACGCCGGAGAGTATTGTCAAGAAGCTTAAACGTGGTGGATATGAGGTGACGATCCCGAACATGATTGAGCATCTGAGCGATATTGCGGGCATCCGTATTATCTGCTCGTTCAGCCCGGATATTTACCGGATCGCGGAGATGATCGCGCGTCAGTCAGATGTGACGGTGCTGGTGGTGAAGGATTATATCAAGAATCCGAAGCCGAACGGATACAAGAGTTACCATATGGTTGTGACGATCCCGATTTATCTAAGCGATGGCCCGGTGGATACGAAGGTGGAGATCCAGATACGGACGATTGCGATGGATTTCTGGGCAAGTCTGGAACACAAGATTTATTATAAATTTGAAGGAAATGCGCCGGATTATCTGGAGCAGGAACTGAAAGCCTGCGCGGATATGGCGGATATGCTGGATAATAAGATGTTTTCTCTGAATCAGGCGATCACGAAGATCGCGGAGGAACAGGTGAAGGAGAAGGAGACCGCGAAACAGACGGAGAAAATAAAGAAGGCAGAGCGGGAGAATGTGCCCGTGGGGAGCGAGCAGGAGCCGAAAGATGGGAAACGGAGCGTGGCAGATGCCTACGGGAACCGGAAAGAAGCCGGAGAGTAAGAGACGAAGAAAATGAAGATACGCAGGCGGATGGGTGAGACAAAGCAGATTGTTCAGGTAAATGGGGGGAATATTCTGCTGTTTGAGCTGGCTTTCCGTTTGCTCACGCTGCCGCTTCTTTTGCAGGCAGTGGCGGCGCTGTTCCGGCTGTCGGTGCGCGCGTCTGGCTACAGTTATGTGACGGTCAGCAATCTGGTTTCCTACCTGCTGCGGCCGGTTACGATCGCGATTCTGGTTTTGATGGCAGCGATCCTACTGGTGGGAGTTTCCATCGAGGCGGCGGGACTTCTGGCGGCATATCAGGCGGCGGCACTCTCGCGGAAAATGAGCGCTTTTTCGATGTTTGCGGCAGGCATCCGTCTGACGGTATCAGAGATCCGAAAGCGGAATCTGAGGTTGTTTCTGGTGCTGGCGGTTCACGGCCTGGTGCTTCATTCATTTTTGATTTACCGGATGTTATGTCATGTGAAGGCGGTCAAATTTATCCTTCCGGCGCTTCTGGCGGAGAACTGGGGGCGGCTTTTACTGGTTGGCGTGATTGTTGGCGCGGTTGTGATTTCACTTCCGACGATTTTTATCTGTTTTGGCTGTATGCTGGAGCAGCGGTCGTTTCGGGGCGGATTTCTGCGAAGCAGGGAGCTGCTGCGCGGTAATCGGGTACAGGTAGTTGGGACGCTTGTTTTGTGCAATCTGGCAGTTACGGCGGTAACGGTGGTGCTCTATCTGATTGCGGTTGTGATTGTGGCGGTGTTTGCTGTCTGGTTTGCGGACCGGCGTCTGGAATTGATTCTGGTTTTAGAGGCGCGCGACCGGATCGAGATGGTTTTGATGCCGCTCATGAGCATCGCGCTGATGTCGGTCAATTATGGCGCATTGACGGTGTTATATGTGCAGCTGGACCGGAAACGTCAGAACAAAGAGCGCTGGAAGTTTGAAGCTGGCGAACATGCGGGTCTTCCGTGGATGAGCCGCCGCAACCGGATGGCGGCGCTGGCACTTCTGACGGCATTGAGCGCCGGAGCAATGTACGACGCTTTTTACCGGGGCAATGTGCTGGCGGCGGATCAGCTGAGGGAAGTGCAGCTCACAGCGCATCGGGGCGCATCGACGAGCGCACCGGAGAACACGATGCCTGCGATGGAGGCAGCGGTCGATCAGATGGCGGATTTTGCAGAGCTGGATGTGCAGGAGACGCGGGATGGTGTGCTGGTATTGTTCCATGACAGCACTCTGGATCGGATCGACGGGACGCGGCGGACGATCCGATCGCTTTCCTGGGATGAGCTGCAGCAGGTAGATGCCGGTGGCTGGTATTCGGAGCAGTACAGCGGGACGCGGATTCCGAAGCTGGAGGACGTTATCGAATATGTCAGGGGACGGATGATGCTGAACATCGAGATCAAATATGCCGGCGCGTCGAGCGATCTGCCGGAAAAGGTCGTGGACTGTATCCGGGAGAATGATTTCGTGGAACAGTGCGTCGTGACATCGACGAGTCTTTCTTATTTAAAGCGGGTGAAGGCGGCGGATTCGGATATTTATACGGGCTATATCCTGTCGGCAGCATATGGAAGCTATTACGAGGATGATGCGATCGATTTTATCAGCCTGATCTCCAGTTCAGCGAACCGGAAGCTGGTCGAGCGCGTCCATGCCTGTGGTAAGGAGGTTCATGTCTGGACGGTCAATAAAAAGAGTGAACTGGAGCGAATGAAGATGATCGGCGTCGATAACATCATCACCGACCGGCCGATCCTGGCGCGGGAGGTCATTCTGGGCGAGGAAAATGCGGAGAATCTGCTGGCGCGGCTGAGGGCGCTGCTGCGGTAAAGAAAGATTACAGGAAAAATAAAAATCAGGAGAAAAACATGAGATTTGTACTACAGAGAGTCAAACACGCGAGTGTAAAGGTAGACGGCGAGCTGATCGGCTCGATCGGCCGTGGATATATGGTGCTGATGGGCGTCAGCGACACCGACACGGAGGAAATCACCGACAAAATGGTGGATAAAATGTGCAAGCTGCGTATTTTTGAGGATGAGAACGGCAAGACGAACTGTTCGCTGGCGGATGTGGATGGCGAGATCCTGCTGATCAGCCAGTTTACTTTGTACGCGGACTGCAGCCACGGAAACCGCCCGGGCTTTACGGGTGCGGGAAATCCAGAACTGGCGAACCATCTCTACGAACACGCGCTGGCGCGCTGCGCCGGACAGGTGCGGAAGGTCGAGCACGGTATTTTCGGGGCAGATATGAAGGTCGAGCTTTTAAACGATGGACCATTTACGATTCTGCTGGATAGTGATACGATAGTGAAAAAGAAATGATTTGCAAAAGGAGGAAGGATATGTCAGTAGCGAAAGAACAGAGAGAAAAACTGATCTGGGAATTTCCTAATATTGGAAAGAAAGCCCCGGAGCAGGAGGAAAAGGCATTTGCGTATTGCGAGGGATATAAGGAGTTTTTAAATGCGGCAAAGACCGAGCGCGAATTTGTGCGCGAAGCGGTGCTCCGCCTGAAAGAGGCTGGTTATGAGGAGTTCGAAGAAGGAAAAATCTATCAGCCGGGCGACAAGGTATACCAGATCAACCGCAAGAAAGCGCTTCTGATGAGCACGTTCGGAAAACGTCCGCTGGAGGACGGCGTCCGCATTAACGTGGCTCACATCGATTCCCCGCGCCTGGATCTGAAACCGAACCCGCTGTATGAGAAGGCAGAGGCGGCATATTTCAAGACCCATTATTACGGCGGTATCCGCAAATACCAGTGGGCGACGATCCCGCTGGCGATGCACGGTGTTGTGATTTTAAAGGACGGCACATCGATGGATATTTGCATCGGCGAAAAAGAGGGTGATCCGGTCTTCTGCGTGACCGATCTGCTTCCGCATCTTGCCGCACAACAGAATGAGCGGAAACTGAAGGACGGCATCAAGGGCGAGGAATTAAATATCATCGTTGGCTCCCTGCCGTATCCGTGCGAGGAAGAAGACTCGATCAAGGAGCCGGTCAAGCTGCTGGCGCTGTCGCTCTTAAATGAGCGCTTTGGCATGACGGAGAAGGATTTCCTGCGTGCAGAGATCGAGTTTGTGCCGGCAGTAAAGGCAACAGATGTTGGTCTGGACCGCAGCCTGGTCGGTGCTTACGGACAGGATGACAAGGTGTGCGCGTACACGGCACTGACCGCAGAGATGAAAGCCAAGTCCCCGGAATATACGACTGTTACGATTCTGGCAGATAAAGAGGAGATCGGTTCCGTTGGAAATACTGGCTTAAATTCCGATTTTACCTTGCATTATATTGAGGGACTGTGCAAGGCAGGAAATGTGGATGTTCGCAAAGTGCTGAAGCATTCTCTGTGCCTGTCGGCGGATGTCAATGCGGCGTATGACCCGACGTTTGCGAGTGTATTTGAAGAAAAAAACTCCTGCTATCTGAATAAGGGGGTCGTTTTGACGAAATATACGGGTGCGCGTGGCAAATCCGGCAGCAACGACGCGAGCGCGGAGACGATGGCGAAAGTGATCCAGATCATGGATGAGGCAGGCGTATACTGGCAGATCGGCGAGCTGGGCGCAGTAGACGTCGGCGGCGGCGGCACGGTTGCCCTGTTTGTGGCTGGCATGGATGTAGACGTTGTGGATATGGGTGTTCCGATTTTATCCATGCATGCCCCATTTGAGCTGGCATCGAAACTGGATATCTATAACACATATCTGGCATTTGCAGCATTTTGCAGCTAAAAAACAGCCAGAAAATTCCGTCAGGAAAGACAAAATGTTTTTTTCTGGCGGAATTTTTTATCAAATAATTCATATCCGGCTTCTTTAAATTGGGAAAAGTGATGAACTATGAAAAAAGAGTTGCTGAAAATATAAAATATTGAAAAATCACTTTTGCGACAGGCTGGTTTGTGGTATGATGATTGGTAAGACATACGTGCAGATATATCATATGTGCGTTTGAAAGCCAGGTGCCGGATGGCGCAGGCAGGAAATTGAGAGATAGAGGACGACTAAATGAAGAGATGGAAAATAGCAGGCATCTGTCTGGCGGTTGCGGTAGCAGCAGCGGCATCTGGATGCGGAAAAAAGACAGGGACTGAGACGACCGCAGCAGAGAGCACGGCTGCAGAGACAGAGGAGTATGTCGCAGAGAGCAGCGTGAAGCTGGGCGAGTACAAAGGAATCGCTGTGACCGTGACCGAGGCATCCGTGACGGACGAGGAAGTAGAAAACCAGATTCAGCAGGTGTTGAATTCAAAGGCCGAGTACCGCGAGGTAGACCGGGCAGCCCAGACGGGCGATCAGGTCAACATTGACTATAAGGGACTTTTAGACGGTGAGGCATTTGAGGGCGGTACCGCCGAGGGCTATGACCTGACACTGGGATCCGGCAGCTTTATCGATGGATTCGAGGATGGGCTGGTCGGCGCTGTGAAGGGCGATCAGAAAGACTTAAACCTGACCTTCCCGGATCCGTATCCGAACAACCCGGATCTGGCAGGTAAGGCGGTTGTATTTGAGGTAACGGTCAATGCGGTCAAGGAGCGCTCCGTTCCGGAATTGACGGATGAGTTTGTTGCTTCCGTATCACCGGATGATGGAACCGTGGAGAAATACCGTGAATCCACCCGTGAGAACCTCTTAGAGCAGAAACAGCTCTCGATTGACAATCAGAGAGATACGGATATTCTGAATGCGGTTGTGGACAATTCAGAGGTTGTATGCTCGACTGCATCGATCGACGAGGCATATGATACACAGTTAAAGGCATACACCAACATGCTATCCTCCTACGGCGTCGATCTGGCGACCTATGCGGGCATGATTGGAAGCGATGAGGACAGCTTCAAGCAGGAGATCCGCCAGGAAGCCAAGGAAATGGCGAAACAGTCCCTCGTTTTAAATGAGATTGCGAAGCAGGAAAATATCACGATCGACGATTCGGACAAGGAAGCACTGGCGAAACGCTACGGCTACGAGAGCCTGAAGACGATGCTTCAGAATGACAACATCGATCAGAAGATGGTGGACGATACGGCACTGATGCAGAAGACACTTGATTTTCTGGTAGAAAATGCCAAGATCACCGTCAGCACTGAGGAGAACAATGCGGCGCTGAATACAGAAGCAGCCGAGGACGAGGCGGAGTAGAAAGCGTCTCATAAAAATACAGATAAGGGGATAAACATATGCAGATTTTATACGACAGAATCCGTAAAGATGGAATCGTAAGAGCAGGAAATGTATTGAAAGTGGATCGTTTCCTGAATCACCAGATGGATATTCATCTGTTCCAGGAGATCGGCAAGGAGTTTAAACGCCGTTTTGAGGGTGAGGAGATCAACAAGATCCTGACGATCGAGCGTCGGGTATTGGTATTGCCTGTATCGTAGCCGAATATTTTGATGTTCCGGTTGTATTTGCCAAGAAAACAAAGACGAAAAATATTGCCGGAGAAGTGTATACAACGAAAGTTGAATCGTTTACCCATGGCACTGTATATGATATTATTGTGTCCAAGGAGTTCCTTGGAAAAGGCGATAAGGTTCTGGTTATCGATGATTTTCTGGCAAAGGGCAAGGCATTAGACGGTCTGACCACTTTGATTCAGGATTCGGGAGCAGAATTAGTTGGTGCGGGCATTGTCATTGAAAAAGGTTTTCAGGACGGCGGCAAACGCATCCGTGATAAGGGCATCCGCGTTGAGTCACTGGCGATCGTAGACAGCATGAATGCAGAGACTGGGGAGATCGTATTCAGAAATGAAGATAAATAAAAAAGCATTGTTTTTTGATATTGATGGAACATTGTTTAGTGAAAAATTAAGGCAGGTACCGCAAAGCGCGGTGCTTGCCTTAAAAAAAACAATGGAAAAGGGAAATTTGACATTTATTAATACGGGGCGGACCTGGTGCCAGACGTCCAAAATCCGGGAGGAAGCGCCGGTAAACGGGCTGCTCTGCGGCTGTGGTACCTATATTTCCGTGGATGGAAAGACACTCTATGACCAGAGAATTTCGCCGGAACGGGCGGAGAAACTGAAAGAGGATATTCTGCGGTTCCGGATGGATACAGTGATGGAGGGCGTGGACGCCTGCTTTTTCCGGCCAGATGGGGTGCAGACCGAAACGATGCGGGCGATCCGCTCGATTCTCGACCAGAGCGGCTCGGTTTCGGCGAAGAACTGGTCGGATCCGTCCTTTTCGATCAGTAAATTTTGCGTGGCGGTCGGAGCAGACAGTGATCCGGCGGGATTTTTTGAGACACTTCGGGATTTTGAGGTGATTGACCGGGGCGGCGGCTTCTATGAGTGTGTGCCGATGGGGCATTCTAAGGCGAGTGCGATCGAGTGGATTTTGAAGCAATATGGGATCGCGCTGGAGGACGCGTGGGTCTTTGGAGACAGCATGAACGATCTGTCGATGTTCCAGTATGTGCCGAATGCGGTTGTCATGGGAAAACACGATGCCGGGTTGGAGCCGTATGCGACGTTTACGGCGAAGACCGTGGAGGAAGATGGGATTTACCGGGCGATAGAAGAGCTGGGGCTTTTGTAAGGAAGAAATGGTTTGGTGTTTGATATATATGTATAAAGAGTGAAATTTGTGTGGATGTGTGGAGTTCAGAGAAACATCCTGTGGAGAGAGGTTTCAGGAAAGATTGAACTGGTGGATGTCTGAGACTGGAAATGCTCAAGATTGTGGATAGTTGAGACAGAACTAGAATGAAAGGGTGTTGGATAAAGATATATGAATTATGAGAAATCGGAAAAATATGAAGTTCTCAAGCGGTATTTCGGATATGACAGTTTCCGAGAAGGACAGGAAATGCTGATTGATGGGATTCTTGATGGGCGTGATGTGCTGGGAATCATGCCGACGGGCAGCGGAAAATCACTGTGTTATCAGGTTCCGGCATTGATTCTTCCGGGAATCACGCTGGTGGTGTCACCGCTGATTTCTCTGATGAAGGATCAAGTCACGGCACTCAATCAGGCGGGCGTCCACGCGGCGTATCTGAACAGTTCGCTGACGACGGCACAGTATTATAAGGCGCTTGGGTATGCGCGCGAGGGGCGTTATCCAATCATTTATGTGGCGCCGGAGCGTCTGATGACGGAGGCATTTCTTGATTTTGCGATGCACGTGGATATTGCGATGCTGGCGATCGATGAGGCGCACTGCATTTCCCAGTGGGGACAGGATTTCAGACCGAGTTATTTGAAGATTGTTGATTTTATCGAGAAGCTGCCGAGGCGTCCGGTGGTCAGTGCTTTTACGGCGACCGCGACCAAGGAGGTCCGGGACGATATCATCGACATTTTGCAGTTACAGAACCCGGTGATGCTGACGACGGGATTTGACCGGAAAAACTTGTATTTTGCAGTGGAGACGCCGAAGGACCGCTATGCGGCGATCCGGGCATATCTGGAGGCGCACCCGGGGCAGGGAGGGATTATTTACTGTCTGACCCGCAGGAATGTTGAGGAGATCTGTGAGAAGCTGATCCGGGATGGATTTTCAGTGACGCGTTACCATGCGGGACTTTCCGATGCAGAGCGGCAGAAGAATCAGGATGATTTTATCTATGACCGGGTTCCGGTGATGGTGGCGACCAATGCGTTCGGCATGGGAATCGACCGGTCGGATGTACGGTTTGTCCTGCACTGCGGGATGCCGAAGAACCTGGAAGCCTACTATCAGGAGGCAGGACGTGCCGGGCGTGACGGCGAACCGGCGGAGTGCATCCTGTATTATAGCGGGCGGGATGTGGTGACGAACCAGCTCTTTATTGAGCGGAACCAGGACAATCAGGAGCTTGACGACTATACGCGGCAGGTGGTGCTGGAACGTGACCGGGAACGCCTGAAAAAGATGACGTTTTATTGTTTTACGAATGAGTGCCTGCGTGATTATATCCTGCGGTATTTCGGCGAATATGGAAGTAATTACTGCGGAAACTGTTCGAATTGTATGACGCAATTTGACACGATCGACATTCAGGCGGCGGCAGAGAGTCTCTTAGGCTGTGTGCAGTCGTGCGGACAGCGCTATGGAACAACGGTGATTCTCGACACGGTTCACGGGGCGAATACGGTTAAGATCCGCAATTACCGGATGGATGAGAATCCGCATTATGGGGAGCTGGCGAAGGAGAGCGTCGTGCATCTGCGCCAGATGTTTAACTTCCTCCAGGTGGAGGAGTATCTGTTTGTCACGGCGGATGAGTATTCGATTGTCAAATTGACGGAAAAGGTGCTGCTTTCCTGGAAGCACCGGAGCCAATCGAGATGAAGATGGCGAAGGAGCGGGAGAAACAGGCAGCTGGAAGCAGCAAAAAGAGCCGCCGGGGCGTGAAGCTTTCAGCCGGGGCAGTCGAATTTACGGAGAAGGAAGAGACGCTCTTCGAGGCACTCCGCGCGCTGCGCCGCGAGATCGCATCCGAGGAAAAAGTGCCGCCGTATATCGTATTTTCTGATAAGACGCTGACGCATATGTGTATTTTAAAACCGGTCACGGAAGCGGAGATGCTGGAGGTGTCCGGCGTGGGTGCGTATAAGTTTGAAAAATATGGAGAACGGTTTCTGGAGTGCGTGCGGAAGTTCTTAGGACAATAAGCGGGAATCCTCGGCAATTCAATTACCGAGATGAAAGCGCAGTAGTGTGCATATCTGCACAATGCAAATAGTATAATAATTCTCATCCTTTGATAGTAATGCCGTAACCGGCATACAATAAAAACGAAAATACGTTCGAATAATGGTTGCGCATTACATTTCGATATGATATACTATATGTATGAAAGAAAATCTTATACATTATAGGACTTGTGTGTGTAATATTAACTACCATATGGTTTGGTCGGTGAAATACAGACGGAAGATATTAACCCCAGAAGTTGAGAAATACCTACAGGAACTCGTGCAGCAGATAGCTGACGATAAAGGTTTTACCGTTCATTTATTTGAATGTAGTGAAGGTGATCATGTTCACTGTTTTGTATCAGCTCCACCAAAGCTGTCAATAACAGCCATTATCAAGTATCTGAAGGGGATCACAGGCAGGAAATTATTCGAACGTTTTCCGGAAATAAGAAACCAGTTGTGGAAGGGAGAACTGTGGAACCATTCTTATTATGTGGAAACGATCGGATCCGTATCTGAGGAAAATATTCGCCGTTATATTGAACATCAGAGCAAGTCGTATTAATTCAATGTGAATTGTAAATATTCATATGCATGGCTGTCTGAAGGGGGGAGGAGAATGCTGTTGTCTCACAGAACATCGGTTAATATCCGGCCGGAATATTCTAATATTATAGGGCATATGTGTTACGCTGCTTCCAAGCTCTGGAATGTCTGCAACTATGAACGTCGTCGATATAAAGAATTGGGGCTGGAGAAGTATCCTGACTGGTATTATCAGAAGAAAGCGCATAAAGGAGATCTGTGGTATAGACAGCTTCCATCCCAGACAGCGCAGGAGACCTGCAAGCAGCTGGATAAAGCCTGGAAATCATTTTATGCCCTTAAAAAGACCGGTGGGATCAAAGATCCAAATCCGCCGCGATTTAAACAGGACAATATACCAATCACTTACATGCAGATGGGAATCCGGCACGAGAAAGGTTCCGACCAATTACGGCTGTCTCTGTCAAAGGATCTGAAAAGCTATATGGAAGAAACTTACGGGATTCATGAAAAATTTCTATATCTTGAAAATAAGATTTTCAGGAACATGGATCACATAAAACAGCTGCGGATCTATCCACCGGAAGATGGAAAATGTGACCTTATCGTTATTTATGAGATCAAAGAGCCAGAACCGCTTTCCCTGAATGGTCATTATTTATCAATTGATCTTGGAATTCATAATCTGATGACCTGTTATGATTCCGGAAATGGAAGGAGTTTTATTCTAGGAAGAAAATATCTTTCGCTGGAAAGATACTTTCACAAAGAAATCAGCAGGGTTCAATCAATATGGTATGCACAGCAGATGGAAAACGGCATAAAATACCCCCGATCATCGAAACACATCAAAAGGATTTATCGGAAAAAACAGAACGCAGTAAAGGATTACCTTCATAAGGTGACCAGATGGCTTGCAGAATACTGTAAAAAAGAAAGGATAAGCTGTGTAATCATAGGAGATATCCGAAATATCCGTAAAGGAAAAGATATAGGGCACAAGACAAACCAGAAGTTTCACGGACTGCCGTATAATAAACTTTATATCATGTTGGAATATAAACTAAAACTGTATGGAATATCACTGACAAAACAGGAAGAAAGCTATACCAGCCAGTGCAGCCCGTTTTCACCAGAACTATCAAAAAGATATGCAGAAGCATCAAACAGAAAAGAGCGTGGCATGTATATAACGGATGGAGTAAGATATAATGCGGATGCAGTAGGAGCATTTAATATCCTGCGTAAATATCTTTCCGGATCCGGAAAACAGAAAGAACTGTCCGTAACCGGACTAAAGAATCCAGAAATAATAAAAGTAGCTGTATAGCCGAAAGGTAAGCAGTAGTGGTGTCATGGACGCACCCTGAAAAAAGGCGGTATCCCGCCAGATTTCAGATGCTCTGGTAACTTAGTTACCGAGTAGTTCACAGTCTTAGTATCGGGTGTGTGTTCTGTTTGTGAGAAAAAAATGCCTGGAGAAAAGACAGAAAAATAAAAAAATATACATATGATGACAGATTTTATCTTGTTAAACGCCACATTTTCTAGTATAATAAGGGTATCAATCCATGGATGGAAGTGACTGTGAACATGGAACTTTTAGAAGCAGTTTCAAACATTTATGAACACCTATTTAGATGGAGAAGGGGGCGTTTTTATGGAGAAAAGTTATACAAAGATCTACACAACTGGAGCGACAGTACCGTTAAAGATTCGGCCAGGACATTTCGCAACAAACCATGCACATATCAATTATTACATTGATGTGACGACCCTGAAAGCGAGAACGAAAGAGGCGGAGGAAGTTGCACAGGCGCTGGTTGGCATGTATCTGTATGACACCGTGATCGACACGATTGTCTGCATGGAGGGCACGGAAGTTATCGGTGCTTTTCTGGCGGAGGAGCTGGCAAAGGGCGGTTTTCTCTCGACGAACGCGCACAAATCTATCTATGTAATCAGCCCGGAGTTCAACAACAACAGCCAGATCATTTTCCGTGACAACCTGATTCCGATGATCCGCGATAAACACGTGATGATCCTGATGGCATCCGTGACGACGGGACGCACCTTAAATAAGGCAGTTGAGAGCATCCAGTATTACGGTGGTATCTTACAGGGCGCATCGGCGATTTTCAGTGCGATGGATTCGCTGGATGGTGTGCCGATCAAGTCAGTCTTTGGCAAGAAGGATTTACCGGATTATACGTATTCAGATTACCGTGACTGCCCGCTCTGCAAGGCAGGAAAGAAGATTGATGCGCTGGTAAATACGTTTGGATATTCGCCGATGGGGTGATGCGGCGATCGGAAGCTGCTTCGTTTGATGAATACAGGATTTGTAAAAGCCGGATCGTTGAAATGAAACGCGATCCGAATGCGGGTGCTGCATGGTAGCATAGAAAGCATTATTGAGAAAGAGATAGATTTTACAAGGTTTGAGAACAGATAGTGGATACCGCAAAACCACAGAATCCGTGCACTGACCTGTCAGAAATAAGAAGATGGGGAGCAGGGGGATGGGAGGTTTTGCGGTATCTCTTTTTGTGTCAAAGGTGCCAAGCACATTAATGAAAAAAATAACAGAAACAAGAATAAAGAAGGGAAAGAAAGAGGGATAAAAATGGATACACAGCAGATGTTTCAGGAACTGGATCGCCTTTATGCACAGGGAAAACTGGACGAAGCGGAAGAGAAAATGATGGGCTGGATGAAGGAAGGGCTGGATTCAGGGAACAAAAGCCTCTGCCTGATGATGTGCAATGAGATGGAAGGACTCTACCGGAATACCGGACGGGTTGCACAGGCAGTCGATATGGCGGATATGGCGCTGTCCCTGATTGCGGGGATGGGACTGGATGGTTCGATCCACCATGGAACGACACTTTTAAATGCGGCAACCGCGCGCCGGATGGCAGGAGATGTGGAAAAAGCGCTTTCCCAGTACCGGGAGGCGGAAGCGATTTTTAAGAATCTTGGAAAAACGGATGGCTATGAGATGGCGAGTCTCTACAACAATATCAGCCAGATTTATCAGGAACAGGAGGAACATGAAAAGGCGCTGGAATCGCTGGATAAGGCGCTGGAACTGATTAAAAAGATGGAGAACAGCGAGGCGGAGGTGGCAACGACCCATGTCAACCGGGCGCTATCCTTGATGGCGCTGGGACGGCTGGATGAGGCGGACGAAGAGTTAAAGGAAAGCCTGACCTTTTATGCGTCCTCGGAGGGCGTGCAGTCGGGACACTTTGGTTCGGCGCTGGCAGCAGCCGGGGAGCTGGCATGGAGGCGCGGTAATTATGATCAGGCGATCGGGCTGCTGGAAAAAGCGCTGATGGTAACGCAGTCCCGGTTTGGCGAGAGCGATGCGTGCGCGGTGATCCGCCAGAATCTGGAGATGATCAAAAAAGAAAAGGAAGAAAAAGGCATTACCGGTGACGAGGGCAGAACGGAAAGCACAGGCGGAAAACAGAGCACTGTGCGAGCTGCCAGTTCAAGGATGCGAAATTCTGAGATGGAAATTTTCTGGTTACTGTTCATGGGTAGGCACTTTTGGAACCGAAAGTGCCGTAAGAAAACGTGGTGGCAGCAGGAATTTGCCGTATTTAAATGCGAAGCCACGGCAAATTCCGTTACTGGGCACGTATGCGTGAACAGTAACATTTTCTGAAATAGATTCAGAAAGCGGAGAAAGGACAAGAAAAAGCCATAAAATCAGGTAGGGGGATCAGATGCAGGGACTGGAACTGGCAAAACGATATTATGAAGAAGTTGGGCGTCCGATGCTGGAGCGGGAATTTCCAGAGCTTCTGCCGCGGCTGGCGGCGGGGCTGGTGGGCGAAGGTTCGGAATGCCTGGGATTTGACGATGCGATATCGCAGGATCACGATTTCGGGGCAGGTTTTGACCTCTGGCTTTCGGCGGAAGATTATAACCAGTACGGGAAGGCGCTTCAGGATGCTTACGACCGTTTGCCGGGGGAGTTTGCGGGCATTCCGGCACGGCTTACAAGTGCGCGGGGCGGCGGACGTGTCGGTGTGTTTGAGATAGAGGCATTTTACAGCCGTTTTATCGGGATGGAACAGCCGCCAAGGAGCTTGATGCGCTGGCTGCATCTGCCGGAGGATAAGCTGGCGGCAGTTACAGGCGGGGCAGTTTTTGAGGACGGACTGGGAGAATTTTCCGCGGTCCGCGAGGAGCTTCGGAAGTATTATCCAGAGGATGTCCGGATCAAGAAGATCGCGGCGCGGGCAGCGAAAATGGCGCAGTCGGGACAGTATAATTATGGCCGCTGTATGCGGCGGGGGGATACGGTTGCGGCGATGCTGGCGCTCGATGAATTTGTGCGGCAGGCGATTTCGATGGTCTATTTACTAAACCGGACGTATATGCCTTACTATAAGTGGATGTTCCGGGGAATGGAAAAATTTCAGATATTGCCGGAGGTGGCGGAAAAAATCCGGGAGCTTTCGGTGATGGGAGATACGAGCGAGATGTGGAAGCCGCCGTTTCCCCCGGGATGGAATCCTTATGTAAACCAGTTGGATCCGCGTGTGGGTCGGATTGAGAAAATCTGTCAGGCGGTAGTTGGGGAACTGCGAAAACAGGGACTGACTGACAGCCGGGATGCATTTCTGGAAGCGCACACGTGGGAGATCATGAAACGGATTCAGGATCCGGAGCTGAAAAAATGTCATGTGATGGAAGGATAAGCCGCGGATAGACACATCAAAATGGGAACGCGCATGGACTGTAAATGAAAGAAAAGATGCAGGAAATTGATTTGGAAGGGATCTGGCAAGCGAAAGGGAGGACAGCGTATGACGAAACAGGAGAAAATAGAGAAACTGATTCAGATGGAGTGGGAAGATTTTCAGAAAGTCAATAACGAGGGCGGACGTGCTTCTTGTCAGGACGATCCGGAGACATTTTTTATCATGCGACGAAGCCATTTTGCACCGTGGACAGAGGAACTCATCGACTGCGTGCTGGCGGATATGGACCGCGCCCATGAGCAGGGGCGCAATCTGGTAATGGAGAAATATGCGTGGATGATGGCGAGCACCGCACCGGAGCAGTTTAAGAAACTGCATCATTTCCTGATTGATCCGACGCTGGCGGGCGAACAGTGGAGTGATGCGATCGTGAAACAGCAGCTTGCCTGGATGGAAGAGTACCAGGCGAAATATCCGGTGCTGGCGTCTGGAAACCGGCTTCTCTACAGTTCTGAAGATACGCCGTATGATACTTCCTTCCAGACGTACCTGCTTGGAGAACTGCGGACTTACTCGGACAGCACCCTGCATACGTACTGGCAGTTTATCAATGACCTGAAAAAGGAAGGAAAGAGTCTGGCACTTCTGACGATGGAGGCGGAAGTGAAGGCATATGGATATGAGGGGCTGGATGCGGCGGAGAAGGCGCTCTCTAAATAAAAATTAGAAGGATGTATATTCGAAAATTTATGGCAATGATTTCGAAAAAGTGAATGTATAATAGCTAATATACAAGGTAAGTTGAAAAAAATCGGAGAGAATGAATGATCAAAGTTCCTCTCCGATTTTCTTATATCAGCACATTCTTTGTTTCCAATTTTTACGAAAACCGCCGAACCACCCGCATCACCTGTTCCACCGTATCGCTCAGATTCTTCCGGGCGGAGGCCGGTTCCATTGCTTCTTCCAGCGAGCAGATGGAGCGGAGAATTGGGAAAAAGGCGTCGATTCCGGCATCGTTACACTGGATGGCATCTGGGGTGACGCAGCCGGAGAAGGCGAAGACGGGCTTGCCGTATTTTTTAGCCAGTCTGGCGACGGCGATGGGGGCTTTTCCCATAGCAGTCTGTCCGTCGAGACGACCCTCACCGGTGATGACGATATCGCTGTTCTGGATGAACGATTCCAGAGAAGTTTCTTCCAGCACGATCGAGGCGCCCGGTTCCAGGACAGCGTTCATATAGCTTAAAAAGGCAAATCCGAGACCTCCGGCGGCACCCGTGCCGGGAACCATTGGATCGGCGTGTGGAAATTGCCGGGCAGTAAGGACGGCGTATGCCTGCATCCAGCGATCCATATTTACGATATCTTCCCTGGAAGCGCCCTTTTGCGGACCATAGACGGCACTGCAGCCATTTGGACCGCAGAGCGGATTGGTGACATCGCAGGCGATCCGGAAGCTGCACGCGGACAGTTCGGGAAGAACGGAGCCGGTACGGATGGAAGAAAGCTCTGACAGTCCGGCGGCACCCGGGGAGACGGGCGTTCCGTCTTCTTTGAGAAATTGATATCCCAGCGCGGAGAGCATGCCGAGTCCGCCATCGTTGGTGGCGCTGCCGCCGATGCCAATCAGGAAACGCCGGCAGCCTTGGCGGATGGCGTCAAGGATCAGTTCTCCGACACCGTAGGTGGTAGTGCGGAGTGGATTGCGTTCCGCAGCAGCCAGGAGCGGAAGTCCGGAGGCAGCAGCCATCTCGATCACCGCAAGCGGTTCGCCCTGTCCCGGTGAGGTGAGAATCCCGTAGTCGGCTTGAAGGGGGCGTCCGAGCGGATCGGAGACGGAGATGGTGTGGATCCTGCCGCCCAGTCCTTCCGTCAGGGCATCCACGGTTCCCTCGCCGCCATCTGCCAGAGGGCGCACGAAGACTTCTGCCTCGGGATAGACGCGGAGAATGCCGCCTTTGGCGGCGTTTCCGGCTTCCATCGAGGCCAGACTTCCTTTCAGGGAATCGATTGCAACCGTAATTTTCATATGAGGTTCCTCCTTTTTGGTGTTTTGGATCCGATTCATTGTTACTTTCAGATGGAAATTGAAACTTTTCTTGACAGCTATGCTTCTTTTTATTATAATACTATTGGACACTGGATACAATATTGGATGCTCCATTTTAGGAAACAAATTTGGCATTTATCTCATGTTTGAGATAGCCAGACGAGCGACAGGAGGTACCGATATGAGTAACTTAACAATCAGACCAATCAACACTGGTTTCGTGACGATGATTCCGAAACAGTATCTTTACCACCATTCTACGGTGGCATATTATCCCGATGCTTCCGATCGGGAGGAAGAATACCCAGTTTTTACGTATCTGGTAGAGGGCGGAGACAAACTGCTGCTTGTGGATACAGGCATGGCATACACAGAGCGCGCCGATAAATACCACCATCATGGATCATATCAGCCGGAGGGCATGGCGATCGCGGATCAGCTTGCAAAGATCGGATATAAACCGGAGGATATTGATATTGTAGTGTTTACCCATCTGCACTGGGATCATTGCTTCTATATGGATAAATTCACGAATGCGAAATTTTATGTAAACAAGAAGGAATACGAATTTGCGATGGATCCAATCCCGCTCTATTACAAATCATACGAGGCACCGCAGCTTGGCATTACCCGCCCATTTGAGGGACTCAAGATGGAATTGGTAGAAGGCGAGGCAGAGATCATGCCGGGGGTACGCGTATTTGAGACGCCGGGACATTCCATCGGGCATCAGTCGGTTGAGATCAACACGGCAGCGGGCAGATATATTTGCTGTGGCGATGCAATTTTCATTATGGATAATACGAAACCGATCGAAGAGATTCATTATGATATTACGCCTCCGAACCGGTTTTCAGATATTGTCTCCGCCTGGAAGAGCATCGAGCTTATCAAAGCCCGGGCAGAGAGTCTGGATAAGATTCTGACCTGCCATGACCGCGAAATGTTAGATCGGGTTTCGAAAACACCGATCCTTGGTCTTTAAGACGAAAGGCAGGTGAAAGAAGAAGTTCGTGAGACTTCGAGAAAATGGCAGTGGTTGGGGTAATTGCAAGCTGTGACACGAAATATCATGAAGTACAGTTTGTACAGAAAAAAATAAAAATGAGCGGAAACAGTCCGCTGATACTCGATGTCAGCACGGGACCGCATATTCCGATGCGCGCAGATGTCAGCCGGGAGGAGATTCTGGCAATGGGTGGTTATACCTGGGAGCAGGTGCACGCGATGGACAAGAGCGGTGCGATCGCAGCGATGACGGAGAGTATTTCCAAGATGCTGTTAAAACTCGTCGGAGAGAAAAAAATTCACGGCGTGATGGGAATGGGGGGACTGCAAAATACAGTTATGTGTTCTGCGGCGCTGCGGCTGCTTCCGATCGGATTTCCGAAGATTATCTGTTCCACGATCGCCAGCGGATACCGGTATTTTGACACGGTTGTGGGCGATAAAGATATCATGGTGGTTCCGTCGATCGTTGATTTTGCCGGTATGAACCCCGTTAATGAGGCTGTGTTGGGAAATACAGTCAGCGCCCTGATTGGCATGGTGACATATGGGGGAAAACGGATCGATACACATGGGGAAAAATATATCGCGACAACGCTTATGGGGATTACGAATGATACCGTGATGCGGGCATCCGACGAGCTGACGGCGCGCGGCAGGAAGATGATCAGCTTCCATTCGACCGGAATCGGCGGCCGGGTGATGGAGTCGATGATCCGCGAGGGCGTTATTTCAGCCGTTATGGATCTCTCACTGCATGAGATGACAGCGGAATATTTGGGCGATTACGGATACAGCAAGGGTGCGGATAACCGCCTGTGTGCGGCAGCGGAGATGGGGATCCCGGCGCTGATCTGCCCGGGCGGCATTGATTTTGCGTGTCTGAGGAAAGAGGAACTTTTAAAAGATGAGGAAGATCGGGGGTACGTATGGCATAATCAGGATTTAACACATACGCGCCTGTATGAGAGCGAAATTCTGGATATTACACACACGATCGTGGAACGACTGAATCGTTCCAAGGGAAAAACGGAGGTCATTCTCCCGATGGGAGGACTGCGGACAATGAGTTATCCGGGGGAATTTTTCTATAAACCGGAGACAATTCAGAAGATGCGTCAGATTTTCGAGGCGGATCTGAAGCCGGAGATTGTGTTTAAAGCGTATGATCTGAATTTCTGTGATCCTGAATTTGCGGATATCTGCGCACAGGAGATGGAAGCGCTGCTGAATGAAGCGGAGGGCAGCAGAAAGGAGAGCGCATGAAATATCAGGAATACAAAGAGCTGAGCGATGCGATGGAACAGGCGGCTCACAAATTTTATCAGCTCCGCTATCAGATGAGCAACGGCGGAAATCTGAGTATGCGTGCGCCAGGGCATGACTGGATGCTTGTGAAGGCGACGGATGTGGCGTTTGACGAGGTGTGCGCGGACACAATTGTTGTGACGGATTTTGACGGAAACTTGATTGAGGGCAATCGGAAACCATCCAAAGAAGCTCTTTTGCACGGTGCGATCTACCGGGAGCTCCCGGAGGTGTGCGCGATCATGCACTGCCATTCCCCATATGCGACTGCATGGGCGGATAAGCATGAGACGCTTGATTTTTCGACGCACCATTCGGAAATGAAGCTGGGCGGAAATGTGCCGGTGTTTGACACCCATTCGTATGCCGTTCCGAAGGAATATTTCCCGATGATTCTGGAAGAGTTCCGGAAAAATAAAGAGATGAATGCATTCCTTCTGCGCGGTCACGGTCAGGTGACGGTGGCAGGGACGATGCGCGAGGCAGCTTATCTGGCGGAACTTGTCGAGGAGACGGCGCAGATTTCGCTGTTGGCGGGTAGATAAGAAAAGCAGAAAAAAGTAATAGGCGGTGAACGCAGAGAGACAGGAACTGCGCTCATCGCCTTTTGTAATTATACGGCTGTCGATGCTTGGTAGGTGTTTTGTCTTTAAGAAAAATTGGCTTGGCGTCCAACACATTCGACAACATCTTTCAGATGACCGTAGATCGCCTGTTTGGTGGCGTCGATATCGCGGTTTTTCAGTCCCTGGATGATCTTTGCATGCTCGGACAGAGTATCGTTGATGCGTCCCTCCAGAGAGTAGTAGATGGATTTGAAGGAATCACATTTATTCCAGAGTCCCTGCAGGATCTCAACGGTGTCGTCGCAGCCGGAGAGCTCACAGAACCGGGTGTGAAACTGGCGGTCCAGCTGCATAAATTCCTTCGAATTATTGGAAAAATCGAGCATTTTTAAACTAATCTCTTCCAATTGGCGGATATCGTCATCACTTGCCCTGATACAGGTTCTGGCGGCGCAGTACTGCTCCATCAGGATACGGATGTCGTAGATTTCCGTCAGACGTTCCTTGGAGAGCTGGAATACGACTGCCCCACAGTGCGGTTTCGTGATCAAAAGTCCCTCTGCTTCCAGACGTTTGATTGCGTCGCGGACCGGGGTGCGGCTGACTCCAAGTGTTTTGGTGAGGCGTTCCTGGGCGATATGTTCGCCTGGCTTAAACTCACCTTGAATAATTGCATTTTTGACCCAGAGATAGACTGAGTCGGAAACGGTTGTATATTGAATAATTGGTTGTGTCTGATCCATAAACCATGGCTCCTTTTAAATTTCTTTATGATTATTATAACCGAAAAGAAAAGGAATAGCAATAAAATTGGATAATGTATCCAATCTGAAACTAAAATATTGTTTAAACTGTACAGAATGATGTTTATATAAGAAAGTTTATTGACAAAACAGACAGGTGGTGTTAGAGTAATAGTATCAAATTGTATCCAATATCCGGTGTCCAACGGAGAAGCGAAACAAAAAAGAAACGCAGAACGTGAAAAAGAGAAAAAGAAAGGAAGAAGGAACATGAGGAGAAGACGATTTGTGGCATTAGGTTTAGCAGCGATAATGGCAATGACGGCAATGACGGGATGCGGTGGAAGTTCATCTGCGAAAACAGACAGTACAACAGGCGGCGATAAAAAACAGGCAGAAGCAACCAGCGGAAAAGAAAAGATTACACTTCGAATTGGATCCGGACATTCGGAATCCAACCCATGGATCACAGCGCTGGAAGATTATTTTGTGAAAAATGTATCGGAGAGAGTCAGTGAAGAGACAAATTATGAGATCGACTGGGTTAAATCCTACGGCGGTTCTGTTATCTCCCTGGGAAATGAGTTGCAGGGCGTGCAGGATGGTCTGGTCGATATCGGATGTACGATTCTTGTATTTGAGGCATCCAGACTTCCGTTACAGGATATGGTTTACAGTATGCCGTTCTCCTGCTCCGATCCGCTGATTGTGGCAGAGACGATCAAACAGATGTATGAGAAATATCCGGAATTCACTTCGATTTATGAAGACAGCTACAACCAGAAGTTCGTCGGAATCGGTGTATCGGATCCGTATGGATTCTTCAGCACGAAAGAAGTTAAGTCTCTGGAAGATGTAAACGGAATGAAGATCGGCGCGGCAGGCATCAACCTCTCCTGGATCGAGGGCTCTGGTGCAGTCGGCGTCCAGACTTCCTTAAATGATACCTATCAGAACTTACAGACTAATGTATGTCAGGCGACGATTCAGCCGACCCATTCCTGTGTCAACTTAAAGGTATATGAGGTAGCGCCGTATTATCTGGACGCAAACTTCAACGTAGTTCCGTTCAATGCAATTACTGTCAATATGGATACCTGGAATGACCTGCCGGAGGATGTACAGAACATCATTTCCGAGGTTGGCGAGGGCTATCTGGACTATGAGTCTGAGTATATCAATACGATTCACGAAGAAGATATCAAAGCACTGGAAGAGCAGGGCTGTACCGTTACAACTCTGAGCCGTGAAGAGCAGGAAAAATGGGCAGCAAGTCTTCCGGATGTTGTCAATGGTCTGGTAAAGAGCCTTGACGACGCTGGGTACAATGGTTCCGAGATCGTGGAAGATTATTATGAGATTCTGGAATCTCAGGGTGTAGAGAGAGTACGCGACTGGAAGATCAGCGAGTAAGAAAATTGAAGGGAGCGGCTTGTCGCAGAGGAGAGTGTGAGCCGTGTGAAAAGTGCATCGGGACATACAGCGAAGGTATGTCCCGATGTGTTCAGAAAGACAGAGAAAGAACAGACAGAAGAGAGAAAAGGTGGGATGATATGTCAGTCCTTAGAAAATTAGATCGGTGTCTGGAACGTTTTTTGAGTATTATGGATGGAATTGCAGCGATCTCAGTATTTGGAATCATGATTCTGATTACAGCGGACGTTCTAAGCCGATTGATATTAAATAAACCGTTCGCGGGAACGGCGGAAATTGTCAGCAGCATTATCATTATCGTATGTTTTCTGGAGATTCCGTATGTAGCAGTTAAGGGAGCCCATGTCCGGACAACTATGCTGTATGATAAGGTCGGTGTAAAGGGAAAACATGTGATCGATATTGTAGCAGCGCTGATTGGTGTTTTGGTGTATGCATTTATTATCCGGGCAAGCTGGGGAAATCTGTTAAATGCAATTTCGATTCATGAAGCGGAGATAGCCGGATCGGTCCGTATCACAACGGTTCCGGGGCGTTTTTCCATTATATTCGGTTCCGCGCTGATGATTCTGGAATTTATCAACCAGATTATAAAGTATACGTATGAATTAGTTACAGGAAAAAGCTTTGCAGAAGGGGGGAAGGCAGAATGAGTACAGGAGCAGTAGCAGCACTTTCACTGATTCTTTTGCTGGCGCTGATTTTCTTTGGTGTTCATCTGAGCACATCCCTGATGTTTACCAGTGTGCTCAGTGTATTCCTTTTCACGGGACGTTTTTCAACAGCGATGAACGTGCTAAGCCAGTCGGCGTGGGGCGCGGTCCGGCAGTATATGTTCGGCGTTATTCCGCTGTTTGTCTTGATGGGACTTCTGGCGAACTTATCCGGCGCCAGCCAGGATTTGTATGATTCAGCCAGCCTTTTATTAAAGAAAGTCCGGGGCGGCGTCGGAATCGCGACGGTTATCGCCAATGCGATTTTCGCAGCTATCACAGGTGTTACGGTTGCGTCAGCGGCTGTTTTTACGAAAATTGCACTTCCGCAGATGCTTCGTCTGAAATATAACCGTAAGATCGCGCTGGGAACGATCTCTGGCTCTGCGATCTTAGGTATGTTGATTCCTCCGAGTCTTCTGATGATTGTCTACGGCTCGCAGGCGGACGTATCGATCGGCAAGTTGTTTGTGGCGGCGGTTATGCCGGGTATTCTGATGACGATCGCATTTATCATCGTCATTTTGACGGTCGCACATATCAAACCGGATTATATTCCGGAGGTAGAGGAGCTGACTGAGTATGAAAAAGAAAATTTCTGGAAAATTGTGCTGCGTCCGTGGCCGATTGTTCTTCTGATTATCATCTCCCTCGGAGGTATCTGGTGTGGATTCTTCACTCCGACGGAAGCAGGCGGAGTCGGTGCGTTCGGCGCTTTCCTGATTGTGATTTTCCGGAAGCGATTCAACCGCAAGGAGTTCTGGGAGACGCTTTTATCGGCAGGTTCAACCTCCGGCAGCGTCCTGATTCTTCTGGTATCGGCATCCACATATTCCAAGACGTTGTCCATGTGCGGTGTCATCAATGTACTCCGGGATCTGGTAGAAGGTTTCAGCATCCCGCCGATCGGAATCGTTTTATTATTTATCCTGATTCTGATGGTACTGGGATGTATCCTGGATTCTACTTCGATTCTGCTTTTAACGACGCCTCTGATGTGCCCGATTATGGCAGATTTAGGCTATGACTTAGTATGGTTCGGTCTGGTTATGATCATTGCGATTGAAACCGGTATGATTACGCCTCCGTTTGGCATGAACGTATTTACCGTTAAATCGTCCCTGTACGGAATGGATGGCATGGAGGGGATCACAGTCAACGAGATTTTCGCCGGTTCGATGTGGTTTTTGGCAGCGATCATTATTGTCGATTTGATTTGTATTTTCATTCCGCAGATTGTATTATTCCTGCCGAATGCGATGTAATAGGAAAGGAGAAGTGTATGGCACAGATTAAGATTCCGAAAGAGAAAGTTGCGATTGTTTTGATTGAACCGCAGAATGACTTCTTGTCCGAGGGCGGAACGATGTACGCCCACATCAAGGAGCAGCTCGCCGAGCGTCATGTCATCGCCAATCTTCAGGATTTACTGGAGAAGGCGCGAGGTCAGGTGGCAAAAATCTTTTACTGCCCGTTCCATCCGTTTGATCCGGGATTTCCAGAGCTGAAAAAGGGTGGTCCGGCGTGTGAGGGTCTGCGTGGAATCGAGATGGATATGGAAGCAGACTGGGGAACCGGCGCATGGCTGCGCGGCACACCGGGACCGGAGATTATCAAAGAATTGACTCCGCAGCCGGGTGATGTGGTGGTTGAAGGCAAGAAAACGCTAGACGCGTTCCATTCGACTGGTTTGGACTATTATCTGCGGGCAAATGAGATCGAGTATGTAGCATTTACTGGTTTCCATACCGACTGGTGTGTAGAGTCATCGGCGCGTTCGGCGTATGATAAGGGCTACCGTGTCATCGTTATCAACGACTGCACCGCGACCGATACGCAGGAAGAGCAGGATTTCTGTGAAAAATGGATTTTCCCGAAGATTGGAAAAGTCATGAACCATGAGGAATTTCTGGAGGCGCTGGAGTAGCCAGAATGTGAGCGTGGCAGAGCTTTGAAATAAAAAAACGAAAACATCCCACGGGATTGCCGGAAGTAGCAGTTTCGTGGGACTTTTTTTGTCTATCGATGAAAATGTTGATTTTACATGTTTTTATTCAATTTTACATAAATAAGATAGTTACGAAGAACTCTGCCTGTTGTGATGCAAAGTGAAAATAGATTTCGGCAGAATCGAAGCAGCGGGACTGTACGGAAAAATACATGATGGAAACGCCTCTTTGTTGGTAGATCACATTGTCGTCGGATGATCAGAAAGTGTTGTAGTTTCTATTTTCGTTGTTAAAACAACTGAAAAAATGTCCCAAAGCATGTATACTCCTTCTTGTAAGCGGCACAATACATATGAATGGCAGGAGAGACTAGAGGCATGCTTGTCCATATGCAGAGAGTGGATGCTAGAAATATGGACATGCAGTATAAGCCGGAGAAAAAAGGAGAAATGAGCGTATGAGCAGAGAGGTAAATCCAAGAAAAGCGGCAGTCATCGGGTGCGGATTTGTGGGTTCAGCAACGGCATTTACACTGATGCAGAGCCGGTTATTTTCCGAGCTGGTTCTGTTAGATGTGAATATGGAAAAGGCGGACGGCGAGGCGAAGGATATCGCGCACGGGATTCCGTTTGCAGGGCAGATGAAGATCTACGCGGGCACGTATGACGACGCGGCGGACGCGGCGATCATCATTATCACAGCGGGGGCGAACCAGAAGCCGGGGGAGACGCGGCTTGACCTGGTGCAGAAGAATACGGCAATTTATCAGAGTATCATCCCGGAGATTGTAAAACGCGATTTTGGCGGGATTCTGCTGATCGTATCGAATCCGGTGGATATTTTGACGTATGTGGCATTGAAACTGAGCGGGCTGCCGGAGAACCGGGTGCTCGGTTCGGGTACGGTGCTTGACACGGCACGGCTTAAATATGCGCTGGGCGAACACCTGGGCGTGGACAGCCGGAGTGTACATTCGTTTATCATCGGTGAGCACGGGGACAGCGAGATCGCGGCGTGGAGCAGTACGAATGTATCGGGCATTCCGCTGAACGATTTCTGCGAGATGCGCGGGCATTTTAACCACGATGCGG
Source organism: Clostridium sp. AF50-3 (assembly GCF_003477445.1). Classification (NCBI taxonomy): domain Bacteria; kingdom Bacillati; phylum Bacillota; class Clostridia; order Eubacteriales; family Clostridiaceae; genus Clostridium; species Clostridium sp. AF50-3. Next base: position 242,516 of record NZ_QUDH01000003.1, on the reverse strand, counting down.
CGATGGACGCGATCGCGGAGAAGGTCAAAAACAGTGCTTACGAGATTATTTCGAAAAAACAGGCGACGTATTACGGAATTGCGATGTCGGTAAAACGTATCTGCGAGTGTATCGTCCGCAATGAGCGCTCGATTCTGCCGGTGTCTGCGATGATGCACGGGGAGTACGGCATCGAAGATATCACGCTGAGTATGCCGGCGATCGTGGGAATCGGGGGTGTGGAGACGCATGTGCCGATTGCATTGAGTGAGGAAGAGGCGGAGAAGCTGGTGGAGTCGGCTAAGAAACTGAAAGAGGTAGCGAAAGGGCTGATAGAATGATGCCAGATGGCTGCCGTACATTGGCACGGCAGCCCATCTGAACCAATCGGTTTTACTATAAAATTTTTTTCTATAGGACACGTCACATGAAATATGATAAGATAGTGAAAGCAATTTTCATAGAACGTCCCAATCGTTTTATTGCGCGGGTAAAGATTGATGGCTCGGAAGAGGTAGAACCGGTTCATGTAAAGAATACGGGGCGTTGTCGTGAATTACTGCTGCGGGGGGCGGAAGTGATTTTGGAAGATTGCATAGAAAAGAATCCAAATCGAAAGACTCGCTATGATTTGATTGCAGTTAAGAAGAATAAGATATGGGTTAACATTGATTCTCAGGCACCGAATAAAGTGGTAAAAGAATGGCTGATGACACAGGGGTATGATTGTATTAAACCAGAGTATACCTTTGGAAATAGCCGGATGGATTTCTATATGGAAAAAGGAAAGCAAAAATATCTAATGGAAGTCAAAGGCTGCACCCTTGAGATAGACGGAGTTGGATATTTTCCAGATGCCCCGACGGAAAGAGGAGTTAAGCATTTAAGGGAACTTGCAGCTGCGTGCGGACAAGGATATAAATGTTTGATAGCATTTGTGATTCAAATGGAAGGCATCAGTGAAGTCAGGCCGAATACGGAAACGCATCCCGAATTTGGCGCTGCACTTCATGAGGCAAAGGCAGCAGGTGTTGAGGTGCTTTTCCTGAAATGTCATGTTGGGATGGATAGGTTGGAAATCATAGGAGAAGATGAGTCTTGAGGGCAAGGTTCTAAAGGAGAGAGAAATCTATGATACGTGAAATTGAGAATAGAAGAAGTATAAGAAAATATAAGCCAGATGAGATCGAAAGGAAGTTAATTGACGAGATCATATACAGTGCTTCCCTTGCACCATCTGCTAAAAACAGGCAGCCTTGGAAATTTATTGTATATCAGGGGAAAGAAAAAGATAAACTGGTTGATGTCATGCGTCATGGTATAAATTCAGAAAAAATGACCCATGAACTTATGCCGGAATGGGCATTTGCCATACCGGATGCTGAGAATACCGTTAGAATCATGCAGGAGGCCCCATGCCTTATAGCAGTGCTTAATACCAACCAGCATACTCCATTTGCAAGCATTGAAAATGAAAAGCGAATTGTTGAAATATGTGATTCACTGTCCATAGGTGCGGCGATTGAAAATATGATTCTGACAGCAACGGGATATGGATTGGGCACCTTATGGATTGCCAATACTTGTTTTGCCTATAATGAGCTGATGGATTTTATCGGAACAGACAGCCAGTTGACAGGAATTGTTGCGATTGGCTTTGCCAATGAAGCTCCGGCTAAAAGACCAAGGAAACCTTTCGAAGAAATTGTTGAGTACAGATAGGTAAATCGTAATGAGTTAATCGTGTTATAATCAGGTTGGATGGAGAATAATCGTTATGATTAGAAAGTTGCAGAAGGTAGATATAAATAGAGTCGCTGACATATGGTTGAAAACTAATCTGAAAGCACATTTTTTTATTTCTGAACAATACTGGATAAGCAACTATGAATTCGTGAAGGAAATGCTGCCACAGGCGGAAGTTTATGTGTATGAAGATGATAAAATGATTCAAGGCTTTATAGGAATAAATGATGAATATATAGAAGGTATTTTTGTTTCTGATGAAATGCAGTCACGTGGCATAGGTAAAATATTGTTGGATTACATCAAGGATAAAAAAGACAGATTACAGTTAAAGGTATACCAGAAGAATGTCAGAGCAATGTCTTTTTATCAACGAGAAGGATTTACTATTCAGAGTGAAGAGATGGACGAATTCACAAGAGAAAAAGAATATGTGATGAATTGGGAATCGTCTGGAATTTGAATACCCATGGCAGGAGGGGATGAACCGCCTGTTTGTTTATAAGATGGAAGATGATTCCCATCGGATGTAGTATTTTGCAGCAAGAATGCCGATGAGATTCTTCACCAGAATAAAAATATCTGAAGGGAGGCTTTTGGTATGAAAAATAGAAAATACAGTCTTGTTTTTATAATGCTTTTGTGTATGATAATGGCAGTTTCAGTATTTCCGATGACAGCCAATGCCGATATGGGACCAAAGGCCTCTGTTCGGATTCAGTTTGAGCATATGGGGGATGAGCTCTGTTATGGAACTTTGCTGTCGAAGGAGAAATCTACTGGTCCGGCAAGTGCCTGGGATGGAAGAACGGAGAGTGCCCAGAAAGAGTACATGGATCCTGGTATCTGGGAGATCTTTGTGAATTACAAGGATTCGGATGGATACTATTTTCTGCAGCGGAGCTGGAAGGTAAGTGAAAGCAAAGAGCTTGCATGGACCTATTATCCGCCGGATGATTTTAAAATTCTTCTATATTATCCGGAAACGGAAACCTTTGTATCCAGTGGAATTTATGCTCGTTATGCATTTGATACGTATTATACAGTGGATATGGATGGTGTGGATATCGGTTCGATGGAATACAATGATGATTTGAGTACCAATGAGCGGATTGAGGCCTACCGTTCGTATAATTACCGGCAGGAGATGCTGGCTCTTGGGGCAAGGATCGTCCTTACTATTTTAATCGAAATGCTGGTGGCGCTGTTGTTTGGTTTCAGACAGAAAAAACAGCTGTTGATTCTGGCTGTTGTCAACATTATTACGCAGATTATCTTAAATGTGCTGCTCAATGTGATTAATTATAATTCCGGCCCTCTTGCATTTACATTTTTCTATGTACTTTTTGAGCTGATTGTATTTGCTCTGGAGGCAGTGTTGTATTGCACAATTCTTAAGAGGCTATCAGAAAAGAAAAAGGAGGATGCATATTATACCCTGTATTCCTTTGTGGCCAATCTGATCTCATTTGGTGCTGGATTATTCCTGGCGGCGAAACTGCCGGGCATGTTTTGATATAGAGATAAGTTAAGGTAACTTCTCAACGTGTTCAAATAGAAATGGCTCAGAAGAAAGTTCATCCAAAGTGATAACATCTTTTTGAGCATAGAGGAATGGATATATATGAAAAAACTTCTAACTTTTATGATTGTGTGGACTTGTTTGCTTACCCTGGCTGGCTGTGGCAAGAAGGACATGGATTATACGATGCAAAATGAGTCAAGTGTTGCAGAAAGTGTCCGGGAGACCGGTGAGGAGTCCGTATTGATTCAAAATGAGGATGCAGGGGAAGGGGAAAATGCGGCTCCTGAAACTAAGTATATCACCATTGACTTATCCGGAGTTGGGGAGATTCATCCGAAGGGAGATGCAGTTTCACCGTTAACGTTAAAAATTGTGTCGGAAGAGGAAAATGGAATCGATTTTGCGAACGAATGGTATGAAAGCAAACAGTTATCCCTTCCTATGGTCGGAAAGGAATGGAATAATTTCTATGATGACGAATATCAGTATATCTGGTCCGGGGATGCGCTGTATATTTATGAAAATATTTCCGGAAATTGTCTGTATGTGCTGGAGTATCCAACGGATAAATGGTATATCAACGGCAATAATGCCTGCCTCCTGGATGATATCTTTTATGGCATCAGTGTGACAAATGGTTACGCACAGCCGGATAGCTGCTTTATGTTTGCCTATGATCTGGAAAATAACAAGCTTCTTTGGCGAAGTGGGGATCAGACCTGCAACACCATGAATTTTATTGTAAAAAAGGACGTTATTATCTGCGGGTATGGTTTTACCTCGGAAAAGGATTATCTTTATCAGCTCAACCTTCACACCGGCGAAGTTATTGCAAGCTGGAGCTGAAAAAACAGCCGGATCTTCTGGTGCCTCAGGACAATATGCTTTATGTTCACACATACAGCTATAATTATACGATAGAAATGCAATAGGAAAGGAACAAGAACTGAATGGATTCATCTGCTTCAAAAAACTTTGAACTTACTGCAGCTGTCCTGCACATTATCGCCATGACACTTATGCTGATGGATCACCTTTGGGCGACGCTTCTTCCTGCTAGGGAGTGGCTTACCTGTGCCGGAAGAGTGGCATTTCCTATCTTCGCTTTTATGGCGGTGGAGGGGTACTTCCACACCAGAAGCTTTAAAAAGTACATCCTTCGGATGCTGCTGTTTGCAGTGCTTTCAGAAATTCCCTTTGATTTGATGTACGGCGGTACCTGGTTTTATCCGGTTCACCAGAATGTCCTCTGGACATTCCTGTTGGGCCTTTTAGGTGTCTGGCTTATGGAACAGGTACGGAAAAAAGGAAAAACCTGGATGTATCTGCTGGTGTGCGTTTTGGTTGTGCCGGCAGGTCTGGTACTGGGAACTCTTTGCATGGTGGATTACTACGGGGTCGGTGTTCTGACGGTATTTGTGTTCTATTTCCTCCATGGGCGGAAATGGTGGTGCTTCTTGGGACAGCTGGCTGCCCTATACTGGCTGAATGTGGAACTGCTGGGCGGTCTGATGTATCCGGTTCAGCTCTTTGGCATGGAATTTGAATTGTGCCAGCAGGGGCTTGCGCTTCTGGCATTGATCCCCATCTGGCTGTACCGCGGCAGACAGGGCTACCACAGTAAACCATTCCAGTATCTCTGTTATGCATTTTATCCAGTTCATATGCTGCTGCTTGTGGTGGTACTGAATTTCATCAACCGATGATAAAATTTTACAATCACCGCCATTCATGGTATCATAACAGGTAGTAAAATTGCCTGTGAATACCTTGAATGGCGGTGATTTCCGTCAGTCGGTTTACCGGGCTATCCGTCATGGTCTGATGCAGGCACATTCGATGCTTTTGGAGCCATTTTATGCATTTCATCTGACGATACCGGACAAGATGGTAGGACGTGCAATGACGGATCTGGAACGCCGGTTTGCGGTTTTTGAAGGACCGGTTCTGGAGGATGGACAGGCGATACTTACCGGCCGTGCACCGGTTTCATGCCTGGATGGATATGGACCCTGCCATAATGAGGAAGAGGTCATCGAAGCAGCCGGTTATGATCCGGATGCGGATTTGGCAAACCCAAGCGGCTCGGTCTTCTGTTCCCACGGAGCCGGTGTCTACGGTGAGACTGCCGCACACCGGAAAGAGTCAGCTGCCGGTGCCGCACAAAAAGGCGGAAGCAGCCAGGGAGAAGCGGACATAAGAATTATCTGCTGGATGGAGTATCGGAAGAACTGCTGAAGCAGATGAAAAAAAAGGAAGAATAGAGGCTCAAAGCATCTTCAGAGCTGAATTTGGAATACCCAGATTCAGCTCTGAAGATGCTTTTATTTTACATAGATACTTATGAATTTTACATAAATTAGATAGTTGCACTCTCTTAAATTTGTTATTCTGCTCTGGAAAGCTTCCCGGGGGAGCTTTCCGAGAGCAGGTATTGATTTGGGCGGGGTTACCTATTTGTTTAGTATCCCGCAGAAGGAATGCCGATGGCGTTCTTGAAATTTAAAAGGAGAGACAAGTTTGACATTTAAGGAAATATGTAAAAATGAAGAAATTAATGCCTATTTAAAGAAAGGTGATGAAAATCTGGGACAGCTTGGGTATACCGATCATTCCCAGGCTCACTGCGTACAGGTGGCGCGTCAGGCAGGAAAGATACTGGAGCGGTTCGGATATTCAGACCATGAGATAGAGCTGGTAAAGATAGCCGGATATATGCATGATATCGGCAATGCCATCAATCGCACCCATCATGCGGAGTACGGGGCCCTTCTGGCAAATTCTTTACTGAAGGAGATGGATATGCCGCTGGATGACCGGATTACGATTATATCGGCCATTGGCAACCATGATGAGTCCACCGGAAGTCCGGAGGATGTAATATCCGCAGCTCTGATTATCGCTGATAAGACGGATGTACGAAGAAGCCGTGTTCGTGAAAAAGAGAGAGCCGCTTTTGATATCCACGACCGTGTGAATTATGCGGTAACAGAGTCCAAACTTAAGATTGAAAAGGATCGTTCAGTTATTGCCCTGAATCTTCAGGTAGACGAAAAGATATGTTCCATGTATGATTATTTTGAGATTTTCCTGGGAAGAATGATGCTTTGCCGGAAGTCGGCGGAGATACTGGGAACGACCTTTAAGTTGACTGTAAATGGACGGAAGGTGCTGTAAAAATCAACGGTGAATGAATGGAAAAATGCTTAAGGTGTTTTTGAATATACAATTATAAATGAGGCGAGAAGTGCAGTGACGAGAAGCACTTCTCGCCTTATTTTAGTCATATGATGCCGGAAAAGACTGAAAATCTTGTTAAAAACGACAAATACATTAAACATACAGACAAAAATGCGATTATAGATTTGTACACTGAGCACAATGAAAAATAATACAAGGTTTTATAAAATAATTGCAACAAGAAAATATTTACAGCAAGGAGGAATGGGAATGGATTATCAGAAATTTGTAAACAATGCTAGTTTTACAATCTTTGTTGCCGTTGTTTTGGTTTTAGTTACCATTGTCTGTATCATTTTTTTGAAAAATGGTTGGAAAGAAGCAGAAAGGTTGGGAGTAAGCAAGGAAGAGCTAAAAAAAATTGTTATTAATTGCATTGGAATCAGTTTGGTTCCATCTATCCCGATTGTGCTTAGCGTAATCGTAATGGTTCCAGTTCTTGGTGTAGCATTGCCGTGGCTTAGGACTTCTGTTATAGGCTCAGCAAATAATGAATTAATTTCAGCAACAATGGCAGCAGAAGCAATGGGAGTTGAGTTTACATCGACGACAATGACGATCGAGGCATGGATTAATGCTGCATGGTCGATGACATTAGGATGTTCAGTTGCATTGCCAATTGTCTTAGTGGTTTTAAAACCAGTTTGTAAAACCTATGATGTTTTCCGAAAAAAGGATAGCCGTTGGATTGGTATTTTCAGTCTTTGTGCATTAGTTACAGTAATTGCTGCGTTTGCAATTAATAGTGGAAAGAAAGGAATTGTTCCGAGTCTGGTTATTATTGGATGTTTTCTGTTTTCATATGTATGTAATTTGGCAGCGAAAAATCCAGCACTAAAATGGTTGAAAGATTATGCTTTTCCGTTAACAATTTTATTTGGATTAGTATTATCAATGATTATAACACCGCTCTTAGCATAATTAGGAAAGGAGTGAAGTCTAATGACTGATTTTGAAAAGAAAATGCATCATGATGGAAGATTATATGGATGGGCAATGTTGATTGCAATCTGCGCATTTCCGTTTTTTGCTTCAGTACGTTCTGGAATATGGCCGGATTTTAAAATAATATGGCCAGGAGTTTTAACAATGTGGATTTTGATGGCTTCATATGTTTTAAGTGAAATGATTGCTTTTCCACCTATTTTAGGACCAGGAAGCCTTTATTTGACTTATATTACCGGAAACCTGCAGAATCAGAAAATTCCTTGTGCGTTGTCAGCAATGAGTATAGCTGGTATAGAAGCTGGAAGTGAAAAAGCAAATGCTGTATCAGTTGTGGCAGTGGCAGTATCCAGTATCACGACAACGGTAATTATTGCCTTGGGAATCGTTTTGATGCAGCCATTGACCCCATTGTTAAATTCTTCAGTTCTAGCTCCGGCATTTAGTAATGTCGTTCCTGCAATATTTGGTGCTTTAGCTGGACTATGGCTTTTAAAAGAATTCAAGGTTTCAGTTGTTTCAGTCGTTCTTTGCTTATTTGGAATATTAGTATTAAAAATTGATCTTCAGTGGGTATTGTTAGGAGGAATAGCGCTTACAATTATTATTGCCAGATTCATGTATAAAACAGGTATTATAAAACAGGAATAAAAATGGAGGTGAAGGATTAATGAGTACTTTATTATTTAAACATGTGAATGTAGTTGATGTTCGAAATCAGCAGATACTTTCTGATGTGGATGTTTTGATCAAAAATGAAAGAATAGAGAAAATGGAAAGAGATATCAAGAGTTCTGCGGAGCAGGTAGTAGACGGTGAAGGAAAATATTTATCACCAGGAATTATTGATATGCATGTACATAGTACATGGGACGGAAGCGCTATTTCAGAAGATATGGATGAAATGTACGGTCCATATCAAGCTTTTTTGAGAAGTGTACATAATGTTGAAAATTCTTTAAAAAAGGGAGTTACAACCATACGAGAAGTAGGAAGTCCTAAGGATTTATCAATTGAAACGGCGTTTGCAGTTGAAAAGGGATGGATTAAAGGTTCGAGAGTTATTCCATGCGGTTCTGCAATTCAGAGTATATATGGACATGTTCCATCAATTGGAACGATTGCAAATACGAAAGATGAACTTTTGTATGCAATACGGGAAAAAAAGACTTTGTTTGTAAAAAAAGGAATCCGTTGCCAGTGGATTAAAATTATGGATACTGGTGGTGCAGCTGGCTTGGAAGATGTTGGACCAAGCATGTACGATTTAGATCAGCTTAAATTTATTGTTCATGAAGCACATCGTCTTCATATGAAGGTTGCTGTTCATGCAGTTTCGCAGGAAGGAATTATTGAATGTATCAAGGCAGGAATTGATACGATTGAACATGGACCGGACATTCCGGATGAGTATTTAGACATGATGAAAGAAAAAGGACTAACTTTGGTTCCAACATTGGCTATTTATAAAATATTATCGGAAAACAAGGGTGTGTTAAGTGATTTTATGGTGGAACGTTCTGCTCTTGTAACAAGACAGCAGAAAAGCACTTTTGTGAGAGCAATGGAAAAAGGGGTGAAGATTGCATTAGGAACGGATGCGGGTTCTCCGTGCTTTGGTTCACAGCCATCTGCATTTAAGGAAATGCTAGTTATGCAGGATTATGGAATGCCTCCAGAAAAGATTATTTCTTCTGCAACGTTAACATCGGCAGAAGTATTAGGGATGTCAGAAGAAATTGGAACGATTGAGCCAGGTAAGATTGCTGACTTAGTGCTTTTGGGAGAAAATCCATATACTAATTTGAAAGCATACACGGATTGCTTGATTCAGGTATACAAATCAGGAGAAATGGTTTAAGATAAAGACAATTAAAGCTGGAACTAGAGAGGTGCTGCGCTTGTAGTGCCTCTTTGCTAATTGTAGAAGTAGGTGAGAAAATATGAAGCTTTCCGTTTTGATAGAGGCATTATCAGCTGAGAATGTAGAAGAAATTCACATAAAAGATATGTCTCAGAACATTTGCCAAGTCTGTAATCTTTCATTGACGTCTGTAGCATTCACAAAAAATATTATTTATGTGGTAACAGCTCCGGTATTGTTAGAGGTAGGAGATGGCTGTCTGGAAGCCCCATCTATATTTATTCTTTTAGGAAATTTGAATGATTTTATTGATATGCAGAAACCAGAGAATTATATAATATATCAGAGTGATGCTCCGGGAGAAGTGTTTACAGCACTTTTATCGAAATTAAATTTGGAAAGTCGTATCTTGGAGGCAGAATTGGCGATCAGTCGTGCTTTGTTTGATTGTACGTCTATAAAGGATTTATTGGATGTTGCTGCTAGTATCCTTGGAAATCCTATTTTATTACAAGATTTTACAACAAGATTATTGGTACATTCGGCAAATGAAGTAATGGCTGCAGATGACGAGATATTAAATAGTGTATTTCGAATGGGATATGTGACAAGTGAACTATTTCAAAAATACGATTACGCTAACGTTCTGGAGCAAATAAAAAATACACCGCAGACGTTTCTTTTGAAATCACCAAAAAAAAGAGAACGTTTGATTTGCCGTTTGATTGTAAATCGAAGATATTTTGGCTGGTTTTTAACGGTGGCTTATAATCATCCGTTCAAAGATAGTGATATCGAAATTATGAATTTTTTGTGTGGAGCACTTCAACTATTTCTTGAAAAAGAAAATATTTTACCTAATACAACACGAAGTGAAAATCTATTGCAAGAATTAATTCAGGATGCAAAATACTCAGAAGCAGAGTTCAAAAAACGGGCAGAAGGTTTTTCGTGGATGCTTCATGATCATTACTATATAATTGCTATTTCTGATAAAACAGGAAAGGCAGAGTCACGAATGATGATGTCATATAGAAATCATTTGTCGCTGATTTTCCCTGAAGCCATTATTCTTGAAGTCAATAGAAAACTGATTTTATTTTTTGATACAAAAGAGGTTGGAATATGCTTGAATGTGTTGGAAGCATTTCTGGAAAAATATGATTTGCTAGCAGTATGCAGCAATCAATTCCATAAAATTACAGATTTTGCATATATTCTTAATCAACTATTAATGGTTATAGGACTTGAAAAAAGTCTGCATTTTAATAAAAGCCTGATTCATTATCAAGATTATATTATGTATTGTGCTATAAAGAAGATTGGAAGGGAAGGACATATCCAATACTTTTGTATGCCTGAATTACTAGAGGTATTTAGATATGACCACAAATATGGTACTTCATTTGCATATTCTAAAAGAATTGCTTTAGAACTTGCTAGTGTAACAGCAGCTGCACAGAAATTGGGAATTCATCGAAATACAATGGAATATAGATTAAGAAAATTTAATGACTTATCGGGAATTTCAAACTATACGGCAGATATTGTAGAAAGATTGCTATTTACATATAAAATATTGGATTTATATCCAGAAATACTAGAAGAAAAGGATATTTTGTGAGGGAGGAAAAGACAGGACGTGTTGCAATAAACAATATCTCCTGTCTTTTCTATAAAATATTAGAAATTTAGCAAATAATGAAATCCATTATGAATACGTCTCCGTCTTAATAAAGGAATCCATATATTTGATATACTCCTCTTTGGTAAAGATGGGCTGATAATTCTCTACAATTTCTTTTGCTTTCACAGCCCCATCCCGAAGCAGGCGGTAAGCGGAGAGGGCAAAGATTTTTGCAGTGACCACATAGGCAAGTTCCTCATCCACGATATCGAAGTCAACGGAGTGGAGGCCGCTTACTTTACCGCCGGTGTTGAAGGTAAGGACCGGCTGCAGATGCTGTACATCCCCCACATCGGTGGAACCGCCGCTGTAGGCGTGGGTATTTTCCTGGACGATCTGGTAATCTTTTTCACTGGTTTGTGCGGCAATCTCAGCGGCTGCCAGGACTGATTCATCGGCTTTTTCACTCAGAGCCGGAAGATATCCGGGCATAGTGGTGATTTCGCAGGCAGCACCGACGGCGATGGCACCGGCTTTGAAGGCACGGTCGGTTTTGGAAGCAGCATCTGCGATGGCATCCTTGTTGGCGGCACGTACCAGAGTTTCGATTACCACCTCATCCGGTACTACATTGACGAGATTTCCGCCTTTTGTGATAATGGGATGAATCCGGACATGGTCATCATCCCGGAAGGTTTCACGCTGGTAAGCCAGGGCGGAAAGTCCGAGGAAGGCTGCATTTAATGCATTGACTCCCAGATGCGGGGCACTGGCTGCGTGGGCAGCCAGTCCCTTATAACGAATGACCTTGGAGACGAAACCGTTGTTGGAGTGAGAACCAATGCTGATATCCTTGTCTCCGGTGTGGTGGACGATATCCAGGTCAATGTCATCAAAAGCACCGACGCGGATGAGTTCACATTTTCCGCCGCCGTATTTGATTTTTCCCTGGGCGGTCAGGGAGTTTTTAAATTCAATCTCACCATATTCCTCTGCCGGTACGGCGAAGAATACAACCTGTCCGTCCAGCTCTTTTTTTACATCTTCATTGGTCAGAGCCAGGGCTGCACCGATGACACCGGCCAGCTGGGCATGATGTCCGCAGCAGTGAGCTCCCTGAGTCTCCGGATTGGCATATTTATGTTCCGGGATGCGGAGCGCATCCAGTTCCCCGATGAGAGCCAGACTTACATTCGTTTTCTCTTCTTCATTTAAGTAGGCTTTGACACCGGTGACAGCCAGTCCTTCCTTTGTCTCAAGACCCAGATTTTTCATGAAAGAAGCAAATTTTTCTGCAGTTCTGTATTCTTTATAACCCAGCTCTGCATGGGTGTAGATATCTTTGGCGAATGCGATGATCTCGTTGCGGTGTGCGTCGATGATATCGACAATTTTCTGTTCGGTTTTATCTAAAATGAGAGCCATGTGAAATCCTCCTGTTTCCTGCTGATGTCTTCCGATGCTGTTTCCTATTAGTTAAACAGTTCCTCCGGAACAAACCATAAACCATTGTTATTCTTGTCTAAATATTCTTTGAATTTATCGGAGTGGTAAGCAGCAACGATATCTTTTGCCCACTGAGCATCTTTATTTTCCTCTTTTACAACGACCTGCAGAATCAGATGCGGCAGAATGTCTTCCTGAAGAAGGGCAGTGGATGGATCGATTCCTGCATTGTATACAATACTTCCGGTGATAACCGCATAATCAAAGTCATCTAAAACAGCTGGAATATTAGTGGAGTTCATTTCGGTAAATTCGATGTTGTAAGGGTTTTCCGTGATATCCGCCTGGGTGACAGTGGAGAGATCCACATCCGGGTTTAAGGTGATCCATCCGGCTTTCTGTAAGAGAACATAAGCGCGGGCTGTGTTGGCGGCATCGTCCGGAACGGCTACTTTGGCACCGTCTTGAATGGCGTCCAGAGAGGTTTCGGTGGCAGAGAAGATGGCAGCCGGAACGGTCGGAATCGGGGAAATCGGAACCAGGTCACCCTTCTGGGCTTCGTTGAAGTTTTCAGCATAAGCGGTATGCTGTTCTACATTGAAATCGATCTCGCCGTCATTTAAAGCAAGATCATTCTGGAGAAGGTCGGAGAAATCAACCTCGGTGAGTGTATAACCTTCTTTTTCCAGAATCGGTTTAATGGCATCTTCAAATAAAACCGTGTAGGGTCCGGCCGCTTTGCCGTATTTGAGTTCCTTCTTATTAAAATCAGAAGCATCGGCGGAAGCAACAGATTCGGTGCCGGAAGAAGCAGCGGCAGTATCAGCGGCAGAGCTTCCGGCATCACTCTTGGAGCAGCTCCCAGAACAGCAGCTGCGAGGATCAGACCGGCGGTCAGGGTGGTTCTTACATAAGCTTTTACATTTTTCATAATTGAGTTCTCCTTTTTCTTTTAAGTGTATTTAAATTAGCAGTTTCTTCAATAGAAATAAGTTATAAGTTACTGATGGGTCCGTCTCTTCTGTGCCAGCCGGTTTCCCAGACTCTGGATGATCCAGACAAATGCAATCAGGATGAAAACGGTCGCAAACATCAGCGGGAAGTTAAAGGTCTGATAGCCGTAGGTCAGGGCGATGTTTCCGATGCCGCCGCCTCCGATGTAGCCAGCCATCGCAGTTGCTCCGATGAGGGCGATGGTGCCGGTTGTCAGAGCCAAGATAACCGAAGCAAATGCTTCCGGAAGCACAAAATGAACGATAATCTGGAACGTGGTCGCTCCCATCGACTGGGCTGCCTCGATGATGCCGCCGCCGACTTCCAGAAGCGATGTCTCAAGAAGTCTTGCTAAAAATGGGGCGGTATAGATAACTAATGGCACGATAGCCGCCCTGGTACCGATCCGGGTGCCGACGATGATTTTCGTAAAGGGCATTACACATACCAGAAGGATGATAAACGGTGTGCTTCGGATGATGTTGATGAAGCCGTTTAAAATCGTGTAAAGCAATGGATTTTCCTTGAGCCCGCCTTTGCGGGTCAGCCATAAGACAATGGCGATGAAAAATCCGACGATGGAACCGATAATCAGGGAAAAACCGACCATATACAGGGTTTCCCAACCGGCCTTGATGAGTTTGTCTGGCGAAATGCCTAAATACTGCTGAATCATGGTAATACAACCTCCTTATATTCTTCGTTTGATTCGAGAATGTAGCGCTCGGCTTTTTTGATTTCCTCGTCGCTTCCGATGAAGAGAACGAGCATGATGCCGACGACGATGCCCTGAATAACGTTGATGGTGGAGTAGAGAATGTTGGTTTCCACCTCAAACCGCCGGTTGATATCCCAGAGAAGCGGCTCGGTGCTGTCTGTATTTTCCAGCTTGATGCGGAGCAGGCGGCTGTTCCGCGTTTCCCGGCGGATGCTCTCGACGAGCGGTTCCGGAATAACGTCGTGGATGAGATTGCCGACAAACCGTTTGGCGATATCAGACTGCGGGTCTGAGAAAACCTGGATGACAGAGCCCGTTTCTACGACTTTACCGAAATCCATAACGGCGACTTTATTACAGATTTTCTGGATGACATTCATCTCATGTGTGATAATCACAATTGTAATATGAAGGGTTTCATTAATCTTCTTTAGCAAATTGAGAATGGAATCGGTCGTTTTCGGGTCGAGGGCGCTGGTCGCCTCATCGCAAAGAAGAATCGACGGATTATTTGCAAGTGCCCTTGCGATACCGACGCGCTGTTTCTGTCCGCCGGAGAGCTGTCCCGGATAGTAGGACTTCTTATCGGAAAGTTCGACGAACTCCAGCAGCTCATTCACACGCGCTTCGATGTCTTTTTTGGGTGTGCCGTTTAGTTTCAGGGCAATCGCGACGTTGTCGTAAATTGTCTTGGATTCCAGGAGGTTGAACTGCTGGAAAATCATTCCGATTCCCTTTCGGAGGCTGCGAAGCTCTTTTGCACTCAGGCTTCCAATGTCCTTATCTTCAACGAAAATCTTTCCGGAAGTCGGTCTTTCCAGGGCGTTTACCATTCGGATCAGGGTGGATTTTCCGGCACCGCTGTAACCGATGACGCCGTAGATATCGCCCTTTTCGATTTCGAAGGACACATCCTTCAGTGCTTCAAATGCACCGTCTTTCGTCTGGAATGTTTTACTTAAATGTTCAAATCGAATCATTTCTGGTCTCCTTTAACTGTGTTTATCTGGGGAAGCACATTTTTAAGGGATAATTCCTGAAAAATGACTTCTGTATGTGTCGCGTTTTTTATACGAATGATATATCTGGATGCAATATAAATATTTAATTTTGCATACTGAAATATAAATGGGTACAAAAAAGGAGGTCTGGTTGTCCAGACCTCCTAAATTGGATTGTATCTATCACTTTCCAGTGAAAGCAAGATGAGAAAAACCTCATGAAGATATCATCCAGTTATCTGTCTGCACAACAAAAGTAAGAGTGTCACAGCAACAGCAGCACATACACTCCATACAACAACACATAGCAGACATAACTGAATAAGATGTTCTCATGATGGTTTCCTCCTTTCCTTAAAATTCATAAACGATTATAAAAATATATTTCCTACTTGTTTTGTAGGTTTTGAATGATAGTTCTTATTATAGCGCGGAAATGAGATTTGTCAATCATTTTTTTATATCATCCAATATCATCCAATACCGCCCAATGCGATGCCTAATATTAATACCAGCACACATACCGGAATATAAATATAGCGGCACACCGGTACAAACCATTTTGAAAATTTCTTTTCGCGGCCTTTGTTGACCTGCGTTTCTGCATAGTCTTTTCCGAATACCCAGAAGAACATGATTCCGGCGAGTCCGGCACCGAGGGGGCAGATGTAGATGGAGAGAACGTCCATCCAGTCGGAGACGATGCCCTGGATTAACAGGGAGACGGCAGCTCCGATGATACCGATAACCGCGCAGGCAGGGACGCGGCCAAGGTGGAGTTTTTCCTGGACGGTGGCGATCGGTGCTTCGTAGAGGTTGAGCAGGGAGGTCATCCCGGCGAAGAGAACGGCTACGAAGAAAATGATCGCGATCAACGTACCGCCCGGCATTGAGCGGATGAGGTTCGGGAGGTAGATGAAGAGAAGTCCCGGACCACCCTGATCAAGTTTTGCACCGGTGGTTGCCATTGCCGGGATGATGACGAGGGCGGCGAGAATCGCGGCGATCGTATCAAACAGGGCAACCCGCGCGGCAGATGCCGGGATGTTTTCCTCATCGGAGAGGTAGGAACCATAGATTAAGGTTCCATTTCCGGCGACGGACAGGGAGAAAAATGCCTGCCCCAGTGCGAAAATCCATGTTTTTGGGTCTGCGAGGATCTCAGGATCGATGCGGAAAATGTAGCGGTAGCCCTGCATCGCACCCGGCTGGAATGCCACGTAGATGCCTAAAAAGACAAACAGGATGAAGAATACCGGCATCATCAGCTTGTTGGCGTTCTCGATTCCGCTTCCGACGCCGAACATCAGAATCAGAATGCAGAAGAAGAGGGCGGCAAGCTGCCAGCCATTGTTTCCAAATGCGGACGCCATCGAGCCGAAAGCAGAGGCAAAACCGTCTGTGTCGGCCGGGGCAAGCGTGGCACCGGTAAAGGCTCCGATGGCATATTTTAGGATCCAGCCCATGACGACGGTATAGCCGATCGCCATCGCGAGGGAACCGGCTGCCGGGATGAAACCGAGCGCGTCACCCAGTTTGCGCCTGCCGCGTGTCTCGCAGGCAGCGCCGAACGCGTCAATTGGACCGGAGCGGGTGCCGCGTCCCAGGCACATTTCCCCGATGACACCCGTGGAGCCGATCAGGGCGACGAAGATAAAGTACGGGATCAGGAACGAGCCGCCGCCGTACAGGGAGACGCGGGTAGGAAACATCCAGAGATTTCCCATGCCGACCGCCGAGCCGATACAGGCGAGGATGAAGCCCCACTTACTGTTGAAAGATTCTCTTTTTTCCATGAAATTGTAACTCCTCAAACATTATATAAGATTTGCCGCAAATATCTAGGAGTCCGCCGATTGGAAGCGGTCAGGCAGATGTTTGCATAAGTTCATCTATTATACCAGAAGAGAGGCATTGCTTTCAAGTGGCAGAGCGCGCGAATCGTATGTTTTAGGGGAAAAGGCGATCTAAAGTAACTGCCGGTGGACCGTTACAGGGAAATACCTTGATTTATAGGGTGGAAAGATGGTATTCTATAGAGGACGGCAGCGGCGGGCTTTGGGAGGGTGGCGCCGCTGCAGAGCAGATTCGAAAAGGAGAAGGTAGCACAATGAAAAACGCAAACAGGATTCCGGAGACGTTTCAGACGGATGCGGAATATAGACAGTGGATGGAGCGCTGGCAGCAGGAGGCGCGGGAGGCGACGATCGAGGGATTTAAGCAGAATCGTAAGTTAAACGGCATGACACAGACGGAGCTTGGCAGAAAGGCGGGGATTTCCCAGCCGAATATCACCCGCTTCGAGAGCGGCAGCTACAATCCGTCGCTGGATTTTATGGTAAAGATCGCAGCGGCGATGGGGAAAAGGGTACAGATTACATTGGTAGATGAATAAGAGGCGTGCGCCGGGGCGCACAGGGACCATTTGGGGAGTAAACAGGGGAGACAGCGGTGTGTGTGAGGCTGTCTCCCCTGTTTTTAATGAGTGCATTTCAGCGACGATTCAATAAACCGTGAAATCATATTCCACTCATAGCTCTGTTCCAGCCACGCAAATTTGATCGGGTACCGCGCTTCTTCCCCGAGCGTAAAGACATGGAGTGTATCCAGCTGTTCCTTGCTGAGAATAGAAAATGCGAGGTTTTTTGGGCTGATGCAGGCACCTTTTCCCATCGCGCAGAGGGCAAGCAGGGTAGCGATGTTGTCAGAGCAGGCATGAACCGAGGGGACGAAGTTGTCTGTCGCGAGGATATTCCGCCCGATGCGTCCGACTAGATCATGTTCACGGTTTAGGAGAAACGGACATGGAGCCAGAAGGGAGTAGCGGTGATGGCGGCTGACTTCCTGGATAATGGCTTCGGTCTGTTTGCCGTAAATGTTCTGCAGCAGGGCAGTGGAGACGATGAGAACCATCTCTTCCTCATAGAAATCCCGCAGAATGATGCCGGGAATGCGAACTGAAAAATTGGCGATCGCCAGATCAATTGTGCCGTCCAGCAGGTATTTTTGCAGCACATCGTTGGAAGATTCGACGAGTTCCACATCCACGCCGGGATATTCCTTTTGAAAGGCGGCGATCAGCTCCGGCATGATGGCGTGTCCGCGCGTGAATGCGATGCCGATCCGCAGTTTTCCTGTCTGGTTATTTAAAATATCGCCAAATTCGTGAAGCATACAGTCATATTTTGTATTAAATTCCGTTGCATAGCGCAGAAATACCTCCCCCGCATAGGTAAGCTCCAGCGGGATGTGACGGATTAGGAGCGGACATCCAAGCTCCCGCTCGATTCCGGCGATATGGGCGCTTAATGTCTGCTGGGTAATATGCAGCGCATCGGCAGCCCTAGTGAAGCTGCGGTTTTTCGCAACCGCAGCAAAATATTCCATTGATTGAAAATTCATATTCGAATGACGCCTCTTTTCCCAAAACTTTCATCTTAAGTTTCTAAAAAGCATCTGACTATAAAAGTGGTCCTTCCAACTCAAACACTGTCCGCTGCAGCTGCGCGATCAGCAGGCTGGCAGCTGGGGACGCTTTTTTTGCTGACGGAATCCGGACGCCGAGCACGCGCTCCATTGGCGGATTGAGCGGCAGCCGGACAACATTTTTAGAAATATCGCGGACGACCAGCTCCGGCAGGATGCAGACCCCCAGGTTGTGGCTGACCATCGCGAGCATGGAGTAGGTGTTCTGCGAGGTAAACACTGGCTTGGGCGGTGCGATACCGAGCTGCTGGAACTGGCGCAGCAGGTCGGTTTCACCTTTTTCTTCTATATAAGAAACCTTGGGGAGATCTTTTAAGTTAAAGCGCTCATATTCTGAATAAGGGGAATCGTTCGCGCAGACAGCCAGGTAGGGTTCTTTTTTCAGGGGAAGCCAGTCCATCTTTCCGTCCGGGTGGGGACCGACGATGCCGAAATCGATGGAGCCATTTTCCAGCCACCCATCAATCTCCTGTGAGCACCCTTCCAGCACTTCCACGGTCATATCCGGGTAATCGGACAAGAATTTTTTGAGGGCGGGCGGCAGCCACTGGACGGAAGCACTTAGATAAGCGCCGATCCGGATATGACCGGTCTGGACACCCCGGATGGAGGCGGCTGTCTGATCAAAATATTCTGCCGCCGCCAGCGTCCGCCGGATCGGGGAAAGCAGTGCCTCGCCGTTCCGCGTCAGGGCAAGTCCCCTCTGGGAACGTGAAAACAGGGAAAACCCGAGTTCCGTTTCAATATTTCGCAGCATATGGCTTGCCGCCGACTGGGTGTAACCGTTTTTCTGGGCGGCACGCGTCAGGTTCTTTTCTTCTGCAATGGCTAAAAAAAGCCGCATATCTTTAAGATCCAAAAAATACTCCCTCCATTTTCGTAATAAGCGTTCGGTCTGATTCATAAAATGTACAGAACTGACAGATACCAAAGGAGGATGAGAAAATTTGTATAAATTACGTAGAATACAAATCTGATTCATACGGAATATCCGGGCGGATTATGTGGGTGCGTGTGCGGCGGACATTCATTCCGATGGCTCTGCCAAGTGTCCCTAGTATATCATATTCGTGAAAGAATGGGAGAAAAAGATAGAAATATGCCTAGGATCTCAAATACAACACAAAAAATTCATCTAAATGAATCACACAAAAGGTTAAAAAATAAACAAATGGTAAACAAAATTCATGAAACTCCGAAAGAAAATGGACAAAATTCTGAACGGGAGTCTAACGGGAAATGGCGCAGTTGTAGACAAAATATCATGATATTTGTGCATTTATACTAAATTGATGCTCGAAAAAGTGCAATTTATTTCATGAAAAGCACAGAGGGATTCATGACTTTGCGTTATTTCATGAAAATCCTGCATAATAAATTCAAATAATGTTATTGAACAAATTTCACTTTAGTGATATAATTTTTTCAAAAGCAAGAAGTTTTTTGAGCGAATTGAAAAACTTGCTTAGCCAGCGCGCGGCACTACATCAAATAAAGGGGGAACTTTATATGGAAGCAATTAACAACATTGTCGGTATGTTGAACGGACCCATTTGGGGCGTTGGAATGTTAGTTCTGATTGTTGGTAGTGGTTTATACTTTACAATCCGTCTCGGCTTTTTCCAGTTTGTTCATTTCAAAGATATGTGGAGCCGAATCATTGACAAGTCGGAGTCTGAATCCGGTATTTCTTCATTCGCATCCTTCTGTACAACCATGGCGATGCGTGTTGGTACCGGTAACGTAGCCGGTGTAGCCGTGGCTCTTTACATGGGCGGACCTGGCGCACTCTTTTGGATGATCATCGCTGGTATGACAAACTCTGCTGTTTGCTTTACTGAGTGTACATTATCCGTACTTTATAAGAACCGTATCGATGGTCAGTATCGAAGCGGCGGTGCTTACTGTGCTGAGAGAGGTCTTGGTTGGAAAGCTTATGGTGCCTTCTATGCAGCATTCTTCGGACTGGGCGTTGTATTATTCATGCCGGCAGCAGCTACCTATACAATCTGCGATGGATTTAAGAACGCTTTAGGTATTCCGATGTGGATTTCAGCTCTGGTTATCGCACTGGCTATGGCAGTTGTAGTTATGGGTGGTGTTAAACGAATCAGTTCTGTAGCATCTATGCTGGTTCCGCCGATGGTAGGTGTTTACCTGATTGCAACAGTCGTTATCTTAATCGCAAACGCAGGTCAGATTCCGAGCGTTATCGCTCAGGTTGTATCCTGTGCATTTGGTTCCAAAGAAGCTCTTCTGGGCGGCGGCGTTGGTATCGCTATCCAGCAGGGTGTTAAACGAGGCACATTCTCATCTGCATCTGGTATGGGTGAGTCCATGCCGACCGCAGCAGCAGCAGAGACCAGCCACCCGATTAAACAGGGTATGGCAAACGCAGCTGGTGTTTGGCTGGATACCGTTATCGTATGTACCGCTTCTGGTCTGATGATGCTCTTAAGCGGATGCTACAATACACAGTTTGGTTACATCGGTGGTACCGGTGCAATGCACGATCAGATGGCTCAGTTAGCAGCAGATGGAACATATGGCGTTATTTTCGTTCAGAATGCCTGCAGCACCGTTATGGGAAGTATTGCTCCTCTGTTCATTGCTATCATGCTGGCTCTGTTCTCCTTTACCTGCTTAATCAGCTACTATTACGAGGGCGAGACTTCGGTTCTTTACCTGTTCCAGGGCGATGATAAAGCAGCTACCCGTAAAGTGGTTATCAGAATTATGCAGATTGTTATGCCTATCCTTATCTTCATCTGGGGCAATATCGATTCCGGTCTGGCTTGGAATCTTTCCGACCTTGCACTTGGTGGATCTACATGGATCAACATGTTAGTTGTACTGCTTCTGTCTCCGAGGTATTTGCGCTGTACAAAGACTACGAAGAGCAGATGAAAGCAAAGAAAGACCCGTACTACAACCCGGATAAGCTTTGCTGGAAGGGCGTAGACGTTGAGATGTGGAAAGACATCAACAAAAAACGTATCGCAGAAGATAAATAATCGGATGTAAATCGTTACATATTATTAGATATAGAGCTTAACTCCTAGAGTCTAATATAAAAGGCAGTCCCTGTCGTGTGGCAGGGGCTGTTTTTTTGTTTCATAGGATGTTCCTATGAAACAAAACGCTCCGCTTCACGTGTACAAGTGCTAAAACTGTCCGCCATTGACGGAAACTGTCCTCCCAGTAAAGGCGGGCTGTTTGTTGGAAACAAAAAAAATGAGAAGAATTTGTGGTTGAACACAATTGAAAGAGGAAGGGGTGAATTGCTATAATAATCACATATCAATGAGCGAATCTGAAAATAAACACAAAAAAGAAGAAAATGCCATGAGATGTACGTCTCTTTGGCGGGATAAACCGAAAGGTTTCAGCAGTAAAGGAGGACCAAATGAAAAAAAGACGTGTTTTGAGTGTTGTATTGGCAGCGTCGATGTTTGCTATGCTTTTAACTGGATGTGGCGGTGGGAATCAAGGTAGTGCAGAAGGAAGCCAGGCGGCAGCAATCGGACAGGGGGTAGCGGAAGCGGAAAGCTGCATCAAGATTGGTGTGTCCGGTACACCGGATCTGGATCCGGCCATTGTAAATACTGGTTCTAGCTTAATTGCAGCGATCAATATTTATGATACACTGATATTCCCGTCAAATGAAGCGGATGAAGGCGTTATCCCGAGAGTGGCAGAAGATTGGACAATCAGTGAGGATGGTCTTACATATACTTTCAACCTGAAGAAAGGAATTAAATTCCATAATGGGGATGAATTAACAGCTTCGGATGTTGTGTATTCGATGGATCGTCTGTTAACGATTGGTGAGGGATATGCTTATATTTTTACAAGCTATGTTGAGCCGGGAACGACAGTAGCCGTCGATGATTATACAGTTGAGTTTCATCTGAAACAGGCATATGGACCATTTATTAACGCTCTGGTTCGTTTGTATATCCTGAATGAAGATGAAGTAAAGGCAAATACACAGTCAGCCGGAAATTACGGTGAGAATGGTGACTACGGAAGAACCTATCTCCTGACACATGATGCAGGTTCGGGTGCGTATAAAGCAGTTGAACTGGTACAGCAGGATTATTTCTATGCTGAGCAGAATCCGGATTGGTTTATGGGATGGGAGAATGAGAAAGCTCCGAAAGCTTTCAAACAGATGGCTATCACCGAAGCAACCACAGTTCGAACGATGATCAACAATAAAGAGATGGATATCACAGATACCTGGCAGAGTGTTGAGACATTGTCTGCATTAAGCAAGATAGATGGTATTTCGATTGCTAAATACAGCAATGGTCTGGAATATAATGTATACATGAACACACAGGCAGCTCCGATGGATGATATTAATTTCCGTCGTGCGATGAACTGCGTAATTGATTACGATACGATCCTTAATTCTATTTTCCCAGATTCCGTTAAGGCAACCGGTCCGGTTCCAGCAGGTGTTATGGGTCATGTAGATACAAAGGCTTTTAAATTTGATATTGAGCAGGCTAAGAAATACATCGCAGCATCTAAATATGCAAATGATTATGCAAACTATCCGATCGAAATTGTTGTTAACTCGGATGTATCTGACCTTGAAAAGATTGCACTGATGATGCAGTCAGCAGCAAAAGAAATTGGAGTGACAATTACAATTGCAAAAGCTCCGTGGGTTTCTCTGATTGATCAGATGGGTTCAGTAGAAACTTCTCCGCAGATTACAATTATCAACTCTGCTCCGCCGTTCGATGATGCAGGTATCTATTTACAGAGCCGTTATGGAGATGAGACAAAAGGAACCTGGGAGAATGGTGAGTGGTTAGCTGATTCAACCGTTAACGATATGATTGAAGATGCACTTGGAACTACAGATACGGATGAGCGTCTTGCAAAATACGCAGATATCCAGAACTATATTGTTGATGAAGTCTGTCCGAGCGCTTGGCTCTGTGACCTTTCAGAGAGATGTGCTTACCAGAGCTCTTATGTTACCTGGCCGTTTGTAGAGCAGGGTGGCGTTCCACAGTGTGTAAATGGTTATAGTCAGGTTTACTCTGAATTTGAGTATAATCTGGATCAAAAGTAAGATTTGTGAAAGGCTCTGCTGCAAAATAAAACATGTTTATAATCTAAATATATGATTTTGCAGCATCCTTTTTGCAGACAGTAAGAGGTGAAGCGTAGTGATTAAATACATAATAAAACGGCTATTGATGGGAATCCTGGTATTGTTTGGAACATCATTATTGATATTTACCATTGCCAGAGTTGTTCCCGGTGATGTAGCTACCATCGCTCTGGGAGCCAGAGCCACTGAGGCAGCAAAAGAAGCGCTTCGCATGGAGATGAACCTCTATGATCCGTTCCCGGTTCAATATGTAAAATGGCTCACTAGTGCAGTAACAGGAAATTTTGGAAACTCTTTTGTAACTAAGAGACCTGTAGCCATGGACGTGGCACAGTTTCTTCCAGCAACATTGGAATTGATTATCATGGCTGGTGTATTTATGGTAATCGGAACATTTATTCTTGGACTTCTGGCTGGTAAATACAAGAATACATGGGTAGATGGTTTGATTCGAGTTCTGTCTTATATCGGAGTAGCACTTCCGGCATTCGTAATCGGAATTCTGCTTTTGCTTCTGTTTGGATATAAATTACAGGCAATTCCGGTTTTGGGACGGTTAAGCACAACACTGGTAGCTCCGAAAACGGTAACTGGATTTTTTGTGCTGGATGCGTTGCTGGCAGGTGATTTCACAGTGGCCTGGGATGCATTTTTACACTTGCTTCTTCCGGCACTTGCACTTGCCGTACCGCCGATGGTTCAGGATGCCAGAATCCTTCGCTCTTCTCTGGTTGATAACTCAGCCAAAGAATATATGGCAGTTTCTACGGGACATGGACTTCCTCCGAACCTGTTGATCCGGAAGTATCTTCTGAAACCGTCAGCAACCTCGGCAATTACGACCATGGGTATGGATTTTGCGTCTTTGATGGGAAATGCATTCCTGGTAGAGCGTATTTTCAACTGGCCTGGTATTTCCAGATATGGAATTAATGCAATGTTGTTTAAGGATTTAAATGCTATATGTGCGGTTGTTTTGATTATCGGTATTACATTTTTTGTAGTGAATCTGGTGGTAGACCTGATTGTGGCTGCTCTGGATCCTAGAATGCGGAAGGGAGGAAGTAAGTAATGAGTACGCAAGGTGAAACAAAAGCGGCTCGTAAACCGCTTCTATCTCCATCCACAAGAGAGAATCTTCG
Source organism: Clostridium sp. AF50-3 (assembly GCF_003477445.1). Classification (NCBI taxonomy): domain Bacteria; kingdom Bacillati; phylum Bacillota; class Clostridia; order Eubacteriales; family Clostridiaceae; genus Clostridium; species Clostridium sp. AF50-3. Next base: position 217,670 of record NZ_QUDH01000003.1, on the reverse strand, counting down.
AATTTATAAATACAAATTCAGTCGCAATAAACTGTCAGTATTTGGACTTGTGCTTGTATTACTTTCGTTTTTTTTCGCAATTTTTGCAGAAGTAATTGTTCCGCATCCGGAAAGCATCGGTAGTTTTGTTGACTACGCAAATGCCAGCCTTCCGCCTTGTAAGGACTACTTATTTGGAACTGATCAGATGGGACGTGACGTTTTTTCGCGAGTTATCTTCAGTTTCCGCGGTGCACTGATTATGAGTATCGTTGTTCTGGCTATTTCTGTTCCGGTAGGAACGGTACTTGGACTTTTGGCCGGATATTATCATGGAACTAAGATAGATGCAGTTATCATGAGAATCTCGGACGTATTCCTTTCTGTACCGTCTCTGATTCTGGCACTGTGTGTAGCTTCGATTCTGGAACCGAACATGATGAACTCCATGCTCGCAGTAACAATTATGTGGTGGCCGTGGTATACACGACTTGTATACAGCCAGGCATCATCTATTTCGGAAGAATACTTTGTTAAAAATGCAGAATTAATAGGAGCTTCCAAGGCGCACATTCTCTTTAGAGAAATTCTTCCTAATTGTTTGTCTCCTATTTTTACAAAAATGGCGCTGGATGTAGGCTGGGTTATTCTGATGGGAGCGTCCTTGAGTTTCGTTGGTCTGGGTGAACAGCCTCCTACACCGGCATTTGGACAGATGATTTCTGACGGTGCTGCATTAATGCCGGATATCTGGTGGCTGACAATATTCCCAGCTGCTGGTATTGCATTTATGATTTTAGGCTTTAACTTCCTGGGAGACGGTATCCGCGACATGTTTGATAAGGGAGGGCACTAAGGATGAGAGAAAACATTTTAAATATTGAAGACCTCTCTATTTGGTATCGTACCTATCGCGGTTATTCTAAAGTGGTTGATCATATCAATCTGCAGGTAGGAAAAGGAGAGAAAATAGGTCTGGTTGGTGAGTCTGGCTGTGGCAAGACAACAACAATGAAAACAGTAATGGGAGTTCTGGGAAAGGATTTAATCCATGTTCCAGATGGCAAGATAGATTTTGCAGGAAAAAATGTTCTGGAAATGAAGCAATCAGAACTTTTACAGTTACGACGAACCGGAATATCCATGATTTCTCAGTCCCCTATGTCAGCGTTGAATCCAGTATTTACAATTGGTCAGCAGCTGACAGATATTATCAAGTATTCCGGTCTTTATAAAAAGAATGATAAAAAAGCCATCACGGAGGCAGCACATCAGGCACTTACCAGTGTTATGTTGTCGGATCCGGATCGTATTATGGCAAGTTATCCACATCAGTTATCAGGAGGCATGAGGCAGCGCGTCTGTATTGCATCAGCGTTGGTTACACCGAAGGAACTCTTGATTGCGGATGAACCGTGTACAGCACTGGATGTTACAATTCAGGATCAGATTCATCATCTTTTACGAGTGCTTGTAGAAGAAAAGAAACGTTCATTGATTATGATTACTCATTCTCTTGGCGTGGCCAGAGACTGGTAGACCGAATCTATATCATGTATGGTGGAAATATTGTGGAGACATGTCGGACAGAAGACTTGTTTAAATCGCCGTCTCATCCATATACGCAGGGACTTCTTTCCTGTGTACCGAGGCTTTCAGGCGGCGGATTATCAGCAGGAATTTACGGTTATGTACCAGATTATGTAAATCCTCCGGAAGGATGTCGATTTGCACCTAGATGTCCATACGCAACGGAAATATGTAAGAAAAAACGTCCGCCAGTAGTGGAGATTGAACCGGAACATAAAGTTGCCTGTTTCCGCTATGCAGATGGAAAAACGGAAAAGGAGGGGGCGGAGTAATGGGAAAAGAATTATTGATTGCAAAAGATTTAAAGCAGTATTTCCCCATTGGAAAGGATCGCTTTGTCCGTGCCGTTGACGGAGTTAATTTTTCCATCAATGAAGGAGAGGTTATGGGACTGGTAGGCGAGTCCGGTTCCGGAAAGAGTACGATTGCCTATACAGTTATGGGAATGTACCGTCAGACGGATGGAGAGATTATTTTTAACGGGCAGACCATTACGAATAAGACAAAGGGACGAAGCAAAGATTTTCGCCGGGATGCACAGATTGTATTTCAGGATCCGGGTTCATCCCTGAATCCGTATCAAGATGTTCGTCAGATTTTAAGTCTTCCTCTTCGTGTACACAATGTAGTTTCAAAAGACGGGATAGATGACAAAATTCGTGAAATTCTTCAGATGGTAGAATTGCCGCCGGATTTCATGTATAAGACGCCGAACTCCATCGGAGGCGGCGAGCGTCAGCTGGTATCGATTGCCAGAGCTCTTTGCAGCAATCCGAAATTTATTATTTTGGATGAGCCAACTTCTTCTCTGGATGTTTCTATTCAGGCGAAGATTCTGAATATGCTGATGAAGCTGAAGGAAGAGCAGAAGCTGACATATATGTTTATTACACATGATATGGGTGTTATGAGAAACGTATCCACAAAGATTGCTATTATGTACTTGGGCAAAATTTGTGAGATTGCTCCAACAAAAACGTTCTATGAAGCACCAATGCATCCATATACACAGATGCTGCTTTCGGCGATTCCGGTTGTTACACCGGAAGAAGAAGCATTGAAGCCGAAAAAAGTGAAGAGTGAAGGGGAAATTCCATCACCTGTTAATGTTCCAAGTGGCTGCAGTTTCCATACCAGATGTGCCTTTAAGCAGAAAATCTGTATGGAAGTGGATCCTGAAATGCAGGAAGTAGAACCTGGTCACTTTGTCCGTTGCCATTTGTGCGGAAAATGTAAATAGTGATTCAGAGATTCCCGAATGCCGGGAATTAAGAATAAAAAAGACACATTGTCCCAAGAGACAATAGAATGGAGGGTGTTATGTTAGAATATGAAGTTCTCGATGCTTGTTTGAAGCTGCTTCGCGACATGTTCATGTTGAAACCTGGAGAGACAATTGCGATTACAACTGATACAATGTCCAGTGATGAGATTGTAGAAGCAACTGCACAAGCAGCAGTGATTCTCGGAGCTAAGCCACTTATCTTTAAGATCGCTGCACCGGAAGGCGCAAAAGCTGGCGATAAAGATATGCCGATGAAAGCGCTGATTGATGGTATTAAGGCTTGTGATGCCTGGGTAGAATTCAACTATAAGCTGATCTTCTATTCCACCGTGTATGACAAGATTACAGAAGATCCGAACAATCGTCCGAGATATATGAATCAGAATGGTGTTCATCCGGAACTGTTGGTTCGCAATATTGGTAAAGTAGACAATATTCTTCTGAACAAATTTATCCAGGGATTCTCAGATTACTGTGAGGCAGGACATCATATGCGCTTTACAACTCCGGCTGGAACGGATTTGGAGTGTGATAATGAACCGGGTCGTGATTATGTAACGGCGGATGGATTCGTTCGTAAGAATGATATTAAGATGTTCCCAGGTCAGATCAGCTGGTCTCCGAACTTTGAGAGTGTAAATGGCGTGCTTGTGGTTGATGGAACTCTTTCTCCGCCAATCGGAGCATTACAGGGACCGGTTAAGTTCTATATCGAGAAGGGCTATATCAAAAAAATTGAAGGTGGAAGAGATGCTGAAAACTTCCGTGCATGGCTGGAGAGCTTCGATGATCCGAATATGTTCCTGATGGCTCATAGTGGTCTTGGATTTGGACCGATGGCACAGCTTAACGGCGACATCGTAGAAGATGAGCGTGTATGGGGCTGTACAGAATGGGGTATCGGAAATGTTGGTCCGCAGCTGGTATCTGATATGGAAGGTGGAATTGCCGCAGCTTCTCATTCGGACGGTATTGCATTGAACTGCAGCCTCTGGATTGATGGTGTGCAGGTTCTTGATGAAGGTAAGGTGGTCGGCCCGACCGAAGAGTTTGTAGAGCTGGCAAGACAGCTTGGTCATTAATCAATAAGTAATAAATTACGGAGAGGTACACGATGGATGTTCAGAAATTGCAGAATCTGATTTCAGAAAAACGGGAACAGATGGTTGCAGATATGATAGAGATGAGTTCGATACCTGCTGTCAATCCGAAGATGGGAGGCACCGGCGAATATGCAAGAATGCAGTGGATCATGCGATGGTTCGATAAGCGCCAGATCCCCTATGAGGTATACGAGGTTCCGGACGAAAATGTCAAAGAAGGCGTGCGCCTCAACGTAGTTGTGACAATCCCCGGAACTAAGCTTACGGATCGTTCTCTGTGGTTTATCAGCCATGTGGACACCGTAGGTCCGGGAGATTTAAGTGCCTGGGATACGGATCCTTTTACTCCTACAGTAAAGGATGGAAGAATCTATGGACTTGGATGTGAAGATAACAGCCAGTCAGTGATTACTACCATGTATGCATGCGAGGCGTTGTTTGCCGAACATATCCAGATAGATAGGAATTTGTGCTTCTATTATGCGTCGGATGAAGAAACTGGAAGTGATTTTGGCATGAAGGCACTTCTTGATAAAGGACTCATTCAGCCGAAAGATGAGGCAATTGTTCCGGATGGGGGCAGCGCGGATGGCTCTTTTGTTGAAATTGCAGAAAAATCGCAGATTTGGCTTAAATTTACAATAAACGGAAAAACATCTCATGCAGCGATGCCACATCTGGGTATCAATGCATGTTATATAGGAATGAAATTTGGTGTTGAATTGGAGGATGCTCTTAAAACGAGATATGATAAAGAAGACACCATGTTCAATCCACCAATGTCGACCTTTGAGGTGACACAAAAATTTGCCAATGTGGAAAGTCCTAATGTCATGCCGGGAAAAGATGTATTTTGTATGGATTTAAGAATTTTACCGGATTATTCAGTGGATGAAGTGATGGAGTTTATCCAAGGACTTATGAAGCAATATGAGGCAAAATACCCGGGAATTAACATGAATGTGGAGTATCTGACCCGGGTGGTAGCACCGCCGCCTACCTCGCCGGAAAGTAAGGTAGTACGGAGCTTGATGGAGGCAATCTCGGAGACGGGAACAAAGGCCTACTGCGGTGGTATCGGAGGCGGCACCTGCGGCGCCATTCTCCGGGAGAAAAATATTCCTGCTGTAATCTGGTCTACACTGGATGATATGTGTCATACACCAAATGAATATGTGATAATTGATAACTTGGTTCGTGATACAAAGATTTATCTGGCTGCGTTGGCTAGATACGAAGAGTAGGATAAGAAAACAATAAAATGATAGGAGGTACACATACATGTACGAATTAGAATTAACGAATGCGTGCTATAAGCTGCTTCATGATATGTTTGATTTGCAGCCCGGAGAATCCCTTGCTATTACGTGTGATACAGAGTCGAATATGGACGTTGTAAACGCAACAGCAAAAGCTGCTTTTGCTCTTGGGGCAAAACCGCTGGTCCTGAAAATGTCAACACCAAGAGACTGTGGAAAAGCCGGCGATATTGATATGCCGATTGAGCCGTTAGTGGCAGCTATCAAGGGATGTGATGCCTGGGTAGAGTATAACAATAAATGGATCTTCTATTCAACTGCATATGATAAGATTGTAGCGGATCCAGAAGATAGACCAAGATACATGAATCTGTGCGGAGTTAATCCGGAGCTGATGGTTCGTAATATTGGTAAAGTTGATAATAATCTTCTGACCAAATTTATCATGGCAATCTCTGATTTCTGTGAGGCTGGAAAACATTTTGTAATCACATCTCCAAATGGTATGCACCTGGAATGCGATAATGAGCCGGGTAGAGCTTATGTGACAGCAGACGGACATGTACGTAAGGGTGAAATTAAGATGTTCCCAGGACAGATTAGCTGGTCTCCGAACTTTGACAGCATCAATGGAACGATCGTTGTAGATGGTACTATCACACCGCCTCTGGGAGCTGTAAAGAATCCGATTACATTTACTATTGAAAAGGGTTATGTTACCAAGATTGAAGGCGAAGGAACTGATGCAAAGGCTTATGCAGAATGGATGAAATCATTCAATGACAAACAGATTTATCTGGTTGCGCATGGAAGCTTTGGTTTTGGACCGAATGCAATGCTCAATGGCGATATCGTAGAAGATGAGCGAGTATGGGGATGTACAGAGTGGGGATTTGGTAATGTTGGTCCTCAGCTTGTTTCGGATATTCCGGGTGGTATCCCGGCAGCAACCCATTCTGATGGTATTTGCTTAAACTGCAGCGTATGGGTAGATGGTGTTCAGATTCTTGACGAAGGTAGAGTTGTTGGCCCTACTCCTGAAATTGTAGAAATGGCACATCAGTTAGGTCATTGATCAGGATAGAAAAATAGGCAAGGGGGTGCTGCAGATTTGCAGCATCCCCCTTTTTTGAGGGTTTGTGTAATGTGTTGGTTTTAACCTTTATTTTAGGTGCAGGTTCGGGCAATTTGTAGTATAATTAATCGCTATATAACACGACTCGGAGGTGCTGGCAGAATGATAAGAGCAATTGATATATTGAATCTGCCTTCCATGCGTGAAGGCTATATTGCAGCGGGAGGAAATGGTGCGTATCGTGTGATACGACGATTCGAGATTCTAGAAGAGACCTATCCAGCGGTTGTTCAGTATTTGGATGAGGGGATTTTTTATCTGACGAGTTTCTGGAGCCTGGCGGATAATAAAGAAAACCGGATACATCTGATTGAGGCGATGATCGAGCATCGATGTGCTGGGATCGGGATAATGCCTGGAAGTTACCTAAATGAGGAGATAGATCCTGAGATATTGAAATTGGGAAATGAATGTGGTTTTCCGATTTTATATATTCCTGTAACTGTTCGGTGGGGAGATATGGTTTCGGAATATAGCATCATCGCAAACAACAGCATGGAATCGATCGAACGCAGTTGGATGGATATGGCATTGGGGACCTTTGTTGATTTTCATGTGAATAAAGATCCGGATATGCTGTGCCGGAAAATGAGTGAGATTTTGCAGCTTCCGATTGTGATGAGTGCATTGACGGTTTACAGTTATGGAACAGAAGGAATTACGGTAGCTTTTTTGATTTCCCGGATTCAGAAGATACGACAGAATGAGGGGAATACGATGCAATCGCCGATGATGCTTCGAATTGATAGTTCACGCCTGGCAGTTGTATATTTTGGAGAAAACAGCATGGTGGCCTGCTGTCCGAGCCGGGGGTCAGTGCAGGAGAATATGCTTCAGCTATATCATCAGATGGCGCCTTATATAGTTCGGGAACTGGATAATATTTCTCAGGGCAGTAAAATACGAAAAATTGAACCAGCAATACCATACTACGGGAAAGCAAAAATATACATAGTGTTCATGCGATTTGATAGTTTTGACAAATCGAAATTAAACTTTGACAGAAAGTATATTTTGTATGAAAGTAACTATAATCAGAAATATTGTATTTTGTTAATTCCGGAAGAGGAAGGGATGAAATCGCCGTATGATGTTTATTGCAGGTTGTCAGAAGATAATAAACCGAATTTGTTTGTGTTTTCACAAAGAAAATATAAAAATAAGGAACTGCATCGAGAGATCATGCGAATAAAAAATTTATTGAATTCTCTTCTGTTTTTGAAGGGGCTTTACAGTATGGATGAGCTTTCTTTACTTTACCTGCTTACGAATGCGCCGAGGGAACAGAAAGTTCTTTTGTATTCGGCGGATCAATTAAAAATCAAATATTCAGATGAAGTGATAATTTTTTTGAACACACTTCGCCTTTATCTGGTTCTTCGCAGTATTAAAGAAGTATCACAGCTTTTGGGAATTCATGTTAATTCCGTAAAATATAGAATTGAAAAAGCAGTACAGTATATGGAAATGGGGAGCGATTTATCATTGAATGAAATATCATCGCTAGGAACACTTCTTTATCTGGAACGGATGACGGCAGAAAGACGTTAATGCACTCTGACTATCAGGAGGAGAAAGATGGATATTAGTATTATGGATGTGATAGGACCGGTTATGATAGGACCGTCCAGTTCCCATACAGCAGGGGCTGCAAGATTGGGAGGGGCTGCCCGCGCACTTTGCGGAAAAACGTTTAACAGAGCAGAATTTGGCTTACATGGATCGTTTGCGAAAACATATCGCGGACATGGAACTGATCTGGCATTACTTGCGGGTATTATTGGTATGAGTCCGGAAGACGGGCGGATTCCCGACGCGTTTCAGATTGCTACTGAACAAGGACTCGCCTGGAAATTTTTTGAAAAGCAGATGGAGGGAGTTCATGAAAACGCAGTAGAAATTCGCCTTTTTGATGGAGAGGAGCAGGTTCTTTGTATGGTAGGATCGTCTATTGGAGGTGGTCGTATCATGATTAATGATTTAAATGGCTGCCGGATTGATCTTTCAGCTGAGCTGCCTGCAATTGTGATTAGTCACATGGATCGAAAAGGCATGATTCATCAGATTACCAGCGTTCTTTTGGACGAAGACATGAATGTAGGAACTCTGAAGCTGACGAGAAATACGAAAGGAGAGCATGCACTGAGCATTATAGAGGTGGATGAGTCGGTGGATGATAAAATTCTTGAACGTCTTCGCCGGATTCCGGATGTATTGAGTGTACAGGCAGTACAGATATAACTTTCGGCAGGAAGGCCTAAGGTTACTGGACACGTATGCGTGAACAGTAACGGCCTAAGATATGTGCCAGGAATATGCAGTAGAATATAGAAGAAAGTGGGGAAGGCAGAGGTGTATAATACAATTGAGGATTTGTGCCGTACAGCCGAGGAACGAAATCAACCGATGTGGATGGAGATTCTTGAGGATGAGATGCGTTGTACGGATAAATGTGAGGATGATGTCTGGAAAGAGCTGGAGAATCGATATGACATCATGAAAAATGGAACGACAGCGGCACTTGGTGAATCTGGAAAACGCCTCGGAAAACAATGATCACCGGTATGGCGGAGCGCCAGTTCAGCTATGCAGAAAACGGAAATAGTCTGTGTGGGGTGGGGATTAATAAAATGATGGCACGTGCCATTTCGTTAAGTGAGACGAATGCGGCGATGGGTAAGATTTGTGCGGCCCCGACTGCAGGCTCGTGCGGAATTCTTCCGGCTGTTCTGGTTACGATGGAAGAAGAGTGGAATCTATCTAAGAGAAAGATCCTGGAAGGACTTCTCATTGCTTCCGGAATTGGAGCGGTGGTAGTGAAAAATGCCACTGTTGCAGGAGCGGAAGGAGGATGTCAGGCAGAATGTGGAGTGGCGGCTGCTATGGCAGCTGCAGCCGTAGTGTATCTGGCAGGCGGAACCTGCAGACAGCAGGCAGCAGCGGTGTCATTGGCATTGATTAATGTGATGGGATTGGTCTGTGATCCGATTGCAGGATTAGTTCAGATACCATGTGCACAGAGAAATGCGTCTCAGGCGGTGAATGCCATTGTCAGTGCAGATTTGGCACTGGCAGATACGGTGTGTCCGGTTCCGGCAGATGAGGCAATTGAGGCTATGTACAGAGTAGGAAAGCAACTGCCAAGAGAACTTCGGGAAACTGCATTAGGAGGAATTGCGGAGTCTGAGACAGGAAAGAGAATTGCCGATGAAATAAGGAATCAATGAGTAGTTTAGTAAAAGACAGGGTATTAAAGCGAATTTTAATGGTTGGAACGGGAGGCACGATTGCCTGTAAAAGCAGTGAGGATGGGCTCAAGCCCCTTCTTACATCGGAAGAACTGCTTAGGTATGTTCCGGATACAAAAGAGTTTTGTAAGGTGGATTCGCTGCAGGTGATTAATATTGACAGTACGAATATGCAGCCGCGTTACTGGCTGATGATTGCAGAGACCATTGAAAAACACTATGAAGATTATGATGGATTTGTGGTCTGCCATGGAACCGATACCATGGCTTATACGGCGGCAGCGCTTTCTTATCTGGTGCAGAATTCGAGAAAACCTATCGTTGTGACCGGCGCACAGAAGCCGATTGATTTGGAAATCACCGATGCCAGAGCAAATCTTTCAGACAGTCTGCGGTTCGCCAGCTGCGATAAGGCATATGGTGTAACGATTGTCTTTGACGGCAAGGTGATTGCCGGAACCAGAGGAAAAAAAGAAAAAACGAAGAGCTACAATGCCTTTTCCAGTATCAATTTCCCTTATATTGCAGCCATCCTAGATGGGCATATTATTTTCTATCTGGATGATAAAGAGCAGATGAAAGAACCGGTGAGGTTTTATCATTCATTGAATTCGAAAGTGGGCCTTTTGAAGCTGATACCGGCCATGGATTCCGGCGTGCTGGATTACATGGCAGAACACTGTGATGCGGTGATTTTGGAGTCCTTCGGTGTCGGAGGCATTCCAACTTACGATTCGGGTGATTTTCATAAATCCATTGAGGATCTGGTGCGGACCGGAAAAACAGTTGTCATGACACCCAGGTAACCAATGAGGGCAGCAATATGTCAGTCTACGAGGTGGGAAAAAGCATTAAAAAGGAATTTGACCTCTTGGAGGCCTATGATATGACGCTGGAAGCGGTTGTGACAAAATTAATGTGGATTCTGGGACAAACCAGTGATCCGGAAGAAATACGGGAGATGTTTTATAAAACCATTAACCGGGATATGCTTTTTACTTGTGCGGTGCATGATTAAAGGATATAGAAAAAACACTTCGGACAGTTTTTTGGGAGACTATCCGGAGTGATTTTTTTGCCATTATATAGATAATGTCTATGATAGAAATGGTAATTTTTTGTAAATTGTCATTGACGATCCAGCCGCCGCGCGATACAATCAACCGCGAAAGGCGGTAATGGTATGGTACAGAAAGTGATTCGGGATCGCCTGGATGCGATCCTTCATTGGAATATATCCCTGGTCGGGGGATTTCTCGGAGCCTATGCGATTTTGCTTCATGCCGGAAACTTTGGCTCTGCTCAGACAGGCAACCTGATGGAGATGGGAGCGGAACTGGTATCGATGGAATGGTTTAACGTCCTTCTGCGTCTGGCTGCGCTGGTGCTGTTTGGACTGGGCGTGGCATCCGCATATCTGCTCACGAACTTTACGAAAATAAACATGCGGAAACTTGCCCTCTGGGTGGATGCGGCTGCACTGGCACTGGCATCGATGCTGCCGCTTGAACCAGCGCTGGTCGGAATTTATCCGATTTTCTTTGCATCCGCATTTCAGTGGGGCGTCTATTCCGGTGCCGACGGATTTAACAGTGCGACGATCTTTATGACGAACAACTTCAAACAGTCGGTGCTTGGCTGGCTGCAGTACGGTCTGACAAAGGATAAGGAATTTAAGAGAAAAGCAATTCTTTATACCTATACGGTCATCAGCTTTTTCCTGGGCGTGGTACTCGGAGCGTGGGCGGTCGGTCAGTTCGGCATCTACAGCGCCTATGTAGGCTTTCTGCCATTGGCGGCTGCGAGAACCTTTATCGCGGTCGGTACGGCTCCGCTTGAAAGCGAGACTCCGGAGGAGACGGCAGTCGAGGCGGCAGAGGAGATGGAAGAAGCAGAGAAGCTGGAGAAGGAGCAGAAGCTGTAAAGTCTGTTCCCTGCAAGTTTTCTACAGGATGAGGGAAAGAAAAGCGGCAGGAAACAGGCTTCGGCGGGAACAGGATGCGGAAAAATGCAGGCGTTTAAGAACAGCAAACGTGAAGCAGTGGACAGATTTAATGCTGGTGATATTGCTGCTGTAGAAATTTTCCCAGTATTCCTACTCCCTGATATAGCGCCGCAGACATAATACATAAAAGAATAATACTCATCACAACCATATCCATCTGGAATACCTGTGAGCCGTAGATGATCAGATATCCGAGTCCCTGTTTGGCAGCGAGAAATTCACCGATGATGACGCCGACCAGGCAGAGACCGATGTTGACCTTCATGTTGGCGAGAATCAGCGGGATTGAGCCAGGCAGCAGGACTTTGGTTAAAATATGAATCCGGTTTCCTCCGAGGGACCGGATTAATTTGATCTGGTCGGGATCTATCGAGGAAAATCCGTTGTGGAGTGTCAGGATCGAGCCGAAGACAGCGACCGAGATGGAGGCAACGATGATCGTGCGGATGTTGCTCCCAAGCCAGACGATGAGAATCGGGGCGAGGGCGGATTTCGGCAGACTGTTGAGCATGACGAGATACGGCTCCAGAATCTCTGAAAGATTCCGGCTCGACCAGAGGAGAACCGCGCCGATCAGCCCGCAGAGGATGACCAGTGTAAAGCTGATCAGCGTTTCATAGAGCGTCACGCCGGTGTGGATGAGGATGCTTTTGTCCTGCATCATCCGCAGGAAACAGCGCACGGTGCGTGACGGGGAACTGAAAATAAACGCGTCGATGAGCCCCAGTCGGGCGCTCATTTCCCAGCATATTAAAAAGAAAACGAATAAGAAAATCCGGCAGAAGAGAACCAGACGGCGCCGATGGAGCTGGCGGCGGAGGTAGGCTTTCTGGGCGGTGGATTCTTTCTTACATTTCATACTTTTTGCCCTCCCCTTGCAGTGTCTTCCATAGTTCATTGAAATAAAGAGAAAAAGCCGGATCATTCCGGCGTTCCAGCGGTCGGTTAGCGGACAGCGGGAAGGTAACCGGCAGGATGCGGCAGATGGTTCCGGGGCGTTTAGTCAGAACCAGGATGCGGTCGGCGGCACTCACGGCTTCGGAGAGGTCGTGGGTGATCAGAATCGCTGTTTTGCGGCGCTCCCGGATGATGGTGCTGATATCGTCGCAGACGGTTAAGCGTGTCTGATAATCGAGCGCCGAAAATGGTTCGTCGAGAAGCAGAAGCTCCGGTTCTAGCGCCAGTGTCCGGATCAGGGCGGCGCGCTGGCGCATTCCACCGGATAGTTCGGAGGGGCGGGAATGCTCAAATTGTTCCAGTCCGTAGATTTTTAAGAGCCGGTGGAGGCGGTCTTCCGCGGCATGATCCATTTTTTTCTGAATTTCCAGCCCGAGGGCAGCATTCTGGATGATCGTCCTCCACTCGAAAAGCTGGTCGCTTTGCAGCATATAACCGATGCGGCACTGGCTTTTCGAGAGCGGAACCCCATTTATAAGAATGGAACCTTCTTCCGGCGGCAGGAGCCCGCTGATTAAGGAGAGCAGCGTGGATTTTCCACAGCCGGACGGTCCGACAATGGCGATAAATTCGCCGGTTTCTACCTGAAATGATATATCAGAAAGGGCTTTCGTCTCCCCGGATATCGTGTGGTAGGAGTAGGAAAGCCCGGAAACTTCCAGAATGGGCGGCATAAGCAAATACCTGGGTAACTGTGTATCAGTGGGACAGTTACGCTCCTTGAAACATTCTTACTTTAAAATATGCGGAAATGAAAGGCCGGGTTACTGTACACGGGTAGGCACTTTTGGAACCGAAAGTGCCGTAAGAAAACGTGGTGGCAGCAGGAATTTGCCGTATTGAAATGCGAAGCCACGGCAAATTCCGTTACTGGACACGTATGCGTGTACAGTAACAGCCGGGTTACTGTTCGCGCATACGTGCCTTGCATTGGTTGACCCGTGTGGAAAAGAGATGCTATAATAAAATATAGGTAATTGTGGAGAGAAAAGCGCTTATAGGCAGGATACAGGGGGTATTTATGATACGCAGATATACAGTGGCATTGATGCAGATGGATACGCAGAATGATAAAGGGAAAAATCTGGAGACGGCATGCGCCTGGATTGACGAGGCGGCGGCAAGGGGAGCGAAGCTTATTTGTTTCCCGGAGGTGATGAATCTGATCGGGAAAAATATCGGTGAAGGTGGCGGACGCGAGGAGATTCCAGGGTACACGACCGAGCGCCTCTGCGCGAAAGCGAAGGAACACGGCATCTATATTCACGGGGGCAGTATCACGCAGGCACTTCCGGGGGAAAAGCGATCGGCAAATACGAGTGTGCTGATTTCGCCGGAGGGGAAGATTCTGGCGACGTACAGCAAACTGCATATGTTTGACATCACGCTGGCGGACGGCACGCCGTACCGGGAGTCGGACCGGGTCAAACCGGGCGATTCGATTGTGACGGTGGAGACGGAGCTGGGCGTTTTTGGAATGTCGATCTGCTATGATGTGCGTTTTCCGGAGATTTACCGGCTCATGGCGCTTCGCGGGGCGCAGGTTATCTTTGTTCCAGCGAGCTTTACGATGCCGACGGGAAAGGATCACTGGGAGGTTCTTCTGCGGGCGCGGGCGATCGAGAACGGCTGTTACATCGTGGCACCGGGACAGATTGGACAGAAACCGGCGTATGCGGCATACGGCAACAGCCTGGTGGCAGATCCGTGGGGAACGGTGATTGCACGGTCAAAGGATGCACCGGGGATCACCTATGCGGAGATTGATTTAGATTATCTGGATAAGATACGGAAGCAGATTCCGTCGCTGGAAAACCGGCGGAGTGATTTGTATGAAGTGAGTGAGAAGAAGTAAGGCGTGAATATTTTCAGTCGGCAAAATGGCGTGTGGACGGAAATGAAAAACGGGTGTATTCGGGCAAATGGATAAAAAGGACAGAGAAAAATGGAGTCCAGGGGGGAAAACCATGGTAAAGGTGTTTCTGGTAGAGGATGAGGCGATCATCCGGCACGGTATACGGGATAATATTGACTGGGCGAGCCACGGATTTGAATTTGCGGGGGAGGCGGGCGACGGCGAGTACGCGTATCCGCTGATATTGAAGGCACAGCCGGATATTCTGGTAACGGATATCAAGATGCCGTTTATGGACGGGCTGGAGCTGAGCCGTCTGGTGAAAAAGGCGCTTCCGCGCACGCGGATCATCGTGCTCAGCGGCTATAATGAATTTGAATATGCAAAAGAGGCGATCAAGATAGGAATCAGCGATTATCTGCTAAAGCCGGTATCCTCGGCGGGACTCATCGATGCGTTGAAAAAGGCGGCGGACGAGATCCGGGAAGAGAGGGAAAAATCAAAGCTTCTGGAGAGGTATTTTGTCAGCTACGAAAAATATACGGAATTTCTGGACAAAACGGATTATAGCGGCGTTGACCGGAAGCTCATCAACGATTTTTTAAAGCTCGGCTCAGTCGAAGAGTGCAGTCCGTTTGTCGAGGAGTATTTTGCAGCGATCGGTGAACATAATTACAAATCGCTCTTGCTGCGTCAGTATATGACGATGGATATTTTTTACTGTGTGCAGGAGTTTTTGAAGAAATTGAAAGCGGAGCCGCCGGAGGTTCCGGAAAGTGCGGTTGACATAAAACGGGTTCCGAAGGTGATCGAGAGCGTGGAGATGACGAAAGCCTATCTGGTCGATGAGTTTACGGTTGCCCTGCAGGCGCGTGACCGGGCATCGAACGACCGTTATGGCAGCGTGATCCGGGATGCAAAGGAATATATCCGGGCAAATTTCAGCCAGAGCGACCTGTCGCTGAACCGGATTGCCGCGCATATTGGCGTCAGTCCGAGCTATTTCAGTTCGATTTTCAAGCAGGAGACGGGGCAGTCTTTTGTGGAGTATCTGACGCAGGTGCGGATGGAACGGGCATGTGAACTTTTGAAATGCACCTCCTACCGGACGTCTGAGATCGGGGAGCAGGTGGGATACAACGATTCACACTATTTCAGCGCGGCGTTCAAAAAAGCGATGGGGCAGTCGCCAAAAGAGTATAAGGCGAGCCAGACGCGGCAGGAGTAAGGAAGTTATGTACTCTCGGAGTCTTTCTGCACTTGCTTTTGTGGCTGATTTTCCGCCAGCTGCACCCGAATTTCATCAACGTACGTACCGCGTACGCCTCAGAAATTTGGGCACAACTGACAAAAAATCATCTCACAAAATCAAGCACAGAAAGATTCCGAAAGTACATAGGTGTTCAAAAAGGGAGGAAAGATATGGGAGTGGAGCAGGGGCAGATTGGAAAAACAGAAGGGATGGCAGAGGTAAACAAAAATCAGGATCCGGGCGCGGATTCATTATCCGCTGCCCGTCCATATCGCCCTCTTTCTCTCCGCGCCCGTCTGATCCTTCTCCTCTTCGTGATTGCCATTCCATTAACAGGCATGGCGCTCGGGTTCCAGAAGATGATCGCTTCCTATTCTGCTTCCTACGACGCGATTCTGGCAAATCTCAAGACGGCGAATGAGTACAACATAAAGTTTAAATCGGATATGGAGTATTCGATGTACCGTGTTATGATCGGGCTGATTGACGCGGAACAGTTCGAAAATGGAGATATTGTCGAGGGCGAGACGAAGTATGCGACGGTGGTCAAGAATCCCCACAGCCTGATTGCGTCGGCAAGACAGGCGTTCGGAACGACGATCGAGCGGGAACCGGGGTCGGACTGTGATATCAAGATAAGAGGTATCCTCTCCTGTCTGGATTCCCTGGAGCGGGCAGTGGATAAAATGATTGGAAATGCCGCCGCCGGTGGATATTACGATGAAAATGTCAATATCTGGGAGAATGACATCCAGGGTCTGTGCTCGATGATTCAGGATTACATCACGCAGTATACCTATTATGAGATGATCAACATGGAGCAGCTTCAGAAAGAGCTGAAGGTGCAGATGGCGGATCAGGTGCAGAGCTATCTGGCGCTTCTTCTGGTGGTGCTGGTGGTCGGTATGTTTCTGGCAGTCACGATCACGAAATCCATCACGGAACCGCTGCAGCAGTTACAGAGGACGGCAGAACAGCTCGGTCGCGGGAACCTGAATGCGAGGGCGAGAACGGGCGGATTGGAAGAGATCAACGTGCTGGCACGGGCGTTTAACCAGATGAGCGACCGCATCCGGCGGCTGCTTGATAAGACGAGGCAGGAGCAGAAGAACCTGCGGGAGCTGGAGCTGCGCCTCCACCAGGAGCAGATCAGTCCCCATTTCCTCTATAATACACTTGATTCGATCGTATGGATGGCAGAGGGCGGCAACAACCGCCAGGTCGTGGAGATGACGACGGATTTAAGCGACTTTTTTCGCACGGTTTTATCGGGCGGGCGCGATTTTATCACGATCGAGGAGGAAGAATCACACATCCGGAGCTATTTAAAGATTCAGAAGATCCGGTACGAGGACATTCTCGACTATTCGATCGAGATCGAGCCGTCCATCCGGCACCGGATTGTGCTGAAAATGCTGCTGCAGCCGCTGGTGGAAAATGCCCTCTACCACGGCATCAAAAATAAGCGCGGCGGCGGATGCATTGTGCTCCGCGGCTATGAGGATCGGAATGGGCTTGTCTTTGAGGTGGAGGACGATGGGATTGGCATGGATGAGGCGGAGCTTGCCGCCGTGCGCGCCAAGCTGACACTGGAGCCGGAAGAGGAACTTGCCCCCATCGGCAGCGGCGGATTTGGGTTACATAATGTGGTGCAGCGGATTCAGATGTATTATGGCGATCAGGCTGAGATCCTGGTTGAATCTGAAAAGAATATCGGCACCTGCTTTAAGGTTTATTTGGGAAATCAAAAAAAATCATAACTTTTTCGAAAAAAATTGTAATTTTTTAAAGACATACCCGGAAAAACACAGAAAACGACAAACATCGCAAAAAAATAATATACCTTTTTCCAAAGATGCCCCGTATCCATGATGCGGGGTACTTTGTTATAATAAATACGCAAAAACAAATATATTGGGTCTTATAAGGAGGAAACAGTATGAGAAAAAGATTAGTGTCCGCAGCTTTAGCAGCAGCAATGGCGTTATCCATGACCGCTTGTACAAGCAATCCGGCTGAGAAAGAGACGGAGGCAGCAGCTCCGGCTGATACAGAGGCAGCAGAAGAGGGCGAAGAGAAAGAAGCGGCAGCAGACGGCGATCTGATTACCGTAGGTTATGCACAGGTTGGTGCTGAGTCTGACTGGAGAACAGCCAACACCGAATCTTTCAAATCTACATTTACTGAGGAAAATGGTTACAAACTGATTTTCGACGATGCACAGCAGAAACAGGAAAATCAGATTAAGGCAATCCGTTCTTTCATCCAGCAGGGTGTTGACTACATCGTAGTTGCTCCGGTTGTTGAGACTGGCTGGGAGACCGTTCTGGAAGAAGCAAAAGAGGCTGGTATCCCGGTTATCCTTTCTGACCGTCAGATGCAGCTTTCTGATGACAGCCTGTATGAGGCATGGGTAGGCGGAAACTTCGTAAAAGAAGGCGAGACCTGCGGCGACTGGCTGGCTAAATATTTAGAGGATCAGGGACGCGGCGACGAAGAGATCAACATGGTTACCATTCAGGGTACCATCGGTGCATCCGCACAGGTTGGCCGTACGGAAGGTATGGACAACAAGCTGAAAGAGCACTCCAACTGGAAGATGCTTGACAGACAGTCTGGTGAGTTCACCCAGGCAAAAGGACAGGAAGTTATGGAGTCCTTCTTAAAGAGCTATGATGACATCGACGTTGTTATCTGTGAGAATGATAACGAGGCATTTGGTGCCATCGATGCTATCAAGGCAGCAGGCAAGACCTGTGGTCCGGACGGCGACATCATCGTTGTAAGTTTTGACTCTGTAAAGGCAGCTTTCGAGTCCATGATCGCTGGCGACTTAAACGCAACCTTCGAGTGCAACCCGCTTCATGGTCCGCGTGTAGCTGAAATCATCCAGAAACTGGAAAAAGGCGAAGAGGTTGAGAAGATTCAGTACGTAGACGAAGCATACTTCGATACAAGCATGGATCTGGAAGAAATCTTAAAGACAAGAGCTTACTAATTCGCTTTTGAATGGTATTTTTAAATGTTAATAATCGGACAGGCAATCGCTTTTGACCGTAAGTGAATGAGTGTCAGACCGGAGGTTTCGGCGGACGGCAGGCACTTGGCAATCAGGAGGCGCGGGGCTGGAGGCTTAGGTTTCCGTCCCTGCGCTTTCTTTTTCAAAAAATAAGGAGGCAAAGCTTTTATGGAAAAGGATTCCGTTCTTGAGATGAGGCATATTTATAAGACATTCCCGGGTGTAAAAGCTCTGCAGAATGTGGATTTTACCTTAAAAAAAGGCGAAATTCATGCCCTGATGGGGGAAAATGGCGCAGGAAAATCCACGCTGATCAAAGTCCTGACGGGTGTAGAGGAGTTTGAAACAGGGGAAATCATGATAGACGGCTGCGATCATGCGATCATCAACCGCAGCCCGCAGGAGGCACAGAACCGGGGCATCAGCACCGTGTATCAGGAAGTCAATCTCTGTCCGAACCTGACGGTTGCAGAGAATCTGTTTATCGGACGCGAACCGCGAAAAGGCGGATTGATTGACTGGAAAACAATGAATAAAAAGGCCAGCAAACTGCTGCAGGACCTTGACATACATGCAGATGTAACACAGACGATCGACAATTATTCGATTGCAATTCAGCAGATGATAGCGATCGCCCGTGCAGTCGATATGTCGGCAAAGGTATTGATTCTTGATGAGCCGACCTCCTCCCTCGATGATGGAGAGGTAGAAAAGCTCTTTAATCTGATGCGCCGCCTGAAATCCGAAGGCGTCGGCATCATATTCGTTACACATTTCCTGGAGCAGGTGTATGCAGTCTGCGATAAGATCACCGTTCTTCGGAATGGGCAGTTGGTAGGACAATTTACGACGGCGGAGCTTCCGAGAGTCCAGCTGGTTGCCAAGATGATGGGAAAGGATTTCGATGATCTGGCAGCGATCAAGGATTCCAAGAGTGAGGAGAAACACGGCGAAGCGGACATCGTCATCAAGGCGGTGGGACTCGGAAAGAAAGGATACATAAAGCCGTTTGATCTGGTGATTCACAAGGGTGAAGTCGTCGGATTTACCGGGCTTCTGGGTTCGGGACGTTCTGAGACGGTCCGTGTTCTCTATGGAGCGGAAAAGCCGGATGAGGGCGAGCTGAGCGTCAAGGGAAGACCGATCGCGGCGCGCCACCCGCTGATTTCGATGAATGCCGGCATGGCATATCTGCCGGAGGATCGGAAAAACGAGGGTATCATCGCGGATCTATCCGTGCGTGAGAACCTGATCATGGCACTTCAGGCAAAACGCGGTATGTTCCACCTGCTCAGCCGCAAGCAGCAGGAAGAATTTACCGATAAATACATTGATATGCTGCAGATTAAGACCGCCAGCCGTGAGACACCGATCAAATCACTCTCCGGCGGCAACCAGCAGAAGGTAATCATCGGACGCTGGCTTCTGACCAACCCGGATTTCCTGATTCTGG
Source organism: Clostridium sp. AF50-3 (assembly GCF_003477445.1). Lineage (NCBI taxonomy): Bacteria > Bacillati > Bacillota > Clostridia > Eubacteriales > Clostridiaceae > Clostridium > Clostridium sp. AF50-3. Next base: position 197,530 of record NZ_QUDH01000003.1, on the reverse strand, counting down.
ACGAGCCGACCCGTGGTATCGACGTCGGAACCAAGACAGAGATTCAGAAACTGGTCGTAAAACTGGCAGAACAGGGCATGGCAGTCGTGTTCATTTCTTCCGAGATCGAGGAGATGCTCCGTACCTGCGACCGCATGGTTGTTATGCGCGATGGTGCAAAGGTAGGAGAACTTTCCGAGGATGAGATGAACCAGTCCAACATCATGTCAACCATTGCAGGAGGACAGTAGCTATGAAAAATATGACGTTCAAAAAAATTACCTCGCAGAGGCTGTTTCTCCCGATTTTCTGCCTTGCGCTGGTATTGCTGGTAAATATCGTCACGACGCCGAACTTCTTCGCGATCGAGGTGCGGAACGGCGTTCTCTACGGATACTTAATCGATATCATCAACCGTGCGTCAGAGCTGGTGATTCTGGCAGTCGGCATGACGCTTGTCGTATCGTCCTCCGCTGGAACGGATATTTCCGTCGGCGCGATCATGGCGGTCAGTGCGGCAGTCTGCTGCAACCTCTTAACCGGCGGCGAGCGCGCAGCAACTGCATATGCCAATCCGCTGATTCTCGGCTTCCTGGCAGCGCTCATCGTCGGCGCGGCGATTGGCTGCTTCAACGGTTTTCTGGTTGCAAAGTTAAACATCCAGCCGATGGTAGCGACTCTTATCATGTTTACCGCCGGGCGCGGTATCGCCCAGCTGATCACGGATGGACAGATCACATACGTGCGCGTGGACAGCTACCGTACCCTGGGCGCTTCCCTTCCGGGATTCCCGGTTCCGACCCCGTTTATCGTGGCGGTCGTCGTTGTGGCGCTGACTTCATTACTCTTGAAGAAAACGGCACTGGGTATGTACATCCAGTCGGTCGGTATCAATAAACGTGCGTCCCAGCTCGTCGGCATCAAGTCGGTTATGATTATTTTCCTTACTTATGCGTACTGTGGACTCTGCTCCGGTCTTTCCGGTCTGATTGCTTCCAGCCGCATCTACTCGGCGGATGCGAATAACATCGGTCTTAATATGGAGCTGGATGCGATTCTGGCAGTTGCCATCGGCGGAAACTCCCTCGGCGGCGGTAAATTCTCGCTGGCAGGTTCCGTCATCGGCGCGTATACGATTCAGGCGCTGACGACCACCTTGTATGCGATGCACGTATCCTCGGATCAGGTTCCGGTTTACAAGGCGATCGTGGTTGTCATCATCGTAGCACTCCAGTCACCGGGATTCGCTAGATGGAGAAAATCTCTGGCACAGAAAAAAGAACTGGGCGCGGCAGGAAAGGAGGCGGCATAAATCATGAAAGAAAAGAAGAAATTAAATCAGAACACGTTCCTGCTTCTTGTCACGATCCTGCTGTTCTTCGTGATGTACGCGATCGGCTGCGTGCTCTTTAATGCACAGGGCTTTGCCAAGACACAGAATTTCTTAAACCTCTTTATTTCCAATGCGGGTCTGATTGTCATCGGTATCGGCATGACGATCGTCATGATCACCGGCGGTATCGATATCAGCGTCGGTTCCTTCGTGGCGATGGGCTGTATGATGTTGGCATGGATGATGGAAAAAGGCGGTATCGGTGCGGTTCCGGCGGTTCTCATCGTGCTGGTGACCGGGATTGTCTTCGGTCTGGTACAGGGATTTCTGGTTGCCTACATGGATATCCAGCCATTCATTGTTACCCTGGCGGGTATGTTCTTTGCCCGCGGCATGACTGCGATCATTTCCAAGGACATGATCAGTATTACGAATGAAACTTTCATGGCATGGGCGAAGATGAAACTTTATATTCCGTTCGGCGGCTATCTCAACAAAAAAGGCATGATGATTTATCCATATATCTATCCGACGGTTGTGATTGCGCTGGTTCTTCTGGTTCTGGCATTTATCATGCTGAAATATACGAAATTTGGACGCAGCATCTATGCGATCGGCGGCAACGAGCAGTCAGCGCTGATGATGGGCTTAAATGTGCGCCGGGTAAAACTAAAAGCCTATATCCTGGACGGTTTCCTTTGCGGCGTCGGCAGTGTCCTGTTCTGTCTGAATACGCTGGGCGGCTTCGTTGAGCAGGCAAAGGGCTTCGAGATGGATGCGATAGCTTCCTCTGTTATCGGCGGCACGCTCTTAACCGGCGGCGTCGGTAATGTATTCGGAACCCTGTTTGGCGTCCTTATCAAGGCGACGATCGAGGCATTTATCACTTTCCAGGGAACCCTTTCTTCCTGGTGGACCCGTATCACGATCGCGGCGCTTTTATGCTTCTTCATCGTGCTTCAGTCGATCCTTGCGATGGTAAAGAAGAAAAAGTAGAAATTCTCTTCCGGAGACAGACAAACCGGCATGAATGTCTGGTATGACAGCATCAAGATAGAACAGTCAAAATGACGGGAAATATCCATGCAAAGAGAGGGAAGACATCTGAAAAAAGTACAGTACATATCAGAAACAATATAAAGATGTATTTTTTTGATTCGACATAATTCGAGAGAAAATCAACAAACCTATACATGATGCATAAATATTTAGCGAAAACAGCCGCTTTAATTTATGCATCATTTGTATTTCGGATAAAAGAATGTCAAAATTAGACGTTAAATTTATAACAATATACAAAATAAAATACAACTTTATGAAAAAATGCTCTTGTATTTACTTGCGCAATTTGTCCTAGATTGTTATAATAAAATTACAAAAAGTTGTGAAAAGCAACAACGCAGTGCGGCTGGGGTGCCGCTTGCAAAGAAAATTTTATGGGAGGTAGTTAGAATGAAAAAAATGTTCAAACGTGCCGCTGCATCCATGACAGCAGCAGCGATGGCAGTGAGCATGACCGCATGCGGCGGCTCTGGAGCAGCAAATGCGACACAGGCAGCAGATGCTTCTGCAGCAGAAGGAAGCGAGGCAGCAGCTTCGACGATCGACAACAAAGACATCAAGATCGGTGTTTCCATCTGGTCCTCCACCGATGTACTTGGTTCCCAGTGTAAGCTGATCATCGACGAGGCAGCAAAGGCTCTGGCGTTCAGGTTCAGTATGTTGACCAGGGTCATGTGTCGGAGAAGGTTACCGCATCCGTAGAGCAGTTAGCAGCAGCAGGATGCCAGGGTATCATCATCTGCAACTCTTCTGATACAGAGATGACATCCGCTATTAAGACATGTAATGACAATAAAGTATATCTGGCACAGTTCTTCCGTGTTATCAGCCAGGAGAACAGCAAGGATATCTATGATTTAGCAACCGCATCACCATACTACATCGGCGCTGTTCATGAGAACGAGCCGGAGAACGGTGAAAAATTAGTTCAGATTCTTCTGGACAAGGGCGACAGAAACATCGGTCTGATCGGCTGGGAGCAGGGCGACGCTACCTGGCTTGGCAGATGGGAAGGCTACAAAGCTGGTGTTGAGAAATGGAACGCAGAGCATCCGGATGATCAGGCAAAACTGTCTGAGCCGCAGTACGCAGGTACTTCTTCTGAGGGTGGTTCCAAGGCAGCAGAGGCTCTGATGTCCGCAGATCCGACTCTGGATGCACTGATTCCGGCAGGCGGCGGCGGTGACCCGCTTCAGGGCGCTATCGCAGCAGTTGAGCGTGCAGGCAAGACTCAGGATATCGACATCGTTTCCACGGACTTCCTTCCGGATCTGGGCGAGAGACTTGAAAATGGTTCTATGGCCGGTGAGTCCGGTGGACATTACTGCGATCCGCTTATCGCTTTCATGATGGTTTACAACGCAATCAAGGGCAACTACACAGGTATCGAGGGTAACTTCGAGGATGTTCCGTTCCCGTATCTGTATGTATCTTCTCCGGACGACTACAAAGCATATGAGCAGTACTTCGTAGATCAGCTTCCATACACCGATGAGGAACTGGTAGCTATGTCCGAGCTTAGCCTGGATGACCTGAAAGCAACTGCAGCTGGTATCTCCATCGAGGATGCTGCACAGAGAGCAGGCAACTAATTAGTTCAGAAACTGATTCAAATTATAGAATTTTAAGAGGCTGAATGTAATAGAAAAGGCCGGTATCGCACGGCGCGATGCCGGTCTTTTCTTTAAAAGAAAAAAGAAACTGAGCAGTTATGAATGAGGTATAAAATATGGGTTCTTCTGTTGTTGAAACAACCGGAAAGAAAAAACTTTCGGGAACTGCCAAGGGTTATATCATCCTGGTGGGTTTGGTAGTGCTTTCCTGGGCGATTTTTAAAGCTCTGACGCCGGGCAATTTTGGTTCTCCGGCCAATATGCTGAGTTATTTTCAGGCCAGCCTGATCGCGACGGTTGGTGCTGTTGGTTTTTACTTTGTTATGGTTATGGGTATGTTCGATTTTTCCATCGGCGCGAACATCATGCTTTCAGCGATTGTAGGCTGTGTATTTGCCTCTCGTTTCGGCATGGGATATGCCGGTCTTATCATCGGCAGCGTGCTGACTGGTACGATTGTCGGACTTTTAAACGGTGTTTTTTATGTAAAACTCCGTATCCCGTCCATGATTGTAACGACGGGTCTGGCTCTTATCTATGAGTCGGTTGCCAACTACATCGCAGGCGGCGTGGAGCAGACGCTTCCGTCCAACCTCCGTGCATTCGGACAGATGCCCTGGAACATTATTCTGGCACTTCTGGCATGTGTGGCAGCTTACATTTTCTTAAATTATACAAAGATTGGGACTTATACATATGCGATCGGCAGCAACGAGTTCGTAGCGAAAAACATGGGTATCAATGTCAATAAGTACAAAGTGCTTGCATTTATTTTGAGCGGCGCATTTTTAGGTGTTATGGCTATTTTGACGATCAGCTATGGTTCCTCTATGGTAGCGGTAACCGGTATGGCGTCGATGAGCCGTAACTTCGTTCCGACGATGGGATGCTTCTTCGGTCTGGCATTTAAGAAATATGGTATGCCGCTGCAGGCGATTGTCATCGGAGAGTTCGTTATCAACATTATTTTCTTTGGTTTCATCGCGATGGGCGCACCGACAGCAATTCAGGACGTTATCACAGGTCTGGCACTGTTAATCATAATCACGCTGACCACAAAAGCGGAAAAAGGCGAGATTGTCAAGTAAATCGAGGGAGGAAATGCAATGAGCGAGGTAAGATTACAGGTAAAAAATCTTTGCAAGTCCTTCGGTATCACGAAGGCAGTTCAGAATGTGTCTTTTAATGTCAATAAAGGCGAGGTTCACGCGCTGATCGGAGAGAATGGTTCCGGTAAATCGACGCTGACCAACATGCTGACCGGCATCTACAGTATCGGAAGCGGTACCTTCATTCTGGATGGGAAAGAGATTCATCCGAAGAATCAGGTAGAAGCCAACAACGAGGGTGTTTCTATCATCGTACAGGAGTTAGGAACCTTGTCAGGACTTACAGTAGCGGAAAATATATTCCTGGGACACGAAGATCAGTTCGTACATATGGGAATTAAAAATACAAATGCCATGAATAAAAAGGCGACGGAGCTTCTGAAACAGTACGGCTTCGAGCGTATCAAGGCGGCAGACATTATCGACAACTACAATTTCGAGGACCGGAAGCTGGTCGAGATCGTAAAGGCGACCTACTTCAATCCGAAGATTGTTGTCATTGATGAGACGACCACGGCACTTTCCCAGGAAGGCCGTGAAGAACTTTACAAACACATGAACCGCATCCGTGAGAGCGGCAACACAGTCATCTTTATCTCCCATGACCTTCCGGAGATTCTGGAGAAGTCAGATACCATCACGATCCTGCGCGACGGCGTTTACATTGATACCGTCAAGAGCAAGGATGTGACCGAGGACGATCTGAAACGTCTGATGGTAGGCCGTGAGGTAACAGGTGATTATTACCGTGCAGATTACGGTGAGAAAGTATCAGATGAAGTCGTTCTTTCTGTTAAGAACGTGACGGTTCCGGGACTCATCGAGGATGTCAGTTTTGAACTTCACAAGGGCGAGATCCTTGGCTTTGGCGGTCTGTCTGAGTCCGGTATGCATGAGATCGGCAAAGCAATCTTTGGCGCATCCTATGACAGAACCGGTACGGTAGAGCTGGCAGACGGAACGCAGATTAACGATATCCCGAGCGCGATCAAGCACAGCATCGCGTATACATCGAAGGATCGTGATAATGAGTCGGTCGTTTTAAACCAGAGCATTGGCGACAACATCTGCCTGCCGTCCCTGGATTCGCTGGCAAACAAGATTCACCTGTTGAGCGATAAGAAATTAAGAGAATTTTCCAACCAGTTTGCAAAACAGATGTCCGTTAAGATGGTAAACGTAAACCAGTTCGTTTCGGAGCTTTCTGGTGGTAATAAGCAGAAGGTCGTTCTGGCAAGATGGATTGGAAAAGATTCCGATATTGTCGTTCTCGACAGTCCGACCCGTGGTATTGATATTAAGGTTAAACAGGACATTTACCAGTTAATGAACCAGATGAGAAAGAATGGAAAATCGATTATCATGATTTCCGAGGAGCTGATGGAGCTGATTGGTATGTGCGACCGCATCATTATCATGAAGGACGGCAAGATCAGCGGTGAGCTGGAACGTGATGAGGCGATGGATGAGAACAGCCTGATCACGATGATGGTATAAGGAGGATGCAATGGAGAATCAAGTTAAGACAAGTACGGAAAATAAAGAGCAGCAGCTCAAAAAGTTATCAAAAATGGCGATGATCCGTTCGCTTCTGCCGATTGCGGGACTGATTATTATCTTTCTTATGTTCAATGCCCTGACGAATTTCCGGATGATGAATAACCTTCCTCTGGTACTTTCCCAGGTGTATGTCACTATGATTTCGGCAACCGGCGTATTCTTTATCATGACGATGGGCGGTCTGGATTTCTCCCAGGGTTCCATCCTTGGTATTGCATCGATTGTTGTCTGCATGGTTTCCAAGACCAGCATTCCACTGGCGATTGTGGCAGGTATCGCGGTTGGTGCAGCGATCGGTGCCATCAACGGTTACTTCTATGTATACCGCAAGATTAAATCCTTCATCGTTACGATTTGTACGATGTTCTTATTCCGTGGATTTATCAAATATCTGACGACCAACGCGCCGGTAGCCGGCTCTGCGATGTTAATCAACTTCGACAGCACTGAATTAAAGCTGGCTTGTACGTTGGTGGTCCTGATTATCGGATTTATTTTATTCCGCTTTACCAAGTTTGGTACTTATTTAAAGGCGATCGGAGCAGGTGAGAAAGCAGCGATGTTCTCCGGCATCCGTACCGACCGCATGAAGTTCCTTATCTACACACTGGCAGGTGCGATCACAGGATTTGCCGCATTTATCAATGTTATCAAGGTTGGTTCGGTTACTTCTTCCGGTGGTAACCAGCTTGAGACCCAGATCCTGATTGCACTGGTACTGGGCGGTATGCCGATTTCCGGTGGTGCGAAGGTACGTTTTGAGAATATCATCGTTGGTTCTCTTCTGTACATCGTCCTGAACAGTGGTCTGACGATGATGGGCTTTACCACACAGATGATGCAGCTCATCCAGGGTGTTGTATTCCTGATATTCGTAGCTGTATTCGCAGACCGTCAGTCTCTGCAGGTTATCAAATAGGACAGACAAAAGCGACATCTGGAGGTTACAGTATGAGGGAGAACAGCAGCCGGAATCAGGGTGGACTTAAATATCAGAAGCTCTACAACTGGGGTCGGACGCTGATTATGAGCGGGGTGCTCCGGAATATGGACAAGTTTCCATCCGAGCATATGCTCCAGAATAAATTTGGATACTCCCGCCAGACGGTCCGCAACGCGCTCGACCGCCTGGAGCAGGACGGGCTGATTGCCCGGGTCAAGGGAAGCGGCACATACGTTTCCTATGCGCCGGAGAAGGATAAGGAAGAACGTCCCCGCATCGGACTGATTCTCAGTTATTTTTCAGATTACCTGTTTCCGCAGGTGTACGAGGGAATCGAGTCCGTCCTGCGGGAGGAAGGTTATGAGATCAGCGTTTCGGTCACGCGCAACCGCTTAAATGATGAGGCCCTGTATCTCAAGGGGATGCTGGGGCGCAATGTGTCCGGACTCATCATCGAGGGGACGCGTTCCAGTTTCCCGAATCCGAATCTGCGGCTTTACAAGGAGATACGGCGGAGAAATATTCCGACGCTGTTTATTCACAATCATTACCAGAATGAGACGTTTGACAGCGTGGAGATGTCGGATGCGCGCGCGGGCTATGAGTTGACGCGGATTTTGATACAGAACGGACATACCCGGATCGGCGGTATTTTCAAATACGATGACTGGCAGGGGATCGAGCGTTACCGCGGCTTTATCGAGTGCCTGTCGGATTTCGGGATCGATTTCCAGGAGGACTGGATCCGCTGGTATTCGACCCGGGATATGGAAGAAAAATTAAGCAAAAAAGGACTCCAGCGGATGTACCGCCGGACGAAGGACTGTACCGCGATGATCCTCTACAACGACGAGGTAGCGGGCAGCTATATGGATTTTTTAAAGGACCGCGGACTGCGCGTGCCGGAAGATATTTCCCTGGTATCGTTTGATGATGCCGGACCGGTGCAGGAGGGGGATCTCACGATCTTGTCCGTGATTCATCCCAAGTACAATCTTGGGCGGCTGACAGCGCGCAATCTTCTGCGGATGATAGAGGATTCGGATTGGCAGGAAAAGAAGTATTCGTACCGGTTTCCGGTGATGTTTAACAACGGAAATTCGGTTCGGGATATACATTGAAAATGACAAGGAGGCAGATTAAAATGAAAAAGTTATACTTTATTGTGGGTTCCCAGGACTTATACGGAGAGGAATGCCTGAAACAGGTTGCAGAAGACAGCCGTCAGATGGTTGCATTCTTAAACGAAAAAGTGGGCGATCTGGCAGAGATCGAACTTCTTCCAACCGTAGAGACTTCTGAAATCTGTATTCAGGATATGCGGAAAGCTTCCAATGATGATGACTGTGTCGGCGTTATCACATGGATGCACACCTTCTCCCCTGCAAAAATGTGGATCAAGGGTCTGCAGGAATTAAGAAAACCGCTGCTTCATTTACATACACAGGCAAATGAGAAGCTTCCGTATGATGAGATCGACATGGATTTCATGAACCTGAACCAGTCCGCACATGGCGACCGTGAGTACGGCTTCATCGTTGCCAGAATGGGTATTCCGCATGAGGTTGTAGCTGGATATTACAAACATGATGATGTGGTAGCAAAGATCCGCCAGTTTGCATCCGTTGCAAAGGCTATCTCCTACTCCAAGTCCTTAAAGGTGGCTTCCTTCGGCAACAATATGCGCGAGGTGGCGGTTACCGACGGCGACCGCGTAGAGAGCCAGATCAAATACGGCTGGGAGTGTAACTATTACGCACTGGGCGATCTGGTTGACATCATCAACCAGGTAACCGAGGAAGAGATCGACGCGAAGATGAAAGAGTATACCGATAAGTATACAATGAAGACCGACCGCATTGATTCTGTCCGCGAGCAGGCTAAATATGAAGTGGGTCTGGAAAAATTTCTCTCCGCGAACGGAATCGGCGCATTTGCTGATACATTCCAGGATCTGCACGGCTTAAAGCAGCTTCCGGGTATCGCAGCACAGAACCTGATGGGCAAAGGCATCGGCTTTGGTCCGGAGGGTGATTACAAGATTTCCGCTCTGTCTGCAGTCCTGATGAAGATGTCCGAGGGCAAAGAGGGAGCAACCGGATTTATCGAGGATTATACCTACGATCTGACTCCGGGACAGGAGTTAGAGTTAGCTTCCCATATGCTGGAGGTTCCGCCGGCATTTGCAGCAACCAAACCGGAGATTGATGTAATTCCGCTGGGTATCGGCGGCAAGGAGGATCCGGCAAGACTGATCTTTGACGGCGTGACCGGCGATGGTATCCAGGTAACGATGGTAGATATGGGCGACCATTTCCGCATCATCTGTGCAGATATTGAGCTTGTAAAACAGCCGAAACCGATGCCAAAACTTCCGGTAGCGAGAATTATGTACCGTCATAAACCGAACTTCCAGATCGGTACGGCTGCATGGTGCTACGCAGGCGGCGCTCATCACTCCGTTGTATCTACCGCTCTGACAAGAGATGACATCGCTATGTTCGCGCGTCTGACCGGTACCGAGTTAATTACAATCGGCGAAGATACGACAGAGGCTGATTTACAGAAATTCTTTATGAAATAATAGGGCGTTTGAAAGATAAAAATTTTTGAAAAAGACGTAACTGCATAAGTTTTTGCCACAACTGTGAAAATAGAATAGTTATGAATGACGGGGCGTGCCGCAGCCAAGGGGATGAAAATTCCGGCGGCGGTGCGCTTTTTGCTACAATGAGGAGGATGGATATGGGCCGCAGTGCGGAAGAGATCAAGAAAGACATAGAGAGCGGAAATACAGCGCTCGGAATTGAATTTGGTTCGACCCGAATCAAGGCAGTCTTGACGGACGGCACGACCGCGCCGATCGCGCAGGGGAGCTATGAGTGGGAAAACCGTCTGGAAAATGGTATCTGGACCTATTCCCTGGAAGATATCTGGAAAGGCTTAAAGGACTGCTACGCGGATCTGGCTGCCGATGTGAAGAAACAATACGGTTTAACGCTTAAAAAGGTTGGTGCGATGGGCGTCAGCGCCATGATGCACGGCTATATGGCATTTGATGCGGACGGAAAACTGCTCGTTCCGTTCCGTACCTGGAGAAATACGATGACCGCCGAGGCAGCAAGACGCCTGACGGATCTGTTTAACTACAATATCCCGCAGAGATGGAGTATTGCACACCTGTATCAGGCGGTAATCAACGGCGAGGAGCATGTATCCCGCGTGCATTTTCTGACCACCTTAGCCGGATATGTACATTGGAAACTGACCGGTAAGCAGGTACTTGGCGTCGGCGATGCTTCGGGTATGTTCCCGATCGACCCGGCAACCGGACAGTATGATGCTGAAATGCTGGATAAATTCGAAGAAATGATGGTTCCGAAGGGATATCCGTGGAAGCTGCGCGACCTTCTGCCGGAGGTTCTGAGCGCTGGCGATGAGGCGGGAAGCTGACTGAGGAAGGCGCGAAGCTGCTGGATGAGAGCGGCAATCTGGAAGCTGGCATTCCGCTGTGCCCGCCGGAGGGCGATGCAGGAACCGGTATGACTGCAACCAATAGTGTGGCAGTCCGCACCGGTAACGTATCTGCCGGAACTTCCGTATTTGCAATGGTTGTTCTGGAAAAGACTCTGGAGACGGTTCACCAGGAGATTGACATGGTAACTACGCCGGACGGTCATCTGGTCGGCATGGTTCACTGCAACAACTGTACCTCCGATCTGAATGCCTGGGTAGGTCTGTTTGAAGAGTTCTATGAGCTGATGGGTCAGAAAACAGACCGCAACACCCTGTTTGGAACCCTGTACCGCAAGGCGCTTGAGGGCGATGAAGATTGCGGAGGACTGATGTCCTACTGCTACCTCTCCGGCGAGCCGATCACCGACTTCGAGGAGGGACGCCCGCTGTTTATGCGCCATCCCGACAGCAAGCTGGGACTGGCAAACTTCATGCGTACCCACTTATACAGTTCCCTGGCAACCCTGAAATATGGTCTGGACATTCTGTTCAAGGAAGAGCACGTGACACTGGATAAACTGATGGGTCATGGCGGATTCTTCAAGACCAAGGGTGTTGGACAGCGTATCATGGCGGCAGCGGCTGACGTGCCGGTATCCGTTATGGAGACAGCCGGTGAGGGCGGTGCCTGGGGTATCGCGGTTCTGGCGGCGTACCGCAAGGATAAGAAGCCGGGACAGAGCTTGTCCGATTACTTAAATGAGCAGGTGTTTGCAGATGCAAAGGCGGAGACGATGGAGCCGAATGCAAAGGATGTCGAGGGCTTCAATGCGTTTATGACAAGCTATATCAATGGTCTGGCTGCCGAGAGAGGCGCCGTAGAAGGAAGGTTTTAATCGATGCTGGAAGAATTAAAAAAAGAAGTATACGAAGCCAATATGCTGCTTCCGAAATACGGTCTGGTTACTTTTACCTGGGGCAATGTTTCCGGGATTGACCGTGAGAAGGGCTGTTTGTCATCAAACCGTCTGGCGTGGACTATGACAAACTGACGCCAGATGATATGGTTGTCATGGATCTGGAAGGAAATCGCGTTGAGGGAACGCTGAATCCGTCCTCTGATACAAAAACCCACCTGATTCTTTATAACCGTTTTCCGAAGATCGGCGGCGTGGTTCACACGCACAGTCCGTGGGCGACTTCCTGGGCGCAGGCGGGACGCGACATTCCGTGCTACGGAACGACCCATGCAGATTATATCTACGGTTCCGTTCCATGCGCGAGAAACTTAAATGAGGAAGAATTAAAGAATTATGAGTGGAACACAGGCGTGCTGATCGCAGATTTGTTCGAGGAGAGGAAGCTTGACCCGATGGCTGTGCCATGTGTGCTCTGCAAGAACCATGGACCGTTTACCTGGGGCAAGGATGCCCATGAGGCGGTTCACAACGCGGTTGTACTCGAGGAGGTTGCCAAGATGGCGGCGCGCTGCGAGATGATCAATCCGGATGTGAAGGAAGCGCCGCAGTGCCTGCAGGATAAACATTATCTGCGGAAGCATGGCCCGGGGGCGTATTACGGACAGGGGGATTTGTAGTTACTGGGCACGTATGCGTGAACAGTAACAATTTGTAAAATATAGATTCAAGTATGGAAATAGATGGGACAAGTATGGTATACTTATGTATAGCAGATATAGGAGATACTGGCTATCTATCTTATAAAAATTAGGAGGATATGGGAAATGAAATTTTTTATTGATACCGCGAATGTTGATGAGATCCGTGAAGCGAATGATATGGGTATTATCTGTGGCGTTACCACAAACCCGTCTCTGATTGCAAAAGAAGGCCGTGATTTTAATGAGGTTATCAAAGAGATCACCAGCATTGTAGACGGACCGATTTCCGGTGAGGTTAAGGCTACGACTGTGAAGGCAGAGGATATGATCGCTGAGGGCCGTGAGATCGCTAAGATTCATCCGAACATGGTTGTTAAAATCCCGATGACTACCGAGGGCTTAAAGGCTGTGAAAGCTCTGTCCGCTGAGGGCATCAAGACCAATGTAACCCTGATCTTTACTGCCAACCAGGCACTTCTGGCTGCAAGAGCAGGCGCTACATACGTTTCTCCGTTCTTAGGCCGTCTGGATGACATCTCCACCAACGGTACAGACCTGATTTACGATATCGTAGAGATCTTTGACAATTATCCGGAGATTTCCACCGAGATTATCTGTGCTTCCACCAGACATCCGATGCACATCATCGAGTGCGCGAAGGCTGGCGCTGACATCGCAACTGTTCCGTTTAAGGTTCTGATGCAGATGGTAAAACACCCGCTGACCGATGCTGGTATCGAGAAATTCAAAGCAGATTATGAGGCTGTATTCGGTAAATAAAGAGAAACAATAGGAAATACCTCTTGAACTTCCGAAAAAAGCATGTTATACTAGGCACGATAACATAATAGACTGACTGGAAAGAGTGGACAAAAAAGTCCACTCTTTCTAATTTCATAGAAAGGTGGTGGGGGTATGGCAAAGGGAGAGCAGTACGAAGCACGGGTAGAGGCGTGGATCACGCCGGTTCTGGAGCAGCATCAGTTTGAGTTGGTTGATGTGGAGTATGTCCGCGAGGTCGGTGTCTGGTATCTGCGGTGCTACATTGACAAAGAGGGCGGTATTACCGTTGATGACTGCGAGGTAATCAGCCGTCTGCTTGGTGAATGGCTGGATAAGGAAGATTTCATCGAGGACAGCTATATATTGGAGGTGAGTTCTCCGGGACTGGGACGTCCTCTGAAGAAAGAGAAAGATTTTGCAAGAAGCATCGGCAAAGATGTGGAGATCCGCCTGTATAAAGCGATCGACAAACAGAAGGAATTTACAGGAACGCTTACGTCCTATGACGCAGATTCTGTGACAATCACGATGGAGGACGGCAGCGAGCGTACATTTGAAAAATCAGAGATTGCTTTGATTCGTTTAGCCTTTGATTTTTAGACGGTAGGAGGAGATAAAATAAAATGAATAAAGAGTTGATTGAGGCAATAAATCTGCTGGAAAAAGAAAACAATATCAGCAAAGATGTTCTTTTAGAAGCAATTGAAAATTCTCTGCTGACAGCATACAAAAACAATTATGGCCGGGCAGATAATGTCAAGGTAAACATCAACCGTGAAACAGGAGATTTTTCCATCGTGGCAGAGCGTGAGGTTGTGGAGACCGTAGAGGATCCGATGACCCAGGTAAGCCTGGCAGAGGCAAAGCTCTTAAACAGCAAGTATGAGCTGGGCGATGTCGTTCAGTTCTCTGTCAATTCCAAGGAGTTTGGACGTATCGCCGTTCAGAACGCGAAGAATGTTATCTTACAGAAACTTCGTGAGGCAGAGCGCAACGCCCTGTATGAGGAGTGGCACTGCAGAGAGAAAGATATCGTAACTGGTATCGTACAGCGCTATGTAGGACGCAACATCAGCATCAACTTAGGCAAGATCGACACGATCCTGAACGAGAGTGAGCAGGTAAAGGGCGAGGTATTCAAACCGACCGAGCGTATCAAACTGTATGTCATCGAAGTAAAAGAGACACAGCGCGACCCGCGTATCACCGTATCCAGAAGCCATCCAGATCTGGTAAAACGCCTTTTTGAGTCTGAGGTTGCCGAGGTCCGAGACGGTACCGTAGAGATCAAGGCGATCGCACGTGAGGCAGGTTCCCGTACGAAGATGGCAGTCAGCTCCAACGACCCGAACGTCGATCCGGTCGGTGCATGTGTCGGCTTAAACGGCGCGCGTGTCAGCGCGGTTGTCAATGAGCTGCGCGGTGAGAAGATCGATATCATCAACTGGGATGACAACCCTGCATTCCTGATTGAGAACGCATTAAGCCCGGCAAAGGTTATCCTGGTTGCAGCAGATGAGGAAGCACGCGAGGCACAGGTGATCGTTCCGGATTACCAGCTTTCCCTGGCAATCGGTAAAGAGGGTCAGAATGCACGCCTGGCAGCCCGCCTGACCGGCTTCAAGATCGATATCAAGAGCGAGACACAGGCAAGAGAGTCCGGTCTTTTAGATGAGCTTGAGAGCGGTTATGAGGAAGGCTTCGAGGGCTACACCGATGACCCGCTGATCAGCGTGGCAGAGGAAGACGCAGCCGAGGCAGCAGAAAATGAGGCGGCTGAGGGCACAGAAGAGCCGGCAGCGGAGCAGGAATAATCCTGACAGATAATGTGCGGGGATGCTGATTTCGGGCGGAACGAGCAGATTTGGCAGAAAGAAAGCAGCAGAACCGGGATTTGACAGAAATGGAAGTGATAGACAGTGGGAGCAAAGAAAGTGCCGCTCAGACAGTGCATCGGATGCGGAGAAATGAAGAGCAAAAAAGAAATGATCCGCGTTTTAAAGACAGCCGACGATACGATCGAGATTGACGCGACAGGCCGTAGGAATGGACGCGGCGCCTACCTCTGTCCTCGATGGACTGCTGGAAAAAGGCGGTAAAGAGCAAAGGATTGGAGCGGTCGCTCAAGATGGCGATTCCGAAGGAAGTCTATGAGACGCTGGAAAAGGAGATGGAGCAGTTTGGAGAATCGTAAAAAGGTGCTGAATCTTCTGGGACTGGCGACGCGCGCCGGTAAGACGGCAAGCGGCGAGTTCATGACCGAGAAAGCGATCAAGAGTGGAAAAGCGTATCTGGTGATCGTGTCAGAAGAAGCGTCGGACAATACAAAAAAGATGTTTGAAAATTCATGTGCATACTACAAGGTTCCCGTGTACCAGTTCGGCATGAAGGAAGAGCTGGGACACGCGATGGGAAAAGAGATGAGAGCGTCTCTGGCCGTTTTGGATTCCGGTTTTGCAAAGGCGTTAAGAGAGAAGTTAGATGATTAACGCTTTTCTGGGCGGGCTCTTTTAGGAGCTTATGCAGAACGGGAAGGCAGTGCCGGAACGGAGGTAGCAAAACATGAGAGTTAATGAGTTGTCAAAACAGATTGGCAAATCAAATAAAGAAGTTTTAGAGATACTGCAGAAAAACCATTTTGACGTAAAAAGCCATTCTTCCAAGGTGACGGAGGAACAGGCAGAAGTAGTCAGATGCTTCCTTGCAGGAGCAAAGAGACAGACGACAGCGTCAAAGACAGATACAGGAAAGGCGGAAACAAATCGAGTGGAAGATATAAAGAAAGAGCCGTTAGAGGCAGAGAAGAAAGAGGCGGAGAAGACAACTGAGCCGCCGAAAAAGCGGATTGCAGCGGTTTATCGTCCGCAGAACAGCGTACAGAGAGGAAGCCGTCCAGCAGGCAAGGGTAATGCAGGAAACGCAGCCAAGACCGGCGCACCGGCAAGCCGTCCGGCAGCAGCAGGCGCAGAGCAGACCGTACAGCCGGCTAAGAGCGCAGCTCCGGCAGAGAACCGTGACGGACAGAGAAGCGGCTATCAGGGAAACCGCGACGGACAGAGAAGCGGCGGCTATCAGGGCGGTCGTGATGGTCAGAGAGGCGGACGCGATGGACGCGGCGGTTTAAATATTCCGAAGCCATCCTTCGACAGCCCGGTTGTACAGAAACCGCAGAACAACAAGCAGAATAAGAATAATTACAAGAACGATAAATACAGCAAGATCGACCATGAGGAAGAGATGCACTCCAAGGGAAGAGGCGGAAAGAACGTAAAGAGCGCTGTTCAGCCGCCGCAGAAGAAGGAGGCAAAGGTTGAGGAGATCAAGACAATCACGATCCCGGAGGTAATTACCATCAAGGATCTGGCAGACAAGATGAAACTTCAGCCGTCTGTCATTGTAAAGAAACTCTTCTTACAGGGCAAGGTTGTCACCATCAATCAGGAAGTAGATTACGAGCAGGCAGAAGAGATCGCGATGGAGTTTGACGTACTCTGTGAGAAAGAGGTCAAGGTTGACGTCATCGAGGAACTTCTGAAAGAGGAAGAAGAGGATGAGAAGGACATGGTAACCCGTCCGCCGGTTGTATGCGTTATGGGTCATGTCGATCATGGTAAAACCTCCCTTCTGGATGCAATCCGCCAGACCAATGTAACTGCAAAAGAGGCAGGCGGTATCACCCAGCACATCGGTGCGTACATGGTAGAGATCAACGGACAGAAGATCACATTCCTCGATACGCCGGGACATGAGGCATTTACCGCAATGCGTATGCGTGGTGCAAAATCCACTGATATTGCAATCCTCGTTGTTGCAGCAGATGACGGTGTTATGCCGCAGACCATCGAGGCGATCAACCATGCGAAGGCAGCAGGGGTTGAGATCATTGTAGCGATCAACAAGATCGATAAGCCGAGTGCCAATATTGAGAAGGTAAAACAGGAGCTTATCGAGTACGAACTGGTTCCGGAGGACTGGGGCGGCAGCACCATCTTCGTTCCGGTATCTGCACATACCAAGGAAGGTATCAAGGAACTGCTTGAGATGATCCTTCTGACCGCAGAGGTCAAAGAGTTAAAGGCAAACCCGAACCGTAATGCGAGAGGTCTTGTCATCGAGGCGGAGCTGGATAAGGGTAAAGGTCCGGTTGCAACCGTCCTGGTACAGAAGGGTACCCTGCATGTCGGTGATCCGATCGCGGCAGGTGCCTGCTACGGCCGTGTCCGTGCGATGATGGACGATAAGGGACGCCGCGTCAAAGAGGCTGGTCCGTCCACTCCGGTCGAGATTCTGGGTCTTAATGACGTGCCGAACGCCGGCGAGGTATTTGTACAGCCGGAGAACGAGAAAGAGGCAAGAAGCTTTGCAGAAACCTTTATCTCTGAGAGCAAGAATAAGTTAATTGAAGATACAAAGATGAAGCTTTCCCTGGACGATCTGTTCTCCCAGATCAAGGCAGGAAATGTAAAGGAACTTCCACTGATCGTCAAGGCAGATGTACAGGGTTCTGTCGAGGCAGTAAAACAGAGCCTGATGAAGCTGTCCAACGAGGAAGTTGTAGTCAAGGTCATCCACGGCGGTGTTGGTGCGATCAACGAGTCCGACGTCAGTCTGGCAGCCGCATCCAACGCGATCATTATTGGTTTCAATGTGCGCCCGGACGCAACCGCGAAGTCCATCGCAGAGCGTGAGAAAGTAGACGTTCGTCTCTACCGCGTCATCTATCAGGCAATCGAGGATGTCGAGGCAGCGATGAAGGGTATGCTTGACCCGATCTACGAGGAGCAGGTAATCGGTCACGCCGTTGTACGTCAGACCTTCAAGGCTTCCGGCGTTGGTACTATCGCTGGTTCCTACGTCCTGGATGGTAAATTCCAGAGAGGCTGCAAGGCACGTATTACCCGTGACGGCGAGCAGATCTTCGATGGTCCGCTGGCATCCTTAAAGCGTTTCAAGGACGACGTGAAGGAAGTTGCTTCCGGATACGAGTGTGGTCTTGTATTTGAGAAGTTCAACGATCTGCAGGAAGACGATATGATCGAAGCATATGCGATGGTAGAGGTTCCGCGCTAGAAAGGCAGAGGGATTCATGCGTAAAAATAGCATTAAAAATACAAGAATTAACAGTGAAGTACAGAGAGAGCTGAGTTCCATCATCAGCCGTGAGCTGAAAGATCCGCGGATTCATCCGATGACAACGGTTGTCTCCGTGGAGGTAACTCCGGATCTCAAGTACTGCAAGGCGTATATCAGCGTGTTAGGCAACGAGGAAGCGGCGAAGGATACGATCCAGGGACTGAAAAGTGCTGTCGGATTTGTCCGCACCCAGCTTGCAAAACGCATTAATTTACGGAATACGCCGGAAATTACATTTATTCTCGATCAGTCGATTGAGTACGGTGTACACATGACCCGCCTGATCGATGAAGTAACTGAAAACCTCAGAGACTCAGAATCGGGAGATGAGGAAGAAAATGAGTAAAAATATCTTAGAGGCGTCACTGGAAGGGGCGGAGCACATCGTACTGCTTGGTCACATCCATCCGGACGGGGACTGTATCGGAACGACTCTGGGACTGCTTAACTATCTGCGGGAGAATTATCCGCAGATAGAGGCAGAACTGTTTCTCGACCATCCGGCTGCTAAATTTTCTTATATGAATGATTTTGAGAAAATTCATACCGAGATTGTGCCGGAAAAACAGTTTGATCTGTGCATTACGCTGGATGCCAGCGACAAAGAGCGTCTGGGCGGCTACGCGGTCTATTTTGACAGCGCCGCCAAGACACTCTGTATCGATCATCACAGAACCAATACAGGATTTGCAGAACAAAATTACATCATTCCGGACGCAAGCTCCTGCAGCGAAGTGTTATACACGCTTCTTGATGAGGCAAAGATCAGCAGGGAGGCGGCAGAGTGTCTCTATACCGGAATTGTGCATGACACAGGTGTATTTAAGTACAATTCAACGACCCGGAAAACGATGGAAATCGCGGGCGCGCTGATGGAAAAAGGCGTGAACGCGGCGAAGATCATCGACGACAGCTTTTACCGCAAGACCTACGCACAGAACCAGATTCTCGGAAAAGCGCTGCTTAGCAGTACACGGATTCTGGATGGAAGATGTATTTTCAGTGTGGTTTCCCAGAAAGAAATGGAGTTTTACGGTGTCGATACGAACGATCTGGATGGCATTATCGATCAGCTCCGGATTACCGAAGGAGTGGAATGTGCCATTTTCATCTATGAAAAGGCGTTCAACGAGTACAAGGTCAGCCTTCGTTCCAACGACTATGTCGATGTGAGCAAGGTGGCGGCGTATTTCGGCGGCGGCGGACACATCCACGCGGCGGGCTGCACGATGCAGGGACATCCGAGGGATGTGATCAACAACCTGACGGGACATATTGAGAAACAGATGGATGCCCGTAGGGAGGAATAGGAGGTTCTGTTGCTGATTGCGCTGCCTGCTTTCAGGTGCACAGCGCATGGACGGTAATAGTTCTGATTTTTTAGGAGATTTTATGTTTCACGGTGTGATAAACATTTATAAAGAACCGGGGTTTACGTCCCACGATGTGGTGGCGAAGCTCCGGGGCATTTTGAGACAGAAAAAGATCGGTCATACGGGTACGCTCGATCCGGCAGCGGAGGGCGTACTCCCTGTATGTCTGGGGAAGGGAACGAAGCTGTGCGA
Source organism: Clostridium sp. AF50-3 (assembly GCF_003477445.1). Classification (NCBI taxonomy): domain Bacteria; kingdom Bacillati; phylum Bacillota; class Clostridia; order Eubacteriales; family Clostridiaceae; genus Clostridium; species Clostridium sp. AF50-3. The sequence goes on along the minus strand of NZ_QUDH01000003.1, from coordinate 177,373 downwards.
CCTTTTGACGGATAAGAGGAAGACGTATCAGGCAGTTCTTTTGCTGGGAACCGAAACCGATACGCAGGATATGACAGGAACGATTCTTTCGGAGAAACCGACGGAACAGCTGACAGAACCGGCAGTCCGCGGGGCGGCGGAGAGCTTTGTTGGTCCATATATGCAGGTACCGCCGATGTATTCGGCGCTCAAGGTCAACGGAAAGAAGCTCTACGAGTTGGCGAGAGCCGGAAAAGAGGTAGAGCGGGCAGCGCGTCCGGTGGAAATCTATGATCTTCAGATAGATGCGGTGGAACTGCCGCGTGTGACGATGACCGTGACCTGTTCCAAGGGAACCTACATCCGTACCCTGTGCCATGACATCGGTGAAAAGCTGGGATGCGGCGGCTGTATGGAAAAACTGATCCGCACCCGCGTCGATCGATTTGCGATCGGGGACAGCCTGCGCCTGTCCGAGGTGGAAGCGCTGGCGAAAGCCGGTCAGATCGAGGATAGGATCGTGCCGGTGGATGGAATGTTTGAGGACTGCCCGGCGTATGTATCGGAGAGCGAAGTTCTGGATAAGCTTCTGCAGAATGGAAATCCATTCCCGAAGGGGCTGGGACCGAGAGACGGCTGCTTAGTGCAGATCGGAAGCAGTTTGGCTGAACACCAGGTTTCTGCGGATGGAAACTCAGAGATGGTACTTCCGGATTCTGGAATCATCCGCGTCTATGACAGCGCAAACCAGTTTATCGGTCTCTATGCCTATCAGCCGGAGAAGAAACAATGGAAACCACGTAAGATCTTTCTGGGAGGAGAGTAAGATGCAGTATTTTGCCGGAACCAGAGAATTTCAGATAAAAGAGCCGACTGCGGTCACGATCGGTAAGTTTGACGGTCTTCACAGAGGGCATCAGAAGCTGCTGCGGGAAGTGATGCGGTATCGGGAAAAAGGATATAAACCAGCGGTGTTTACCTTTGAGACGGCACCGGGAACCTTGATCCGGGGAAAGCTGCAGACGATGATCACGACCAACGAGGAGCGCGAGGAGAACCTGCGCGAGGCGGGGGTGGAGTATCTGGTGGAATATCCGTTCAACCAGGAAGTCGCACATATGGACCCGGAACAGTTTGTTGCCGAGATTCTGGTCGGCAAGATGGGCGCAAAGGCGATCGTGTCCGGTCCGGACTGCCATTTTGGCTACCAGCGGAAGGGCGATGCTGAACTGCTTCGGAAACTGGCACCGAAATATGGATATGAGGTGTCGATCGTTGAAAAGGCGATGGACGGCGATCGCGAGATCAGCAGCACCTATATCCGGGAAGAGCTGGCGAAGGGAAATATCCGCAAGGCGAATGAACTGTTGGGATATGAGTACCGGATCAGCGGACAGGTGGTACACGGGGAGCATTTAGGTTCCACCCTAGGGTTTCCGACGGCGAATATCCTGCCGGGAATCCAGAAACATCTTCCAGCGTTCGGGGTATATCTCTCCCGGACGGTGATTGATGGTGTTTCTTATGGAAGTATCACAAATATTGGAAAAAAACCGACGATTGCCGGGGAACGACCGGCGGGTGCGGAGACATATATCTATGATCTGGATGAAAACCTGTATGGGAAAAAGATAGAGGTTCATTTTTTAGATTTTATGCGGCCGGAGATGAAATTTTCCGGGGTGGATGAGTTGAAGATGCAGGTTTTGAAGGATAAAGAAACCGGGAGAAAAATGCACGGAGCGGAACGATGAGAGTTCAGCTTCGTGCATTTTTTAAATATGATTCAGGTAGGCAGCTGCTTCCTCTGCCGCCAAATGGATATATTCATTCATTGGTAAATTCTGTGTTCCTACTAAAATATGGCGGCAATAGGAGCTTCCATTGACAGGAATCAGGATTTTCTGGGCGCGGCTTTGTCCGATGGCGGCTGCCATGGCGGGGGTGATTTCTCCTAAGAGGGAGTCTGCAATGACGATGCCGATTGGTCCGATGATTAGGTCGGCATCTCGGCAGGCGACGAGAACGGGGTTTTCTCCGGTGGCGCCCATGGCAGCTCCGGCTTTCATCATCGCGGCAGTGGCAGTAGTGTTGGCACCGAGCGCGAGAAGCGGCTGTCCGGGACAGAGTTTCTGGATTTCTTCTACGAGGGCGCGCCCCATGCGTCCGCCCTGACCGTCGATGATGACAACTTTTTTCATAATGGATAACCCCTTTCCTTTTCGTAGGATTTTCGTAGGACAAGATAATAAAAAAGAATGTGCCTTGGCACATTCTCGCGCAGGAACGAAAATAAGAGGGTCTAAATCTGCCTTTTGGACAAAATAAACACCCCAGTATATCTTTACTATAATATCATACATTTTGAAAAAAGAAAAGCAAAAAAGATCGATTTTTGTAAAATTTTTTGTTTACAAATAAAGCGCTTTCTATTATAATGCTGATAATGGCTAACTGGGGTCTGGCAGAGCTGCGATTGGCGGAGGCTGTCAGGGTGACGGAAGATCAGACAGACGCGCGTGAAGGCACCGCGGAGGTGCTTGATTTTTAGTTGATCCGGGAGGCCGCTTTTTTAAAGCCAAAAAACAGCAGACAATGAGAGGGAGAAAACATGAGGAGAAATGACATTCACAAAGTATTGATTATCGGTTCCGGTCCAATCATTATCGGACAGGCGTGTGAGTTCGATTATTCGGGAACACAGGCGTGCAAGGCACTGAGAAAACTCGGCTATGAGATTGTGCTGGTCAATTCCAATCCGGCTACGATTATGACGGATCCGGAGACAGCAGATGTGACTTATATTGAGCCGCTGAACGTAGACCGTCTGACTCAGATCATTGAAAAAGAGCGCCCGGATGCGCTGCTCCCGAACCTGGGTGGACAGTCCGGACTGAACCTCTGCTCCGAATTGGCAGCAGCAGGTGTTCTGGATAAATATGATGTTAAAGTAATCGGCGTTCAGGTTGATGCTATCGAGCGTGGTGAGGACCGTATCGAGTTTAAGCATACAATGGAAAGCCTGGGTATCGAGATGGCTAGAAGTGAGGTTGCCTACAGCGTTGAGGATGCACTGGCAATCGCAGATAAACTGGGTTATCCGGTTGTTCTTCGTCCGGCTTACACCATGGGCGGCGAAGGCGGCGGTCTTGTATATAACGTAGAAGAACTGAAGACCGTGTGTGCAAGAGGCCTGCAGGCCAGCATGGTTGGTCAGGTTCTGGTAGAGGAGTCTATCCTTGGATGGGAAGAGCTTGAGCTGGAAGTTGTCCGCGATGCGAAGAACAACATGATCACTGTCTGCTTTATTGAAAATATTGATCCGCTGGGCGTACACACCGGAGATTCCTTCTGTTCTGCTCCGATGTTAACCATTTCGGAAGAAGTACAGAAACGTCTGCAGGAGAAATCCTACAAGATCGTAGAAGCAATCCAGGTAATCGGCGGTACCAACGTACAGTGGGCACACGATCCGAAGACAGACCGTGATATTGTTATCGAGATCAACCCGAGAACCTCCCGTTCGTCCGCACTGGCATCCAAGGCAACTGGTTTCCCGATTGCACTGGTATCAGCGATGCTGGCAACCGGTATGACTCTGGATGAGATTCCATGCGGCAAGAGCGGCACTCTGGATCAGTATGTTCCGTCCGGCGACTATATTGTTATCAAGTTTGCACGCTGGGCATTTGAGAAGTTCAAAGGCGCAGAGGACAAGCTGGGAACCCAGATGAAGGCAGTCGGCGAGGTTATGAGTATCGGAAAGACCTACAAAGAGGCATTCCAGAAGGCGATCCGAAGCCTGGAGAGAGGCCGCTACGGTCTTGGTCATGCGAAAGACTTCGATAAGAAGACAAAAAAAGAACTGCTTGCGATGCTGCATGTTCCGAGCAGCGAACGTCAGTTCATTATGTACGAGGCACTTCGTAAGGGCGCTACCGTAGACGAGCTGTTCGAATTAACCAAGATTAAACATTACTTCATCCAGCAGATGAAAGAACTGGTAGAAGAGGAAGAAAGCCTGATGCAGTATAAGGGCGAGGTTCCGCCGGTTGAGGTTCTCCGCCAGGCGAAGCTGGACGGTTTTGCAGATAAATATTTAAGCGAGCTGTTAGGCGTTACAGAGGAAGAGATCCGCGATGCAAGAACCAAAGAAGGTATCGTAGAAGGCTGGGAGGGCGTACACGTAAGTGCCACACCGGATTCTGCATACTACTTCTCCAGCTATCACATCAAGGATCAGAGTCCGTGCAGCGACAACAAGAAGATCATGATTCTGGGCGGCGGTCCGAACCGTATCGGTCAGGGTATTGAGTTTGACTACTGCTGCGTACATGCAGCTATCGCCCTGAAAGAGCTTGGATTTGAGACAATTATCGTTAACTGCAACCCAGAGACTGTATCTACAGACTATGATACCTCCGATAAACTGTATTTCGAGCCGCTGACTCTGGAAGATGTATTAAGCATCTATCACAAGGAGAAACCGCTGGGAGTTATCGCACAGTTTGGTGGCCAGACACCGCTGAACCTGGCAGCAGACCTGAAGAAATATGGTGTCAACATTCTGGGTACAACTCCGGAAACCATCGACATGGCAGAGGATCGTGACCTGTTCCGTGCGATGATGGATAAACTGCAGATTCCGATGCCGGAGTCAGGCATGGCAGTTACTGTAGAAGATGCATTGGAGATTGCTAATAAGATCGGTTACCCGGTTATGGTTCGTCCGTCCTATGTACTTGGCGGCCGCGGCATGGAGGTTGTTCATGACGATGAAGCGATGACCTTCTATATGAGAGCAGCTGTCGGCGTAACTCCGGACCGTCCGATCCTGATTGACCGTTTCCTGCATCATGCAACCGAGTGTGAAGCAGATGCGATCAGCGACGGCGAGAACGTATTTGTTCCGGCAGTTATGGAGCATATCGAGCTGGCAGGTATCCACTCCGGAGACTCCGCTTGTATCCTTCCGTCCAGAAATCTGACCAAGGATCAGGTAGAGACAATCCGCGATTACACAAGCCGTATCGCAAAAGAGATGCACGTAGTAGGTCTGATGAACATGCAGTATGCAATCGAGGACGGCGAAGTATACGTGCTGGAGGCAAACCCGAGAGCATCCCGTACCGTGCCGCTGGTATCCAAAGTATGCAACATCAAGATGGTAAAACTGGCAACGGATATCATGACTTCCTACTTAACAGGTCGTCCGTCACCGGTTCCGGCACTGAAAGAGAAGAAGATTCCGCACTACGGTGTTAAGATGCCGGTATTCCCGTTCAAGATGTTCCCGGAGGTTGACCCGGTACTTGGACCGGAGATGCGTTCCACCGGTGAGGTTCTTGGTATGTCCACCAGCGTTGGTGAGGCTATCTACAAGGCACAGGAAGCAACCCAGACACGTCTTCCTTCCTCCGGAACTGTCCTCCTGAGTGTCAATGACAAGGATAAGATAGAGCTTATCGAGGTTGCAAGAGGCTTCTACGAGTGTGGCTTTACCCTGATGGGTACAGGCAGAACCTGTGATGTGATGGTAGCAGCAGGACTTCCGGCTGAGAAGGTATGCAAGATCAACGAAGGCCGTCCGAACATTTTAGATAAGATTACCAACGGAGAAGTGGCAATCATTATCAATACCCCGAACGATAAGAAGGGCAGAGGCGATGACAGCTACATCCGTAAGGCAGCTGTAAAGGCGAAGATTCCGTACTTCACCAACATGGCAGCAGCAAAGGCTACTGTACAGGCGCTGAGAAGTATCAAGAAGAACGGACATCTGGAGGTTAAGTCCCTGCAGGAGTTCCATAGCGAGATTCAGTAAATAAAAATAAAAGGGTAAAATCCATTGTTACAGAGTCGTTTCAGTGGATTTTACCGTGACAGTGAATTAATTGAGCTATTATAGAAAAGAGCGTCTGCCCGGCTGTGAATGCGGGGCTGGCGCTCTTTTAATTGCAGATAGGAATTTTCTGAACTGAAAATTCCGTATGATATCGTATCGATAGCAGATTTTGCCGATTTGAAATGCGAAGCATCGGTAAAATCCCGTTGATGTGCACGGAATGAGTGAGCAGCAACGAATATGCCAGCTTTGCTGACCAGAATCACGCGCCAAGTCTCACGGACGTTCGACTTGAAATACGAGATGCAGCAGCCATGCGCCCAAAATGATTGAAAGCACATACACCGTGTTTCCGGCAAAAATTCCAAATTTAGCAGCGATCTGGGAGTACACAATCTGCGTGGTCGCGTAGTACGGCGTGATATAAAACATATCCGCGTTTCCATACGGATGTGAGGTAACATTGATGATGGTTGCGATGACGCATCCGACCGCAAATACAGCTGTAGACTGCCAGAATCCTTTGGCGGTTGGCAGCACCATGCGGGAAAAGGCGATGAGTAGCCCGATGAAGATCAGAAGGATATGCCAGATAAATCCATGCAGGGTCAGCGTCCAGTACGGGTGCATCAGACCGGACGGATCGACGAACACCATGACGGCACCGAGCAGGTTGTAATTATACATAAAAGTGCAAAAAATACGTTGATATTTATGCGGAACAAAGGGCAGCAGCAGGCAGAGGTACATCGGCAGGCTGCAGAGCTGGAATGGAAAATACCACCAGTCGTAGTGCTGGTTGTTTTCTATGTAATAGAGAAAAAGCTGTTTGTAGACCTCGGAAAATGCCAGAAAAACACCGCAGGCAAAGAGCAGATGCAGACGGAACGCTTCGGGGCGCGTCCGCAATTTCCATGCGGCAAAGGCGGCGAGCGGGATGCCGATCAGCATAAATACTAAATGAAAGGGAGACCAGACTGCGGGCGGTGTCATGGACCAGGCAGTTAAGGTAAGTAGACGGGAAATCATAAAAAGCCTTCTTTCGTAATAAAACCTAAGGAATGGTTCCGTATCTTGTGAATCATGCTGCAAGCGACCGCGCCCGGCGAGAGAATGTGACAAGGCACATTCTCTTTACGGAAGCAGATGCCCAGTACAGAGAAAACGGTACAGAATAGTTATAGTACGAAATATTAGATTTGCCAAGAATTAACAACAAGATCTGCCCATAATAAGACGATGGGAGATTTACATATTTGCAATTTTTTTCTTTCCAAAGCTGCAAGTTGACAAGCGCCGCCAATTTCCTATATTCTGTAGATATAAGAATCGAGTAAATGATACGGGAGATATACCATGAACCAAAATGAGACCCAATGGGATAGATTTCTGAAAATCCGAACAAGCGGCAGAGATGATTCGCATGCGGATCAATACCGATACCCATACGAACCGACGGCATACGTGGTTCTGGAACGGTTGGCGAACAGCGGATTAATTCGGAAGAATAATACCTTATTGGACTATGGAACCGGCAAGGGAAGAGTCTGTTTTTACTTGTCCTATCAGACAAGGAGTAAAACAATCGGAATCGAATACGATGAACGTATTTATCAGGGGGCAGCAGAAAATAAGGAGACGGCAGTGTCCGGAAACCGTACTTCCTTTATCTTAAGCAGTGCGGAGAACTATGAGCTTCCTTCAGAAGTGGACCGGTGTTATTTTTTCAATCCATTTTCGGTAGAGATATTGCACTCTGTTCTTGCCAGGATATATGAGTCCTATTACGAAAATCCGAGAGAGATACTGCTGTTTTTTTATTATCCATCGGAGGAATATATCAGTTGTCTGATGACGGAGGAACAGCTAATGTTTTATGATGAGATTGACACATCGGATTTGTTTCCGGGCGAGGACAAAAGAGAACGGATTATGATATTTGAGGTGATTTTATGAAGCTTTTATTTAAACAGCGGTTATTTTCGTGGTTTGACAGTTATGATATTTATGATGAGTTTGGCAATACAGTATATGTGGTAAAAGGCCAGTTGTCCTGGGGCCATAAGTTGGTGATATATGATGCAGACGGCAATGAAATTGGAATGGTTGTTCAGCGTGTACTGACATTTCTGCCAAAATTTGAGATATATAAAAAAGGCACCTATATCGGATGCTTGAGTAAAGAATTCTCTTTCCTGATGCCGCATTACAATATTGATTACAATGGCTGGCATATCGACGGTTCGATTATGGAATGGGATTATAATATCCTCGATCAAAGGGGATATTCGGTTGCCAGTGTCAGCAAAGAGCTGTTCCATATGACGGACACGTATGTGATTCAGGTAAATGAGCCGGAATATGCACTGGATGCATTAATGTTTGTGCTGGCGATCGATGCGGAAAAATGTTCGAGGACGTAAGAAAGGGTGCGTCTGCTTTTTGCTACAAGAGCACCGAGGCATTCTTGAATAATGACAGGACGATATGGTGAACACAAAAAAGAAACGAGCACCCCGCTTAAGCAATAGCTGTACGGTAACAAACCCATTTCTTGATTATATGATACATTGAACAGTATTAAATGTCAACGAAAAAAAGCATAAGAAATTTCAATGAAAAGCCAGCCAAGCTATTCATCGGAAAGACCATAGAAAAGCTAGGTTCAGATACACTGATTACTCTCCGTGCGTCCGGACCTGTTTTTTGTTGCTATCGTTTCTTTCAGTTGCCTTTGCCACGCCTGCTCTTGGGAGATTTCAGCATATCAGATTTACGAAGAATGCCCATGTTCGATATGGAGAATGTACAAGCCGCCTGGGAAGAGCGAGATAAGGAAATGTTGAAAGTTCTACTGCATGGGTATGTGTGGAACCATATAGAAGGTTAGTAAAAACATTCTTGAAATTGTTGATTCGTTACAGGTTGACAGTTACTGTCATCTTTGGTTTGTAATTGCATTTTTGTTAGATATAATTGATTTTATGAATTATCAATTGCATTGCAAAAAGAGTTCAGCATATATGGACGTGTATCTTGAAAGTGACATTTAGTTTTCTGAAGAAACAAATTATGTGAAACGCGTTTTGGTAATTTTTACGAAAATATAAAGATATTTTGTTGAAAAATCCTATTGAAAACAGAATAATAAAAGTGTATTTTATATATAAATCCTCTTGCTTAATACGAGAGGTAATTTTTAAAAGAATTAGTAAGTGCACTGAACTAATTAAGTGAGTAAGGGGTGTAATATGGAGAAGAATGGAAATTTAGGGCATTTAGAATTAATACGAAAAATTAATCGGACATTGATTCTGAATATGGTCAAGGAGAAACAGCCGATTAGCCGTGCACAGATATCAAAGGCATTAAATTTAAGTAAAACAACAGTTAGTGCGATTGTAGATGAATTAATTAAGAAAAAGCTCCTAGTTGAGTATGGAGACTGTATGTCTCCATCAGGGGTTGGACGCCCATCTACTATGTTGGGATTTAATCCAAAATCTGCGTATTGTATTGGCATGGATATTGGCGGAACAAAACTTTTGTTTTTGATAACAGATTTGGTGGGTAATATTGTGTACGAAAAAAAAATACCAACCAAAAATCAGTTTGAGGAATTAGTCCAGATTGTAGAGGAGTCATTAGAAGCAGCAGGAATTAAACGAGAAATGATATTTGGCATGGGAATTGGAGTCCCGGGAACGGTGGATTCAGATGGAACAGTGGTGCGTGCCAAAGCATTATCGTGGAATCAATTTCCTTTGCAAAGTTTAATGAATGAATATTTTTCATTTCCAGTGTATGTCGGAAATGATGTGAATCTGGCAGCATTAGGTGAACGTTGGATAGGTTCAGGTGAACAGACGGATGATATGTTGTTTATTGCATTGGGAACAGGTATTGGCGGAGCATTAGTATGTGGTGGACAGTTGGTATTGGGGGCTCAAGGAAGAGCAGGAGAATTAGGATATTATTTAGAAAGTTCTGATGTGGAAAAAGGGGAAATTAATAAATTAGGACAACAGGGAATTTTAGAAAAAAAATGTTCTGGCTCGGCACTGGATCAAATTGTTGGTTCGGCAGAAGCATTATTTACAGCATATAGCCGAGGAGATGCCTCAGTAATACCGGTAATAGACAAATTTGTTCGTGATTTTTCAGTTGCGATAGCCAATACGATTAGTCTTTTAAATCCAGAGAAGGTTGTAATAGGCGGTGGAGTTTCTGATTCTATGGGATCTGTGATTCAGCGGATTCGAGAGGAGGTTGGCAGGCTTACGCCAATTCAGGCGGATATTTGTTTGGCAAACTTGGGAGGAAAAGCAGGAGCTCTAGGAGCAATTAATTTTGCTTCAAAAAAAATCGAAGAGCAGGACATACAGGTAAAAAAATAAAATAGAGAAAAATACAAGAGTTGGGAGGCATACATAGAATGAAGCAAACCATGAAGAGCTGTATATTGGAACAGCCAGACACAATTAGAAGAGTTTGCCAAAATGCAGAAAAAGTGTGTGATAGTGTGTATTCTATAGTGGGAAAAGGTCCATTTGATAAAATCTATTTAATTGGTTCTGGAACCTCACTTCATACAGCAATTGCGGCTAAATATGCATTTACAAAATGGTTCAATGCAGAGGTTCAGGTGTTTACCCCATTTGATTTTTTGTATTACTATCCACATTATCGACTAGATGAGAAAACGCTGATTTTAGGAATTTCACAGACGGCACGTAGTATTGGGACGATACATTGTTTGGAAAAAGGAAGAGAGTATGGGGCTAGAACCGTTATGGTAACAGCCGAGCCTGATAATCCTGGCGGAAAAAGTGCTGAGGCGATTTTGGATACATGTACAGGAGAAGAACTGGTAGGGGCCAAAACGAAGGGATTTACTTCGACTATAGCAATGTTGTATTTATATGCTGCGGGATTAGCTGGTAAGGAATTAGACATTTCGTTAGTTCCAAAATGGATGGAGCAAAGTTTGAGATGTACATCTGAAGAAATTGAAGATTTTGCGGAGGAGTATAAATCTGCTCCATCTGTGACAATTATCGGAGGTGGTACTTTAACAGCTGCAGCTAAAGAAGGGGCTCTTAAGGTATTAGAAGGAGTGCGAATCCCGGTAGAGGTATATGATGTGGAAGAGTACATGCATGGTCCGTATCATTGTCTTGAAAAGTGGTCATATTTGATTTTTTTGGTAAACGAGGGACCTGGAGTAGAGCGAATAAAGAGAATGATTCAATTTGCTCAGGAGCATTCGGATCACGTGACAGTTATTGGTTACGAGGGCTTTGAAAAAGAGATTGAAATAAAAGGTCGTTTTATCTCGCTTCCAGGAGGAATGGATGAAATTTTAACTCCATTATTTTACATTATTCCATTACAATGGCTGGCTAATGATGTAACAGAAAAGAAAGGACGTCACCCGGAACAATCAAGATACCCAGAATTTCATAAGATGCTAGGAAGTAAATATATGCCGAAAGTAAATTATTACCAGGGATAGAGATAAAGGAGGATGAAAAATGGCTAAATTGAAATTAGGTGTAGATGTAGGAGGAACGTTTACCGATGTAGTCGGAATAAATGAAGATGGTAAGGTGTATTTTGCAAAAACGCCTTCTACACCTGAAGATCAAAGTATAGGTGTTCTGAACGGAATTAGAGCACTTTTAGAAGAGTTGGGAGTAGCACCAGATTGTGTGACGGGTGTTGCACATGGAACGACAGTGGCTACAAATACACTTTTGGAACGAAACGGCGCTGTAACAGCATTAATAACAACAAAAGGATTTAGAGATGTTTTAGATATTGGTCGCCAGAGCAGACCAGAACTTTATGATTTACATGCTAGAAAACCAGCTTCATTAATTCCCCGATATCTTCGTCGGGAGGCAGACGAAAGAATGGATTATACGGGAACTGTATTGGTGCAGTTGGATATGGAGGAATTAAAGAAAACGATTCATGAATTAATGGAAGAGGGAGCGGAATCCATTGCAATCTGTTTTCTTCATTCTTATGCGAATGATGAAAATGAGAAAAAAGCGTTGGAAGTTATTCGTGAAATCGCACCAGATTTTCCAGTGTCTGTATCTAGTGAAATTTTGCCGGAGTTTCGTGAATTTGAACGAATGAATACAACCGTTATGAATGCATATGTTCAGCCAAGAATGCAGAAATATGTATCCCAGTTGCGTAGACGATTAGATGAAAATGGGATTAATTCTCCATTGACTATTATGCAATCTTCTGGAGGTATGATGACCGATCAGATTGCAGCTCAGAAGAGTGTGAATACGTTATTATCTGGTCCGGCTGGAGGTGTTTTGGCTGCCGAATTTCTTTCCAAGATTACGGATTATCATAATATTATTACTGGAGATCTTGGAGGAACGTCATTTGATGTAGGAATTGTGCAGAATGGTTCTATTGGTATCACAGGTGAAGGAGTGATTGAGGGATTTCCGGTAAAATTCCCACATATAGATATTACTACGATTGGAGCAGGAGGAGGCTCTATAGCATGGCTGGATGCTGGCGGAGCGCTTCGGGTTGGTCCTCGCAGTGCAGGAGCAGTACCGGGACCGGTTTGTTATAGCAAAGGAGGAACAGAACCAACAGTAACAGATGCTCATGCTGTGTTAGGTCGTGTGGGTGAAAAATTGCTAGGTGGAAAAATGCACCTGGATGTGGCGGCTGCACGGAAAGCGATAGAAGAAAAATTGGCCGTAAAATTAAATATGACAGTGGAGGAAGTAGCAGAGGGAATTCTTCGTGTAGCGAATTCCAACATGGTCAGAGCAATTAGAGTTATGACGGTAGAAAGAGGAATCGATCCGAGAAAGTTTGTGCTTCTGCCATATGGAGGAGCGGGAGCACTTCATGCGGTTGAACTGGCAAGAACTCTGGATATAGGAACAGTTGTTATTCCTATCGAACCTGGAAACTTTTCTGCTTTTGGATTATTAGTTGCACCAATTAGATATGATGAAGTATGCACGTATCATAAACATGAAAAAGATGTTTCTTTCGACCATATGGAAGAAAAATTTGAAAAATTAGAGGCTGAAGCAAGAAAAGAAATGGCTCGAGATGGCGTATCAGAGAGTAGCGTAAGTTTTGAGAGAAAAATAGATATCCGTTATTTTGGTCAGGCCTACGAATTAACGATTTCGGTACCCAATAGCCCGGTGAATCAGCTGGTTTGGGATAAGCTTGTGAATGATTTCAGTGATGCACATGAGCGTTCTTATGGATTTAAGAAGAATGATCCCATGGAGTTGGTTAGTTTGCGTCTTTCTGTAGTTGGGGAAATGGACAAAAGTAACTTGTATTCAAAAGGAGAAATTAGCAAGGAACTTCCAAAACCAGAAGAAATTCGAAAAGCTTATTTTATGGGAGAGTGGCTGGATACAGCCGTATATAAGCGAGATGCTTTAAAAGCAGGTAACAGCTTTATCGGTCCGGCAATCATAGAGGAAACAGGAGCTACGTCCGTAGTAGGGCCTGGCGATAAGGTGACAGTAGATGAGAGAATGAATTTGGTTGTGAAGATTGCAAATCGTGAGACTGGGAAGATGGAAGCATTAGAAGAGAACTAAAAGGAGGAATGAAAAGATGGATGCAATCACATTGGAAGTTATGCGAAATCGCTTTTTTGCAATTACAGAAGAGATGGGAGCAGCATTAATTCGGACAGCCTATTCCACAAATATTAAAGATAGAAGAGATTGTTCGTGTGCGTTATTTGATGTAAATGGAGAGACGATTGCACAGGCAGAGCATATACCTGTTCATTCAGGAGTGTTGCCTTGGGGAGTAAAGGGAGCTTTAAAGCATATTAACAAAAAAGAACTGAAACCTGGAGATGCTATCATGCACAATGATCCATTCATTGGTGGAACTCATTTGCCAGATATTATTATCTTTTCTCCGATCTTTTTTAAAGGAGAGCTAGTAGCTTTTGTAGGAAATCTGGCGCATCATGTAGATGTGGGAGGAAAGGTTCCGGGTTCGTTAACACCAGATGCAACGGAAATTTTCCATGAAGGGATTTGCTTCCCACCAGTAAAGATAAAAAAAGAAGGAAAAGTAGATCCTGAGATTTTTGCTATGTTTCGCTCTAATATCCGAACAAAATACGAAAGTAGTGGAGATTTGATGGCTCAGATTGCAGCAAATAATGTAGGAGAAAAGCGGTTTGAGGAATTATGTGATGAGATGGGCGTAGAAGTAGTTCTTGAGGCAATTGCAGAGTTAGAGAACTACTGTGACCGGCGAATGGGAGCAGAGTTAGAAAAACTTCCGAAAGGGACATTTGAATTTGAGGATTTCTTAGAGGGAGATGGAATTACTACAACAGAGCCATTAAAAATCAAGGTAACAATTACTACAGGAGGTCCACATATTAAAATTGATTTTACGGGAACATGCCCTCAGGTAAGAGGACCTTTGAATTGTGTTCGTCCGATGGCGTTGGCTTGCATTTATTATGTTGTTCGAGCAGTGACGGATCCCACGATTCCACCGAATTCTGGAACATATCGCCGCTTTGAGGTTATAACACCGGAAGGTTCCTTGGTAAATGCGGTATATCCAGCAGCTACCGGTTCTGGAAATTCTATTACGTGTCAGCGTTTGGTAGATGTACTGCTTGGTGCACTGGCTCAAGTGGTTCCAGAAAAAGTATGTGCGGCTGCTTGTGGATCTATGAATGGAATTCAGCTGGGTGGTTATAATCCAGAAACACATTCGTTCTTTGCTAATGGTGAAACTGTTGGAGGAGGATATGGTGGAATGTGCGATCAAGATGGAACCAGTGGAGTTAATACGCATATGACTAATACCAGAAATACACCAGTAGAAGTTCTTGAAAGAATCATGCCGGTTAAGGTAATACGATATGGTTTAGCTCCAAATTCTGAAGGACCTGGTAAGCACAGGGGTGGATTTGGAATTGAGCGAGTCCTGGAATTCCAGACAGATGAGGTGGACTGCTTTATTGCCTCTGATCGTGTTAATACGGCACCGTGGGGATTGAATGGTGGAAAAGCAGCATTAGGAGCTCGTTTTACAGTAAATAGAGCTGATGGAACGGAAGAACATTTGCCTCGAAAGCAAGGGTGCGTTTTTATAAGAAAGATAGACTCTATATTCAGACAAGTGGCGGCGGAGGTTGGGGTAATCCGCTTGAGAGAGATAAAAAAGCATTAAAGTGTGATGTGAAAGATGGCTTGATCAGCCAGGAACGAGCAGAAAAAGAATATGGTGGATGTTGAAAAAGGAGGAGTACAATGAAAAAATTAATTGCAACGACAATGGCAGCAATGATGGCATTAACTATAGTTGGATGTGGAGGTAATAATACAGTTGCACTGCAGAGCGATAAAGCGGAAGAAACTACGAAAGCAGATTCAGATGCAACTCATCTTGTTTTGACAACATCAGCGTTAGATCCAGAGGTTGCCCCGGATTATAATCCCTGCTGATGGACTACTGAAATTTAAAGAAGAGGTGGAGAAAAATAGTAATGGCCGTTATGTAGTAGATATTTATTGGTATTCCAGTTATGCCAGCGATGCGGAATCCTTTCAGATGATTCAGGATGGGGAGACGGATTTTAACTTTGGTGCCGGAATGTCTAATGTAGATAAGAGATTTGCATGGCAAAGAATTCCATTTTTATTACCTGATTTAGACACAGTGAGGGAAAAGCTTGCTAATCCGAATGCAGAAGGATTTGCTATTAATACAAAGCTTTATGAAGAAAATGGAATTAAACTTTTGGCACAAAACAGTGGCTTACAGCGCCACATCTTTTCGACAGATAAATTGATTAAAGTGCCGAAGGATCTGGCGAATGAAACGTTTCGAACATATGAAGATGCTATTGTTAACGAATTTTATGGCGGTTTGGGAAATATCGCAATTATGCCATACGGAGAGTTATATACATCGCTGCAGAATGGTTTGATTACGGCTACGGATCAGCAGATACCTTCATATATTATTGAAAATTATTATGAAGTAGCACCATTTTATTCATATGTTGGAGCTCAGTGGACTTCGTATAGTTTGATGATGAATTTAGATAAGTTTAATCAGTATAGCGAAGAGGATCAAAAGATATTTGTAGATGCTGCCTGGGCGTGTTCAGAGGCTGAATATGAATCTTATAAAGATATGAAAGCAGACGCAGAAAAATTCTTTGATGAAAAAGGAATTACATATTATCAGCCAACAGATGAGGAATTGAATCAATGGAAAGAGTATGCGGCTTCTCTGTCGGATAAGTGGAGAGAACTGATTGGAGAAGAATTATACAATCAGGTATCTGAGCTGTTTAATTATTAATGGTATGGGGGATGCTGCAAGTGGATTGATATCTATGTTTGTAGTATCCCCTGCTTTTTTATTTACCGTTAAAGAGAGGAGGAACGTGGTGAAATTTTTAAAAAAATTAGATCATATAGTTGAATTTGTGGTTGGAAATTTAGCGGGTATTTTGTTGATTGTGATGATGATTATGGTTAATCTGACAATCTTCAGTCGTTGGGTATTTAATATTAATATGCACGGCTATGAGGAATTGCCAACAATTCTATTTATTGTATTTGTATGGCTTGGAGTAATACTGGTTGTGCGTGATGACAATATGCTAAAAGTCGATTTCTTCTTGAATCTGTGTAAGACGGAAAAGTCAAAAGAAGCACTTCATTTGTTTAGTTTGATTATTTCTACTATAATATGTGGATTATTTATGCCATTAACATTTAATTTAATGATGACACACATTGAACGTAATACGGTGTCTCCGGCTGTTGGATTTAGCATGTGGTGGGTATATGCTTCTGTATTTTTAGGAGCTTTGGGGATGATGGTTTATTATGTGGTGAATGTTTGTAAATCTATAAGGAGGTTACGCACATTATGATATTTGGAATAGCTGCAGTATTAATTTTACTCATGATTTTTTCCGGCGTTGCAGTTCCGTTAGCATTTTTGGGCGGCTCCTTTTTTGTGGCATATATGGGGCTTGGAAGTACAGGAACGTTTGCAACGAATGCGTTTTACATTTTGAACTCTATTTCTATGTTGGCGATTCCGCTTTTTATAGTAGGAGGTTCTTTGATTGAGCGAAGCGGAATTGCAAATGTGCTGATTCGGGTAGCGGATAAGATGCTACATAATGTAAAGGGAGGATTGACGGCCACAATTCCAGTAGTTTCCTGCTTTTTTGGAGCCCTTTGCGGTTCAGCATTGGCAACGGCTAATACACTGTCAACAGCTATGGTGCCAGAATTGGAAAAGAAAGGATATGATAAAGCATATTTAGCGGCATTAATTGCAGCTTCTAGTCCTTTTGGCTTTATGATTCCACCAAATGTAAATGCTATTATTTTTGCATCCGTGTCCTCGGCATCGGTTGGTGCTTTATTTATGGCTACGATTGTGCCGGGATTAATATGGGCAGGGCTCTATTTGATCATTAATCGGATTATTTATATAAAATATTATCATCCAGAATATGCGGGTAAAACAGTTGCATCCGTTTCTGCATGTACTGAAGATAATGAGCCTAAAGAAGAATCAGAAAAAAATGCGCGTGAGACTATAAGCCGGAATAGATTTTTTTTAGAGCTTGTTGTAGCAGTTTTAATGCCGGTAATTGTGTTAGGGGGTATCTATGGCGGCATTTTTACAGCGACAGAAGCAGGTGCAATTACCTGTTTATATGGAGCGATCATGGGAGTGGTAGTTTATAAAAAGCTTTCTCTGGTTCAATTGATGGGCGTTTTTTCTAAGGGAGTTAAGGATGTTTCGGCATTGGTTATAATGTTTCCAATGACTTTGATTTTCAGTCGTTTGATGACACTTAACCATATTCCCGAGTTGGTGGCAGAGTTAATGTTGGGAATTACCAATAATCGTATTGGTCTTATCCTGTTAATAGATCTTCTGCTGTTTTTTATAGGTTTTTTCTTGGATGGAAATGTTATTATTTTGACGCTGGTGCCGCTTCTTACACCGATTGCTACTGCATGTGGAATTGATACAATTCAGTTAGCAGTAATCGTTTTTGTTTCGATAGGTATTGGCTCAATTACACCGCCAATGGCTACTTGTCTGATGGCATGTTCCAGAGTTTGTGATGTTCCGATTCATAAACTTATTAAACCTATTCTTCCATTTTTGCTTTTTGGTGCATTACCTATTTTGCTGCTGGTATCGTTTGTTCCTGTCGTATCAACTGGTTGCCGGGCTTGTTTTATAGTTTCTAGTCAACGCTATTATAACGAATGGATTGCTTTTATGCGTTTTTTTTAGCTGAGGCGCTGAACTATCAAGGTGTTGTCAAGTGCTTGTTGAGTTATTGGTAGAAAAAAGGAAATTTTTTTCAAAGAAATTCTCTAAGTAAATGATATTGCCTGTGGAGAGAACGTGAAGTTTGAAAACAGGAAACACAGAAAAAACAAAAATTTGGATTATTGAAAAAAATATATATCCAGTCTTTGGCAGTTGAGTGAAAATAAAATCGCTGTAACCTTTGTATTTGCTGGGGTGCAGCGATTTTTGTTGCTGTTGCAGACTATAGTATTTTTTTCTTCCTTGTCCATTTTTGGAATTGTTCTCATTTTACTGTTCGTTATGAATTGATAATCCGTTCGGAAACCGGAAACATTCTTCGAGATGTCATCTGCTTTCATTTACTTTCAAAATTTCACTAACCTGATTATGCAACTATTAAACTCCCGTGCCAAGAATTAACAACAAGATCTGTCCGTAACTGGAACCGTACAAATTGGAAAAGAATGCATAATCATACAAAACCCTGTAAAAAACAGGAATTCAGGCTTGATTATTTATAAAAATGCGGTATAATGTATTCCTAGATACAGTAATAAAAGTAAGAATATTCGTATTTACTGCATAAAAATACAAAAGCAGCGAATAGAAATGAGGAGGAATTTATTATGAAAAAGAAATTAGCAGCAATCGCTATGGCAACTGCTATGGCAGCATCGTTAGCAGCATGCTCTTCCAAACCGGCAGAGACAACCGCAGCCGCAGAGGAGAATGAGGAGACAACCGCAGAGGCAGCAGAGGGCAGCGAGGCAGCAGAGGCTGGCGACAGCGCATTTGCAGGAAAGACTCTGGTTATGTCCACCAACGCTGAGTTCGCACCGTATGAGTACCACGATGGAAATGATATCGTAGGTATCGACGTAGATATTGCAAACGCTATCTGCGAGGATATGGGAGCATCTCTGGAAATCACCGACGTAGCATTCGATTCTATCATCCCGGAGGTTCAGTCTGGCAAAGCTGATTTCGCAGCAGCAGGCATGACTGTTACCGAGGATCGTCAGACCCAGGTGGATTTCTCTGACACTTACGCAATCGGCGTTCAGTCTGTTATCGTAACAGAGGACAGCGACATCGCATCCCTGGATGATTTAAAGGGCAAGCAGATCGGCGTTCAGCAGGGTACCACCGGCGACCTGTACTCCACCGATGATTTCGGCGAGGAGAGCGTACAGAGATTTTCCAAGGGCGCCGATGCAGTACAGGCGCTGTCCACTGGCAAGATCGATGCAGTTATCATTGACAACAAACCGGCACAGGTATTTGTAGACGAGAATGAAGGCTTAAAGCTTCTGGAAACACCGTATGCAGAAGAAGAGTACGCAATCGCAGTTAAGAAGGGCAATACAGAGCTTCTGGACGCTATCAACGCATCCATCGCAAACCTGAAAGAGTCTGGAAAACTGGACGAGATCGTTGAAAAATACATTACCGCTGAGTAATATAAAAGAGAATTGAAATGAATCGTCAGATGGATGGATTCAGGTGATCCGGAAAACACCCAGAGTGCTTCCGGTATCTGACGGAACGGAAAAAGGTTGCTGCAGAATGGCGAAAACACGGTTCGGCGGCAGCCCTTTTTCAAGTCTATATCACCTTACAAGGAGGAAAACAGATTGGAGAAACTCAAGCAGGCCTTATATTTAAACCTGATCAAGGATGACAGGTGGCAGTATCTGACAGGGGGCCTGAAAAATACCCTGATCATCACGTTATTTGCGACCCTGATCGGCATTGCCCTTGGTCTGCTGATTGCGATTGTTCGTGCAACTCACGACAAAACTGGAAAAATGAAATTTTTAAATGGTGTCTGCCAGGTATATCTGACGGTCATCCGGGGAACGCCGGTTGTCATCCAGCTGATGATTTTCTACTACTGTATTTTTGTATCGCGTGTATTTGCTGGCGTCTTTGTCGGTGTGATCGCGTTTGGTCTTAACTCGGCAGCGTATGTAGCGAGATCTTCCGTTCCGGTATCATGTCGATCGACGAGGGACAGATGGAGGCAGGTCGAAGCCTTGGTTTTAACTATGTGCAGACGATGCGCTATATCATTATGCCGCAGGCATTTAAAAACGTACTTCCGGCACTTTGCAATGAGTTTGTTGTTCTTCTGAAAGAGACTTCGGTAGCCGGTTACGTGGCGGTGCAGGATCTGACGAAGGGCGGCGATATCATCCGTTCCAGAACGTATGACGCGTGGACACCGCTTCTGATAGTGGCTGCTGTTTATCTGGCGCTGACGATGATCTTCAACCACTTTGCACAGAATCTGGAAAGGAGCCTGAGAAAGAATGAACGATAAAGTACAAAACGGAGAAGTGATAATTGACATCAAGGATCTTTCCAAGGCATTCGGTGATTTAAAGGTCCTGACTAATATTTCTACCCAGATACGCAAGGGGGATGTTGTCTGTGTGATCGGACCATCCGGTTCCGGTAAATCCACATTTCTGCGCTGCATGAACCTGCTGGAAACCCCGACCGGCGGACACATCTATTTTGAGGGAACGGATATCACGGATCCGAAGACAAGCATTGATAAACTTCGTCAGAAAATGGGAATGGTATTCCAGCAGTTCAACCTGTTCCCGCACATGACGATTCTTGATAATATGACGCTGGCACCGATGAAACTGCTCGGACGCCCAAAGGACGAGGCAGAGACGGAGGCACTGAAGCTTCTGGAACGCGTCGGATTAAAGGAAAAAGCATCCGCCTATCCGGGACAGCTCTCTGGCGGTCAGAAACAGCGTGTGGCGATCGTCCGCGCCCTGGCGATGCATCCGGATGTGATGCTCTTTGACGAGCCAACCTCCGCGCTTGACCCGGAGATGGTAGGTGAGGTATTAAATGTAATGCGCCAGCTTGCCGAGGAGCACATGACGATGGTCGTGGTTACCCATGAGATGGGCTTCGCCCGCGAGGTGGCAACCCGCGTCATGTTCATGGAGGGCGGCAACTTCATCGAAGAAAACGAACCGAAGGAGTTTTTCGAGCATCCAAAGAGCGAAAGATTGAAGGCATTTTTGAGTAAGGTGCTGTAAGGAAATTTAATATTAGGAAAAGTCCGGTAGGGAGAGAATGTCATAGCACATTTTCTTTCTGCCGGGCTTTTTTTTATGCCTGTAATATCTTTATGCGTTTTCTATTATCCATCTGGTTCTTCTAACTTCCGTTTTGAAAAATGTTTATTTGGAAAGAAAAGTTGTTAAAAAAATTGCAAATATATAAAACCAAATGAAATCTCCCATCGTCTTATTAGTAGAACAGCAGAAAAGGAGGAAGATTCTGAAAAGAAGGCGGAACAGAATGTTGAGACAAAGCTGGACAGTGGGAAGCAGGAGAAAAAAGAGAATGCGGTAGAACGGTCGGGTGAAAACATTAGAACCGATAGCGCTGAGGAAGCACTTCCATATGAGCTCGTGATTGTGGAGGCAGAGAAAAAATAAATCTATAATAAAGGGGAAAGAATTGTGGAAAATGGCAGTTCTTTCCCCTTTTATGGTTTTCACACGCCTGTGCCTACCACGTCACCACCCGGTCAATCACCGTCTGCTGTTCCTGACTCGATTTCATCAGGTAAATCCGGGTTGTTTCGAGATTTTTGTGTCCAAGCAGGTCGGAGAGCAGGGAAATATCGCCGCATTTTTCGATAAAACTCTTGGCAAACCGGTGGCGGAATGCATGCGGATGTACCATTTCCGGTGTCATATGGTAGGAGAGGGCGATGGTTTTGAGCTGGCTGCGGATGCCGCCTGGAGAGATGGGGGAATCGAAGCGGTTGAGGAAGATGGGACCGTGGGATTTGTGGAGAAAGGAAAGCCATTTGAGGGTATCGGTTCGGAGTGACTGTGGGATGTAGATGCGCCGGACTTTATTTCCTTTGGAATAGATGTCCTTATAGCCGGAGAAAATATCTTCTGCCTGGAACTGAATCACCTCGCTGACCCGGACGCCGGTTGCCGCCATGAAACGGATGAGAAAATAGTAAGTGTACCGTTCATCCCGAAGCAGGCAGCGTTTCAGGTATTCATAATCCGCCTCGCTGATCATGTGATCCAGATATGTTTTCTGCTGGATTTTTACCATGGGAAGATGCCCGGGATAGAGCTTTTTAAAATCCAGGTAGGCATTCAAAGCCCGGATCCGCTGGTTGATGGTCTGCGGCTTGTAGTGCTCGAGCAGAAAGATTTTGTATAGCTTTAAATTGGGGTAAGTAATGTCACGGTAATAGGTAAAATACTGCCGTACAGCATAAGTGTAAGCGCGGAGTGTCTCATCGGCAAGGTTGCGCGTGAGCAGGTAGCGGGCAAATTCGTCCGCGGCCTTTTGGGCTCTTGCAGGTGCGGCAGCACGCGTTTGACCGGAAAGGCGTGGAATGGCAGCAGAAGTTTGCCTGGATGAGAGGGGGAGAGTGTGTTTGCTATGAGCAGCGTGTGGAAAAATATGATTTTCTATCATTTGTGGCATAATATGTAGGAACCTTCTTTCTGTATCATTGAGAAACGTCCATTGGCACAGAAAGAAAACTCTGCCGAGGCGTGGAACACACCGGAACGGATGAAAGGATGAAATGGCAGAGAAATCAATCCGGAATGCTGCTGGACGTTACAAAAGTCAATTATACAGGATTTAAAAGAAAGCGGAGAAAAAAGTGTCTCCGGTGTCTTTATCATACGGATACATTCTTTACAGGTTCATCGGTTTCACAGTTGAATTTCTTCATTAATTCCATCAGGCGGCACAGGCACTCGTCCATCGATGCCAGTTCTTCCGGGGTGTAAGCGCGCAGCCCAAACAGGGTGGAAGACAGCATTTCCTGCTTCATCTGGTTCATCATCTCACGACCGGAATCGCAGATGCGGATGTAGACGCGGCGGCGGTTGGCTGTATCGTGGATCCGCTCGACCAGACCGCGTTCCTCAAGAACCTTGATCATATGGGAGAGCTGCTGCTTTGTGATACTCAGCTTGTCCGCCAGCTCAGACATGGTATAGTCTTGATCTGCCCAGCTGTCGAGCGCGATCAGGGCAAAAAATGGAAGCGAGTTGACTTTCATATCATGGCTTGGCTGGTAGTGGCATTTCGCCAGGGAGAGAAAGCCGAGTGCAAACTCCAGGAAGTGAATACCGGTTTTTTTTAAAAGATTTGAATTTTTTTTGCCTGGATTCATAGGGAAACCTCCAAATTTAAATATCAAAGTAATAAAATGCGGTCCATTTCACAAACATAAATTGCAAACAAGGAAACATCAATTTACTTGTACTCTAGCACATCCAGACAAAAAGGTCAACAAATATAAAAAGTAAATAAATATTTACTATTGTGGATTGACAAATAACAAAGAATGCGGTATATGTTAATGTATCACGAAACGATGTGACAGAAACACAGAAACCATCTGTCACAGACTCACAATAAGGAGAACAATCTATGGTAGAGAATACGAACGGAGGCGGAAAGCAGCCGCCCAGAAAATCATTTCTATATTATTATGGACTGGTAATGCTGGTTGTCATGCTGTTAAACATTTTCCTCTTCCCATCCATGATGGATCGGACGCAGGAAGTGCGGTTTGACCAGTTCAGTGAACAGCTGAAAGAGAATAATGTCGATGAGGTGTATGTGACGACGAACAATGAGATCGTCTATACGCTGAAAAATGACGATAAAAACAAGACCTGGAATGTCACCTACAAAACCGGCGAGATTCCAGGTGTCAACCTGTATGACCTGCTGGATGGTAAGGACGTGAAATACAGTGCGGAGATCAATACACAGGCTTCTCCGCTTCTCAATTTTCTGCTGACCTGGATTCTGCCGCTGATTCTTTTTATCGGAATCGGACAGCTGATGGGGCGTTCGCTGATGAAGAAGATGGGCGGCGCCGGAAATGCGATGACATTCGGCAAGTCCAATGCAAAGATTTATGCAGAATCCGAGACGGGTATCACATTTGCAGATGTGGCTGGCGAGGAAGAGGCGAAGGATGCATTAAAAGAGATTGTCGATTTCCTGCATAAGCCGGAAAAATATTCGGAGATCGGTGCGGTGCTGCCGAAGGGCGCCCTGTTAGTCGGACCTCCAGGAACCGGTAAAACGATGCTGGCGAAGGCTGTTGCCGGGGAAGCACACGTTCCGTTCTTCTCGATCTCCGGTTCGGAATTTGTTGAGATGTTTGTCGGCATGGGTGCGGCGAAGGTGCGTGATTTATTTAAACAGGCCAATGAAAAAGCGCCGTGTATCGTATTTATCGACGAGATCGATACGATTGGTAAGAAGCGTGACGGCGCCGGCATGGGCGGCAATGACGAGCGCGAGCAGACGCTGAACCAGCTTCTGACTGAGATGGATGGTTTTGACGGCAAGAAGGGTGTTGTCATTCTGGCGGCGACCAACCGTCCGGAATCCCTCGATCCGGCGCTGCTTCGTCCGGGACGTTTTGACCGCCGGATTCCGGTAGAGCTGCCGGATCTGAAAGGCCGTGAGGCAATTCTGAAAGTCCATGGCAAAAAAGTTAAAGTGGATGAGAGTGTGGATTACAATGAGATCGCCCGTGCTACCAACGGTGCGAGCGGCGCGGAGCTGGCAAACATTGTCAATGAGGCGGCGCTGCGGGCAGTCCGGATGGGACGAAAGACCGTGTCCCAGCAGGATCTGGAAGAGAGTGTCGAGACGGTTATTGCCGGATATCAGAAGAAGGATGCCGGTGTTTCCGGGGATGAGAAGAAGATTGTCTCCTACCATGAGATCGGTCATGCGCTGGTAGCGGCGCTGCAGACGCACTCGGCTCCGGTCCACAAGATCACGATTGTGCCGCGAACCTCCGGGGCACTCGGATATACGATGCAGGTGGAGGCGGATCAGCGCTTCCTGATGAGCAGGGAAGAGGCGTTCAACAAGATCGTGACACTGACCGGCGGCCGTGCGGCGGAGGAGCTGATCTTCCATTCTATCACGACTGGGGCTTCGAATGATATCGAACAGGCAACCAAGATTGCCCGTGCGATGGTGACGCGTTACGGCATGAGTGACCATTTCGGCATGGTAGCGCTCGAGACGGTCAACAACGCCTACTTAGGCGGCGATACTTCCCTAGCTTGTTCGGCAGAGACGGCGGCGAGGGTCGATGAGGAAGTGATTGCGCTGGTAAAGAGCGCGTATGAGAAAGCGAAAGCTATTCTTTCCGGGCATGAGGATAAGCTTCATGAGCTGGCAGACTATCTTCTGGATAAGGAGACGATCACCGGTGAGGAGTTTATGAAGATTCTGGAAGAGAAGAAAGAGGATGGCGAGGCAGAGGCTAAAACAGAGCCGTGTATTATAAGGTGGACGGTTACGTGTTTGCCGAAGTTATAAGAGAAATCAGTTACAGTGAGCTGAGCAGGTATCAGGCATTTTGAAAGGAAATGTCTGGTGCCTGTTTTTGTGTTATCTGCGTCGAAAAAAGATGTTGGCAGCTGATTCCTCCGGTGTTCCCTTCCTGCATATCGGGGGATTACAGGAGGAAAACAGAAATAAGTAAAACTTATGAAAAGAAATTAATAAATATCACAGTAAAAATCAGGCAAATTCCTTGAAAATCGTCTGTAAATATGCAATAATATCTCCTGTATCGATCCAAATTTTCGGGAATGCGGTTTTATTTTCGGATTTCAGGTTCCGCGAGGGAATTCTGACAAACGATGAGAAAGGGAAAGAACCGCATTCGCAGGCATTCTTAGGAGGAAATGTTATGAGAAAAGTAGTAAGCGTGTTACTGAGCGCTGCCATGGCGCTGTCCCTGTGTGCAGGCTGTTCTTCTTCGTCTTCTGATACAGCAGATACGAAGGCAGCGGAGGAAAAGGGAGCTGACGCGGCAGACACAGAAGCAGGCGAGGCAGCAGAGGGCGTGATGCCGGCAGTTGCTAAAGAGGATCTGAAGGTCGGAGTGATTCATATTGGAAATCCGGCGGATGGTTCCGGTTACAGCTATACGCATGATCAGGGTATCGTAGCGATGCAGAAAGCCGTTGGTCTGGAGGATGATCAGATTATCCGCAAGAACAACGTAGCGGACGATGATCAGACTGCCATCGAGACAGCAATGCGCGAGTGTGTCGAGGAAGGATGCCAGATTATCTTCGCGACAAGCTGGGGCTACATGGATGCATGCGAGGCACTGGCAGAAGAATATCCGGACGTTATCTTCTCCCATGCAACCGGCTACAAATC
The DNA here is from genome assembly GCF_003477445.1 of Clostridium sp. AF50-3. Taxonomy (NCBI): domain Bacteria; kingdom Bacillati; phylum Bacillota; class Clostridia; order Eubacteriales; family Clostridiaceae; genus Clostridium; species Clostridium sp. AF50-3. Next base: position 150,954 of record NZ_QUDH01000003.1, on the reverse strand, counting down.
CAACGGTGTGAACTTTAACAATTATTTTGGACGGATTTATCAGTCCCGTTACCTCACTGGTATCGCGGCTGGTTTAAAGACAGAGAGCAATAAGATCGGTTATGTCGGCGCCTGGGGCAAGGACAATGCCGAGGTTACCGGCGGATGTGACGCATTTGCAATGGGTGTATATTCTGTAAACCCGGATGCAACCGTTTACATCAAGACCACCAACAGCTGGTACGATCCGGAAGGTGAGAAACAGGCAGCCGTAGCCCTGATCAACGAGGGCTGTGATGTCATTGGACAGCACTGCGATACACCGAACCCGCAGCTGGCAGCTGAGGAAGCTGGCGTATTTGGTGTTGGTTACAACTCTGATATGAGCAAGGATGCTCCGAAGGCAGTTCTGACCTCCACCGTTTGGAACTGGGGCGCTTACTATACCAAAGCTGTACAGGATCTGATTGATGGTACATGGACAGGCGAGAACTACTTCGGCGGTCTGGAGGAAGGTCTGGTAGACATTTCCCCGTTATCTGACCTGTGCGTAGATGGTACGCAGGAGAAGATCGATGAGGCACGTGCGAAGATCGAGTCTGGCGACTGGGATGTATTTGATGGCGTGATCGAGTGCAACGACGGAACCACCGTTGGCACCGAGGGCGAGCATATGTCCGATGCAGATATCACAGGCAATATCCACTGGTATTTCAAGAACATCGTAGAGAAATAATCACGGAATTGTATACCTGGAAGCGATGCTGAAGCAGGTTCGGAAACGCTTCCGGGTGTTGCAGATTCCAAGAGTATATAACAGATAAAAGGAGGCAGCTTCAAATGGATCCACTTTCATTTGCGGCACCTCTTTTTTCTTTTTTAGAAAATTGATTAAAAAATTGGTTAAATATTCATTTGAGGTGACGATATGACAGAACAGTATGCCATTGAGTGTAGGCAGATCACGAAAGCATTCGGAAGCGTCGTGGCGAACGATAAGATTGATCTGACCGTCCGGTACGGCGAGATTATGGCACTTTTGGGAGAAAATGGTTCCGGTAAGACAACGCTCATGAACATGCTTTCCGGTATCTACCACCCAGATGCCGGTTCGATTCTGGTTGGAGGAAAAGAAGTCTCCATAAATTCGCCGGTAGATTCGAGAAATTTAGGAATAGGTATGATTCATCAGCATTTCAAACTGGTGGATGTGTTCAGTGCGATGGATAATATCGTGCTGGGAACCAAGGGAAAACGGCTGGGAAGAAAGGCGTTGCGGGAAAAAATTGAAGCGCTTGGACAGTCATTTGGACTTGAAATTGAACCGGAGAAAAAGGTCTACGACATGTCGGTCAGCGAGAAGCAGACGGTCGAGATCCTGAAGGTATTATATAGAGGCGCCCAGATCCTGATTCTGGACGAGCCAACGGCAGTCCTGACGCCGCAGGAGACGGAGCGGCTGTTTAAAATCCTGCGCCGGATGCGGGAACAGGGCTGTGCGATTATTATTATTACCCATAAATTAAATGAGGTTCTTTCTATCAGTGACCGTGTCACGATTCTGCGAAAAGGAAAGAGCATCGAGACGGTGGAAACTGCCGGATGTGATGAGAAGAAACTTACGGAGCTTATGGTTGGACGACCAATCAGCCTGAATATCGAGCGCCCGGAGCTGGAGAAGAGAGAGACTATTTTGAAGATTGTCGATCTGACCGTCGATAAGAGTGACGGCGGCGTGGCGCTGGATGATATTTCTTTTGAGATTAAAACAGGCGAGATTCTGGGCGTTGCCGGTGTTGCCGGAAGCGGCCAGAAAGAACTCTGCGAGACGCTGACTGGGTTGATGGACGCGAAAAAGGGCGCTATTTTGTACCGTAAGGAAAATATCATCGGTAAGACTCCGGCGGAGATCATCCGCCTCGGAATCAGCATGAGTTTCGTGCCGGAGGATCGTCTCGGCATGGGACTGGTTGCTTCAATGGGTATGGTTGATAATATGCTGCTCAAGTCCTATTCGGAAGGGAAAGGATTGTTTGTAGACCGGAAACCGGCGAGGGAGATGGCAGAACGCCTGATCGGAGAACTGGGAATCGTGACGCCGGGCGTTGATACGCCGGTGCGTATGATGTCGGGGGGAAATGTCCAGAAGGTACTTTTGGGACGTGAGATTGAGTCGAGCCCGCAGGTGCTGATCACGGCTTACCCGGTGCGAGGGCTTGATATTAATTCTTCCTATCTGATTTACGACCTCCTGAATCAGCAGAAGAAAAAGGGCGTGGCGGTTGTCTATATCGGTGAGGATCTGGATGTGCTTCTGGAGCTTTCAGACCGGATCATGGTACTCTGCCATGGAAAGATCACGGGTATCGTGGATGCGAAGAAGCTCACGAAAGAACAGCTGGGACTGATGATGACCGGTACCGAGGCGGGCGAGCTGGGGCTGGATAAGAGTATGGCATCCGAAAAGAAGGAGGAACAGGCATGAAAGAACCGTGGATCCGCGTTGTAAAAAAGGCGGAACTTGGAAAAAGAGAAACATTGATCCTCCGTCTGGAGGCGATCGTGCTGGCTCTGGTGGCAGGCGGATTCTTTATCCTGCTGATTGGGCAGAATCCATTTGTCATTTATCAGACGATTGTAACCGGAGCGCTGCGAAGCGAGATGGCGATACAGGCGACGGTCAAAATCATGATTCCACTTTTGATTGCGTCGCTGGGCGTGACGCTGGCATTTAAAATGAAATTCTGGAACATCGGAGCCGAGGGACAGATCATTATGGGCGGTATTTTTGCCTCGTATTTTGCACTGTTCCATGCGAACTGGAATCACTGGCTGCTGGTGATCGTGATGTTTTTGGCAGGCGCGATCGGCGGAGGTCTGTGGGGACTCATTCCGGCGTGGTTTAAGACCCGGTATGATACGAACGAGACGCTGTTTACGCTGATGTTAAACTATATCGCGCTGAATGTCATCGTATTTTTGAGAGAGGGCGCATGGCGTGACCCAGGTTCCCAGGGATATGCGAAGATTGCCCGTTTCAATAAGAATGCGGCGCTCGATAAGGTGTTCGGCATCCAGTTCGGCTGGGTGATTGCGCTGATTCTTGTGGTAGTGATAGCGGTTTACTTAAATCGTTCCAAGCAGGGATATGAGATCAGCGTTGTGGGAGAGAGCCAGGAGACAGCCCGCTATGCCGGCATGAATGTAAAAAAAGTGGTTCTGCGGACGATGTTTCTGTCTGGCGCTGTCTGCGGCATCGGCGGCATGGTGCAGGCGACCGGTTCGGATGTCACGCTGACGACGGCAGTTGCCGGAGGGGTCGGATTTACGGCGATCATCGTGGCATGGCTGGCACAGTTGAATCCGCCGGTGATTCTGCTGGTTACCTTTTTGTTCAGCGTGCTGGAAAAAGGAAGCAGCGTAGTTCAGTCTTCATTCGGATTGTCCTCGGACTGCGCGGATGTGCTGCAGGGAATCATCCTGTTCTTCATTCTGGGATGTGAACTGTTTATACGGTATCAATTTGTATTTCACGGAAAAGGAGGTACACGCGCATGAGCAGCGAGATCGTAATTAAATTTCTGGTGGCGGCTGTATTGGCGGGTACGCCTTTCCTGTTTGGCACGGTTGGCGAAATTTTGAGTGAGAAGGTCGGACACCTGAATCTGGGCGTCGAGGGCATGATGTCGATTGGCGCGTGCGCCGGATTCATGGTCGGCTATCAGACGGATAACTTTGTTGCGGCGCTGTTAGCTGCGGCGGTGGCTGGAATGCTGTCGGCATTGATTTACGGTGTTTTGACTGTCACATTTATGGCAAATCAGAACGTAACGGGATTGACCCTGACGATTTTCGGCGTCGGATTAGCCAATTTTATCGGCGTCTTTATGCTGGAAAAATCAGAGAACGGCACCCTGAAACTTCCGGATGCGGTGACGGCACAGATGCGTAACATCCACATCCCGGGACTCAGTGATCTGCCGGTGGTCGGAGAATTATTATTTTCCTATAACCCGTTCGTTTATCTTGGAATCATCATCGCGATTGTGGCGAGTTTCTACTTATATAAAACACAGGTTGGTTTAAATGTGCAGGCGATCGGAGAAAATCCGGGCGCAGCAGATGCGGCAGGTATCGAAGTTACAAAGTGGAGATACATTAATATCCTGCTATCCGGTGCGATCTGCGGTATCGGCGGCGCATATTGCTCGATGATCATCAACGGCGGCGTGTGGCTGCGCGACAGCGTCGGCGGTCTTGGCTGGATTTCCGTTGCCCTCGTTATCTTCGCGGCGTGGAAGCCGATCAATGTTATTTACGGTTCCTTTATTTTCGGGGCTCTGCGCGTGCTGAAATACTATGTGCCGAAAAACACGTATGCGATTCCAACGGCATTTTTCGATGCCCTTCCGTTCATTATCACCGCATTGGTGCTGGTGATCGCGTCGATGCGTAAGAATAAAGGGGCACATATCCCGGCGCATCTGGGCGAGAATTATTTCCGGGAGGAACGGTAGGAAAATGAAGGGGAACTTATAGGATTTGTGGGAGGGCTGCAAAAAGTAGTCACATGAAATAATAAGGGAAGCCCTTGATAGGTGATGTCAGATGGCGGCTTGAGATGATAGGACGACATCAGAAATGATATAGAAATAATAGAAAAGACGGTTGTTTGTCAAAGATTTTAAAGGGATAGAACAGAAAGATCGGACGAAAACCGTCTTTTTCTGTTTGAAATGGAAGGAAAGGTTATAAAACGATGTGGCAGGTTCGGAAATTCAGAAGATAAAAGGAAGAATTTGAAAAATGAATTTCGGACATAGAAAGGCTGATGGGAGGAAAATCTATGATTGCATCGAAACAGATTGCAGAAAATTATGTGGAGACGGGCAGAAAAAAGGCGGAACTTCCGGTGTCTCATATGCTGATACTCGGCTTTTTCGCCGGAATGTTCATCGCGCTGGCAGGCGCAGGGGCGTCGGTTGCCTCGGCAGCAATGACAAATGCCTCGGCATCGCGGATTGCTTCGGCACTCGTATTCCCGGCAGGATTGGCGCTGGTGGTCTGCACCGGGGCGGAACTTTTCACTGGGAACTGCCTGATGACGATCTCGGCGCTGCAGAAACGGATTTCCGTGGGCGGGCTGTTTAAAAATCTTCTGTTTGTCTATCTGGGAAATCTGATTGGCGCGATCTTTGTGGCGGTTTTATTTGTCTACGGGCATATTCCAAGCCTGTACGGTGGCGATCTGGCGCAGGTTCTTCTGAATACAGCCGTTTCCAAGGTGACCCTGACTCTGCCGGAGGTGCTGTGCCGTGCGATCCTCTGTAATGTGCTGGTTTGTATTGCAGTCTGGGCGGCGATGAGCTCCGAGCAGGTATCTGGCAAAATTCTGGCGCTTTATCCGCCGGTGGCGATTTTCATTCTCTGCGGCTTCGAGCATTGCATCGCCAATATGTTTTACATCCCGGCGGGGCTGATGATCATGGGCGAGTACGGTCTGGCAGCGGAAGGGCTGACGATCGGAACCTTTATTCTCAATAATCTGATTCCGGCTACGATCGGAAATATGATCGGCGGGATGCTGGTGATTGGAGGCGGGTACTGGCTGGTGTATCTTCGGGGAACGAAAAATCGTGAAATAAAATGAATGCGTGAAAAAATGAAATAGGGCGAAAGGGTATTTTTGTCTGGTCTCCATGTTAGGTTTGGAGTCGGGCGGAGGTGCCCTTTTTGTATTAGAATTGATGAAAAGTTTGACTTCTATTCCCAAGGAATATCTATGTTTAGCTGATTCAATTTTATCAAACAGAACAAATGTTTGCAAAGACTTTTGGAATGTGTTATACTAAGCATAATTACAGGGAAGACTGTGACTATAATGACTATAAAATAAGTCAGCAGCGACATGATAAAACAGAGCAGAGTCAATGATAATTGAGGTACAGATATGGCGAAGCAATATATAAAGATACGAGGTGCCAATGAGCACAATCTGAAAAACATTTCCATTGATATTCCGAGAAATGAGCTGGTTGTCCTGACCGGACTTTCTGGTTCGGGTAAATCATCTCTGGCATTTGACACGATCTATGCCGAAGGGCAGCGGCGGTATATGGAGTCCCTGTCGTCCTATGCGCGTCAGTTCTTAGGTCAGATGGAAAAGCCGGATGTCGAGAGCATCGAGGGCTTGTCTCCGGCGATCTCTATCGACCAGAAATCGACGAACCGGAATCCGCGTTCGACGGTCGGCACAGTGACGGAGATCTATGATTATATGCGTCTTTTGTACGCACGGATCGGTATTCCGCATTGCCCGAAGTGCGGTCGTGAGATCCGCCGCCAGACGGTCGATCAGATGGTTGACCAGATCATGGCGCTGCCGGAGCGCACAAAGATCCAGCTTCTTGCCCCGGTCGTACGCGGGCGGAAAGGACGCCACGAGAAAGTGCTGGAGCAGGCAAAGAAGAGCGGCTATGTCCGTGTGCGGGTGGACGGCAGCTTATACGAGCTTTCCGAGGAGATCACGCTGGATAAAAATATCAAGCACAATATTGAGATTGTGGTCGATCGCCTGGTGGTCAAGCCGGGGATTGAGAAACGCCTTTCGGATTCGATTGAAACGGTCATGGGTCTCTCCAATGGTCTGATGCTGACCGATACGGCGGTGCGGGATGAAAACGGCGAAGAAAAGCACGATACCCTGACGTTCAGCCAAAATTTTTCCTGCCCGGACTGCGGTATCAGCGTGGATGAGGTCGAGCCGCGCAGCTTCTCTTTCAACAACCCATTTGGTGCGTGCCCGGACTGCTTCGGTCTGGGATATAAGATGGAGTTTGACGAGGATCTGATGATTCCAGACAAGAGCCTGAGCATCAATCAGGGTGCGATCACGGCGATGGGATGGCAGTCCTGCACGGACAAAACGAGCTTTTCCGGCGCGATCTTAAATGCATTGGCAAAAGAATACGATTTCAGTCTGGATACCCCGTTTGAAGATTATCCGAAGGAGATCCATGATATTTTAATTTACGGAACCGGCGGCAAGGTTGTGAAGGTGTATTACCGTGGACAGCGTGGCGAGGGAATTTATGATATTGCCTTTGAGGGGTTGATTCAGAGCATGAACCGCAAATACCGTGAGACGTTCTCTGATTCAATGAAGGCGGAATATGAGACATTTATGCGGATCACGCCGTGTCCAGCCTGCAAGGGGCAGCGATTAAAGAAGGAATCTCTGGCAGTCACGGTTGGTGGGAAAAATATTTTCGAGGCGACCGATATGTCGATCGTCAAATTCCGCGAATTTATCGATGCGCTGGAGCTGACGCCGATGCAGCAGGCGATTGGTGCACCGATTTTGAAAGAAATTCGGGCGAGAATCAGCTTTCTTATCAATGTCGGTCTGGAATATCTTTCCCTGTCGCGTGCGACTGGCACGCTGTCCGGAGGCGAGGCGCAGCGAATCCGCCTGGCAACCCAGATCGGATCCGGTCTGGTCGGTGTGGCATATATTCTGGACGAGCCGAGTATCGGACTTCACCAGCGGGACAACGACAAGCTTCTGGATACCCTGAAACACCTGCGGGATCTGGGAAATTCAGTTCTGGTGGTTGAGCATGACGAGGATACGATGCGCGCGGCAGACTGTATCGTGGACATCGGTCCGGGCGCGGGCGAACACGGCGGCGAGGTCGTGGCGATCGGCACAGCGGAAGAGATCATGAAAAATGAAAAATCGATCACCGGCGCATATTTGAGCGGGCGCATTCAGATTCCGGTGCCGTCCGAGCGGAGAAAACCGGCCGGCTGGCTGACGGTGAAAGGCGCAGCGGAAAATAATCTTAAAAATATTGACGTCAAATTCCCGCTGGGCGTGATGACCTGCGTCACCGGCGTTTCCGGTTCGGGAAAGAGCTCACTTGTCAATGAGATTCTTTATAAAGCGTTGGCAAAGAAGCTGAACCGAGCACACACGATTCCGGGAAAACATAAATCCATCGAGGGCGTCGAGCAGCTTGATAAGATTATCGCGATCGACCAGTCTCCGATCGGGCGGACGCCGCGTTCCAATCCGGCAACCTATACGGGGGCATTTGATCTGATCCGGGATCTGTTTGCGGCATCTACGGATGCCAAGGCAAAAGGCTACAATAAAGGACGTTTCAGCTTCAATAAAAAAGGCGGGCGCTGTGAGGCGTGCTCCGGCGACGGCATCATCAAGATCGAGATGCATTTCCTGCCGGATATCTATGTGCCGTGTGAGGTCTGCGGCGGCAAGCGCTATAACCGGGAAACGCTGGAGGTCAAATATAAGGGGAAAAGCATCTATGATGTCCTCAATATGACGGTCGAGGAGGCGATGAAATTCTTCGAAAATGTGCCGTCCATACACCGGAAGATTGCGACACTCTACGATGTAGGACTTTCCTATATCCGTCTGGGACAGCCATCCACCGAGCTGTCCGGCGGCGAAGCCCAGCGAATCAAGCTGGCGACGGAGTTGAGCAAGCGTGGAACCGGCAAGACGATCTATATTCTGGACGAACCGACTACGGGACTTCATTTTGCCGACGTACACCGTCTGATTGAGATATTAAGACGTTTGTCGGATGGTGGAAATACCGTGGTTGTCATTGAGCATAACCTGGATGTCATCAAAACTGCTGACTACCTGATCGACATCGGACCGGAAGGCGGCGAGGGCGGCGGAACCGTGATTGCGAAAGGAACACCGGAAGAGGTGGCAGCGACGCCGGGATCGTATACGGGGAAGTATGTGAAGAAATATTTAAATGTTTAGGACAATAAGCGGGAATCCTCGGCAATTCAATTACCGAGATGAAAGCGCAGGGTGTGCATATCTGCACAATGCAAATAGTATAATAATTCTCATCCTTTGCTCTCAGTTGAGAAGCCCCCACCTCTTTAGGTGCGAGTAATAACAAATTTGTCTCAGTGGGAGTTAGGTCTCCGATTGAGATAAACGCTCCGCGAGGATGCGCAGTGATTCTGCATAGAATATGCATTTTTACTTGCGGATAGGAATTTTCTGCACTGAAAATTCCGTACGATATCATACTGATAGCGGATTTTGCCGATGCTTCGCTGACCAGAATCACGCGCCAAGTCTCACGGATGTTCGACTTGAATTGAATCGAAAAGCATTTTTCTGGAAAAAGTGCCTGAAAATACCGTAAAAATGGCTTGTCTTTAATTGCCGGGTATTTTATAATAAAAGTTACAGGAATTGACAGGAAGAGAACGTGGTATAGCTGCTGAACAGATTGCGACGGTTATTTTTCGATTGGCGGCGATGGGGCTGGAACGGAGTGATTACCTGCGGCAGCAGTATGACTGTTACAGTTCACATGTTGTGCAAGCGTGTGACCATAAATCCTGGAAGTTGATTCGAAGCTACAAGTTGATGAAGTACGGATCGCAGCATAAAATTATAGGAGGAATACTCGTGGAGAAAGAGATGATCATTGTACTGGACTTTGGCGGACAGTACAATCAGTTGATTGCCAGAAGAGTAAGAGAGTGCAACGTATATTGTGAGGTTCATCCTTACACCCTGCCGCTGGAAAAAATCAAAGAGATGAACCCGAAGGGTATCATTTTCACCGGCGGACCGAACAGTGTATACAAGGAGGAATCTCCGAGATGTTCAAAGGAAATCTTTGATCTGGGAATCCCGGTACTGGGTATCTGCTATGGCGCACAGCTGATGTCCTACCTGTTAGGTGGCGAGGTTGCCACAGCACCGGTCAGTGAATACGGAAAGACTGAGGTAGAGGTAGACACAACATCTAAGCTGTATGAGGGTGTATCCCCGAAGACCATATGCTGGATGAGCCATACCGACTATATTTCCAAGATGCCGGAAGGTTTCCGTGTGACAGCCCATACTCCGGTCTGCCCGATTGCAGGTATGGAAAATGAAGAAAAAGGCTGGTACGGCATTCAGGCACATCCGGAGGTACTTCATACACAGGAAGGCTCCAAGATGCTGCATAACTTCGTATACAGTGTCTGCCATTGTGCAGGTGACTGGAAGATGGATGCGTTCGTAGAGAAATCCATCGAAGAAATCCGTAAAAAAGTAGGAAATGGTCGTGCCCTTCTGGCTCTGTCCGGCGGTGTAGACTCTTCCGTAGCAGGCGTCCTGATGGCGAAAGCGATCGGCGACCAGCTGACCTGCGTATTCGTCGATCACGGTCTGCTTCGTAAAAACGAGGGTGACGAGGTAGAGGCAGTATTTGGTCCGAACGGTCCGTACAAGCTGAACTTCATCCGTGTCAATGCACAGCAGCGTTTCTACGACAAGCTGGCAGGTGTAACCGATCCGGAGCGCAAGCGTAAGATCATCGGCGAAGAGTTCATCCGCGTATTTGAGGAAGAAGCAAAGAAGATTGGCAAAGTAGATTACTTCGTACAGGGTACGATTTACCCGGATGTAATTGAGTCCGGTCTTGGAAAATCCGCTGTTATCAAGTCCCACCACAACGTAGGCGGACTTCCGGAACACGTAGATTTCAAGGAGATCATCGAGCCGCTGCGTATGCTGTTTAAAGATGAGGTCCGCCGCGCCGGTCTGGAGCTTGGTATTCCGGAAAATCTGGTATACCGTCAGCCGTTCCCGGGTCCGGGACTTGGCGTTCGTATCATCGGTGAGGTAACCGCAGAGAAGGTACGCATCGTACAGGATGCAGACGCTATCTACCGCGAGGAGATCGCAAAAGCAGGTATCGACCGCACACTCGGTCAGTACTTTGCAGCCCTGACCAATATGCGTTCCGTAGGCTGCATGGGCGATGTCAGAACCTATGACTATGCCATCGCACTTCGTGCCGTCCTCACATCCGACTTCATGACCGCAGAATCCGCAGAACTTCCGTGGGAAGTACTTGGAAAAGTCACAAGCCGAATTGTCAATGAGGTAAAAGGTGTAAACCGCGTACTGTATGATTGTACGGGGAAACCGCCGGCTACGATTGAGTTTGAATAAATCGAGTTGCTTAAAAAAGCCAGTGTTTATGCGGGTTTCAGCGATTTCGATTAGTCTTTTGATAACAAATTGATAACAGTCATAGCAAGTGCCATTATTCTTGTTATCCAGTGGTTTATGGGTAACGGAACAATTAACAGGTGGCTTGCAGACTAAAGTTCGGAGCTTGGCTCTGAACAAATTCCATATTATAAACTAAGCCCTTAGCTGTGGTTAATAACCATAGTTAAGGGCTTTTTTGTCGTTGCCAAAGCATCTGTAGGGAGCTGCCAGTGGCAGGTCCTGTAGGTGCTTATTTATCTTTCAAGTGGTCTTTGAATGCTTCCACGAGAGCGTCACTTAATTCCTGTGATGGAACTTTTGCCCAACGCTGTGTGGTGTCGAACTCTGGATAATGGTAACGCCAGTTATCGTATTCTTCTCTGTTGATTTCTTCGGAAGATAGCTTGTCTGCCTGTTCTTTCCAAGCATACAGCATTTTGAGGAGTTCATATGCTTCTCTGCCTTTGTCCTTGTTGACCTTTAAGCATACCTCTCCGTCTGCTTCACTGACAGTAAGACCGTAAATATCTTCAAGGGTAAACAGAGTGTGCATAAGACCGATATAGCTGTCTATGTCAGGAACATCAAGAGCCTGTGGAGAAACATCAAGCACCTGTGCCAATGCATTTGTAAGGTCTGCTTTCGGTTTGCGTGTACCAGTTTCGTACTGTGCCAAACGCACATCAGCACTCTTTTCTGGAAAACCGATTGCTGTACCGAGATACTTTTGTGTCATACCACGCATTAGTCTGAAAAAATGTATTCTTTCGCTGATAGCCATAATGATACGCTCCTTTTATATTTAGTGAAATAAGTATAGCAGAAATGTTTAGTGGAAGTCAAGAAAAACCGAAACAAAAATGCTTAATATTTTCTTTGCAACCACTTGACAATAGCAAATATGTTTAGTAAAATAAATTACGAATTAAACAAATATGCTTAATGCGACAACTGAATGACCGTCCGAAAAGCCAAACCGCCAAGACCTCGTCGGAGCAAGTTCCGTATCGTTCGCTTGTGTGCAAGCACAAAAGCTCATTCGCTGCACTGCTCCTCCTCTTCCCCAAAAGTCTCCGACTTTTCGGGAACCCCTATACGAGCGAGCGCCTGATGTACTGCGGTGCATTGGGACAGCACAGCGCCTGCCGACAAGCAGGAGTGCCTGTTGGAACTTTAACACGGAGAAAGCGGCAAGCAAAAAATTATTTTAAGAAAGGAAGAAAAAGGATATGGAAAACAGATTTATCCGAGCCGAAGATGTGGCTCAGGAACTAAACGTATCAAAACCTTATGCATATAAACTCATCAGACAATTAAATGAGGAATTGAAAGCAAAGGGCTTTATTACGATTGCAGGGCGTGTAAATCGCCAGTATTTTTACGAAAGGCTCTACGGAGCAGGAAAGGGGGAAATGTAAATGCCGGTATTTAAGAATGAAGATAACGGTACTTGGTATGTGATGGCAAGGTATGTGAACTGGAAAGGGGAACGCAAGCAGAAATGCAAGCGTGGCTTTGCTACCAAACGAGAAGCACAGGAATGGGAAAGAATGTTCAAATTGCAGACTTCTTCAGACCTTGATATGAGTTTTGAAGCCTTTACGGAGCTTTATATCAATGATGTGAAGAACCGTTTGAAGGAAAACACGTGGCTTACCAAAGAGCATATCATACGCACAAAGATACTTCCGTATTTCGGGAAACTGAAAATCAGCGAGATTTCCACAAAGGAGATTATTACTTGGCAGAATGAAATGCTTGCCTATCGTGATGAGAAGAAAAAGCCTTATTCACAGACGTATCTGAAAACGCTGCACAATCAGTTGTCCGCCATTTTCAATCACGCTGTCCGCTACTATGAACTGCGTTCCAATCCTGCGGCAAAGGTGGGAAATATGGGACGTGAGGAACACAAGGAAATGCTGTTCTGGACAAAGGAAGAATACAAGAAATTCTCTTTTGAGATGATGGACAAGCCTGTTTCCTTTTATGCGTTTGAAATGCTTTACTGGTGCGGTATCCGAGAGGGCGAGCTGTTAGCTTTGACTCCGGCAGATTTCAACTTTGATAAGGAAACAGTCACAATCAATAAATCCTATCAGCGTTTGAAAGGGCAGGATGTGATTACTTCTCCGAAAACGAAAAAGAGCAACCGCACGATTAAAATGCCGAAGTTTCTGTGTGAGGAAATGAAAGAATATCTCGGTATGCTTTACGGATTGAAGAAGAAAGACCGTATCTTTACGGTGACGAAAAGCTATCTTCATCACGAGATGGACAGAGGGGCAAAGGCGGCAGGCGTGAAGCGTATCCGCATTCACGATCTCCGTCACAGCCACATTTCACTCTTGATTGATATGGGCTTTTCTGCGGTGGCGATTGCTGACCGAGTTGGTCACGAAAGTATTGATATTACTTATCAGTACGCACACCTCTTTCCGTCAAAGCAGATTGAGATGGCAGAAAAATTAGATGATTTAGGGAAAGGAGATTTTGAAAATGTCAGCTAAGAACAGAGATAACAAAAATCGTTGGAGGAATATCACAGTAGGGTTTCGAGTATCGCCCGAAGAAAACGAACTCATTAACAGAGCTGTAGCTCTATCAGGATTGCCAAAACAGGAGTATTGTTACCGCCGTTGCTTAAATCAGGATGTGGTGGTACAGGGCAATCCGAGAGTGTATAAGGCGTTGAAAACGGAATTTGCCACAGTCCTTGCGGAACTGAAAAGGATTGAAGCAGGAAAAGGTGTGGATGATGAACTGCTGAGTGTAATAGAACTGATTTCCATTATTCTCGGCGGTTTGAAAGGAGAGGATGCGAATGGAGAATAAAAAAGAAATGACTATTCCAAATGTATCTGCGGCAACAGATGCGGAACAGTCACTTTCCAAATGTACTGACAATAGTATAGTCAATCAGGATACGGATTTCAAGGGGTACGAGCAATCTTTTGAAGAAATGCAAAGGGAAATACTCAGACAGTTAGACCCTTCCTATCTGAAAACAGTATCAATGACAACGCTGTATGATACGGTGTTTGAGGTTCAGACACCACTTATCGACGGTCTGCTCCAAAGGGGAACTTACCTTTTCGTAGGTTCCCCGAAAGTGGGAAAGAGCTTTATGATGGCACAGCTTGCCTATCATATCAGCACAGGCACACCGCTTTGGGAGTATAAGGTGCGTAAGGCAACGGTGCTTTATTTTGCCCTTGAAGATGATTACCCACGTTTGCAGAAGCGATTGTTTCAGATGTTCGGTGCAAAGGAGACAGGCAATCTGTATTTCGCAACGGAATGTAAAACGGTCAATGGCGGACTGGAAGAACAGATAAGAGGGTTTATGAGGGAACACCCAGACACAGGCTTGATTATCATAGACACCTTAAAGCGTGTGCGTGAAGCAGGCGGAGCAGATTACAGCTACGCAAGTGATTATGATGTTGTGGCAAGGCTGAAAGCGTTGGCAGACAGTTACAAGGTTTCAATGCTTATTGTTCATCATACACGCAAACAAAAATCGGAAGATATATTCGATATGATTTCAGGCACGAATGGTCTGATGGGTGCGGCAGACGGTGCATTTGTTCTCAGTAAGGACAAGCGTACTTCCAACAATGCCACACTTGATGTTGCTGGCAGAGACCAGCAGGATATGAAAATCCATCTTGTAAGGGACAGCGAGCGATTGGTGTGGAACTTTGCAAAATCGGAAACGGAGATGTGGAAAGAACCGCCCGAACCTCTGCTTGAGAAGATAGCGGATACGCTCTTTTCGGAAAGTGACAGATGGGAAGGAACTGCTTCGGAACTTTGCGAAAGGCTTGCGGTGGATATAAAGCCGAATGTACTTTCTTTAAGGCTCAGTATCAACGCAAGCAGGCTGTTTCGTGATTACGGTATCCGTTATCAGAACAGCCGCACACACGACGGAAGAAAGGTTTCACTTTGGAAAGAAACCGAGCAGACGGCGTGACAAACGGTGTCAAAGGTGTCAATGTTTTTGAGAGCAGCACGCTGTGAAAAACATTGTCACCATCGTCACACTTTGACACCGGATAAAGTTTAGGGGAGTGTGCAGAGAGTGCCTTTTCAAAGGCGGCTCTTTGGTCTCGCCTGCTGGCTCGGTCGGTTCGCAGGCGTGTGTGCCACCGGCACACGCTCACCCCTCGGAGAGCCTTCGGAGCGCAAAACCTGTTTACAGGTCGCATTTTTGATGGGTGTACCCGTCAAAAGTGCTTTTGCGTTACTTTTGACAAAAGTAACAAACCTGAGAATGTTGAAATTTACAGATGGGAGATGAAAAAATGCAGAGAACGATAAGTGCAATGGTCGGTAAAGGCTCGGTCAATCACAATAGCCGAAAGTTCCGAGCAGAAAATGTAGACGGAACTCGTACTCATCTCAATATCGACTACTGCAATGAAAATATAAAGACAGTTTATCACGAATTGTTTGATGAAGCATTGGAAAGATACAATGCCAAGCAGATAAGGTCAGACCGAAAGATAAAAGATTATTATGAAAAAATCCGAAGTTCCAAGCAGGAAAAACCGTTCCACGAAATCATTTTACAGGTGGGCGGTAAGGGAAATATGAACGCCGATACGGAAAACGGAGAACTGGCAAAGCAGATTTTAGATGAATACTATCAGGGTTTTCAGGAGCGAAATCCACAGCTTCGGGTGTTCTCGGCTCATCTGCATATGGATGAAGCTACACCACATCTGCACATAGATTTTGTACCTTTTACCACAGGCAGCAAGCGTGGACTTGATACAAGAGTGTCACTAAAGCAGGCTCTTGCAACGCAAGGTTTTAAGGGCGGCAGTCGTGGCGATACGGAGTGGTCGCAATGGATACAGTCCGAAAAAGAACAGCTTGCGGCGGTGATGGAACGTTATGGGATTGAGTGGGAACATTTAGGCACACACGAAAAACATCTTTCTGTTTTGGATTATAAAAAGCAGGAAAGAGAAAAAGAAGTGGCGGCATTAGGTGCGAAAATCGAGCAGAAACAGATTGAATTTGATGTGTTGTCGGAACGAGTATTGAACTATGATAAGGCAAAAGACGAGCTGTCAAATCTTGAAATAGAGCTTGATACTGCACCGAAATATCAGTTGCCAGAACCAGAGAAATTTATGACTGCAAAGGCATATAAACCAAAATGGCAGAGCCGGTTGTAAGGAAATTGAAGCAACTTGTCAAAACGGTGCTTGCCCGCTGCTTTGAGGGGTGGGACAACTATCATAGGCTGAATACAGCGAATGCACAGTTATACCGCACCAATCAGCGTTTGGAGAAAGTCAATGAAAGATTGACCGAAGAAAACAAAATCCTAAAAGCAGAAAATAAAGATTACAGCCTGCTCCGTAAGGTTTTTGGTCGCAAACAGATAGATGATTTGTTGGAGCAGGCAAGAACAGTTAAAGGTCGCAAGCGTGATAATACACGATCACGATAGACAAAAATCACAGGAGGAAAAGGAAAATGACAAAGACAATTTTTGAAGAAATGGGCGGAACTTATAGACAGGTGGGTGATTATTTATTGCCGAACATCACAGTACCAGCCGAAGAAGAAATAGAGCCGATTGGTTTATGGGGGAAACGACATGCAAGGCATTTAAAGGAACACTATAAAGTGTTATATATGAACCTGCTGACAAGCGGAAAGCTGCATAGTTATCTTGCAGAAGTCGATAAGCAAGCAGAGGATATGTTTCTTCGACTGGTAAAGGAATATGCCGACAGACAAGATGTGACGGAACAATTAAAGAAAGATAATCCCTACGAATGGATTGGAAGAATGAATAATATTCAGGCTTGTGTGAGGGAAGTTGTAGGAACGGAGTTGATTTACACATAAGCGTTTTACGGTATGGTGCTCCTGCGTTTGCTGGAGTGCTGTGGTTGTGGTTGTAAAGAGGTTGTGAAAGATTGAATTTCGTAATGGTTGGATGTATAATTAGGAAGTGAAAATTTTAATTTGCACTTCCATAAGGTGAAATGTATTGACACAAAAAATACAGTATGATAGTATTGCCATTAGAAGAAAGAAAGGCACATTTTGTGTAAGGTGAGGAAATGATTAATAGATAATTTGATTTAAGTAAGACACATATAGTTATTGAGCCTGTAGAGAATAGGTTTGTTTTGTGTACGCTTAAGTTGGATTATCGCAAGAGGCATTTCCTTTGTTTTCCTTTTGGAAAAGAAATAAGGGTCTATTTAGCGAGTCTATTTTTGCGTATGCAAAAAAGACTCGTTTTTGTGTGTTCAAAATAATAATTGGCTCAGACTTCGAAAAGGAGAAACTTTAATGTTGCAGATAAAAAAATTAAATTTAACACATAAAAAAGACCTGAGAATAATTCTTAATGATTTCAACCTTGTGCTAAATGATGGAGATAAGGCAGTTATTATTGGAGAAGAGGGAAATGGGAAATCGACATTAATGAAGTGGATATACAATCCGTCGCTTGTAGAAAACTATATAGAAGCAGATGGGGAAAGGATAATGGGACACGAACGTCTTGGTTATCTTCCGCAGGAGATGCTCGATGAAGATAAGGAAAAAACAATATACGAATATTTTTCTGAAGAGGAAATATTCTGGGAGAAAACGCCTAAAGAATTGTCTGTTATTGCGGGAAAATTTGGAATGAAAAATGATTTTTTCTACAGTAACCAGACAATGGGTAGTCTTTCAGGAGGCGAAAAAGTCAAGACACAACTTATGAGGCTTTTCATTCGCGATGTTTCTGTGCTGTTGTTGGACGAACCTTCCAATGACATCGACATTGCGACGCTTACATTACTGGAAAAAATCATAAATGACTGGAAGCACATTGTGCTTTTTATTTCACACGATGAAACGCTGATAGAGCGTACTGCCAACATGGTGATACATATCGAGCAGATTATACGAAAAACAAAGGCGAGATATACCGTGGCAAAGCTTCCCTATAGACGCTATGTGGAAGAACGGCTTCATAAATTTGAAATCCAAAAACAGCGGGCACTGAGTGACCGTAGGGAGAAAAAGATTCGCGATGAAAAATATCAAAGAGTTATGCAGAGTGTACAAGGTGCATTAAGAAGTTGTACCAGACAAGCACCGTCTGTTGCCAAAAACTTAAAGGACAAAATGCATACGGTTAAGGCAATGGAACGAAGATTTGAAAAAGAAGATGAAAATATGACTCAGATGCCGGAACAGGAAGAAGCAATCTTTGTCAAATTAGGGGATGAAAACTCACACATTCCCGCAGGAAAAACGGTCATAGAATATGAACTTTCAAAGCTTGTGACTCCGGATGGCAAAAGAATTTTAGCAGAAGGAATTCATTTAAAAATAAAAGGTTCAGAAAAAATCTGTATGATAGGAGCCAACGGGGCAGGAAAAACGACTCTTCTAAAAAAGATAGCGGAAGAACTCCTAAATCGGAATGACATTAAAGCAGAATATATGCCTCAAACTTATGAAGACCTGCTGGATTTGGATGTTACACCGGTTGATTACCTTGATAAAACAGGAGATAAAGAAGAGCGTACAAGAATTAGAACATACCTTGGTTCACTTAAATACACACCAGATGAAATGGAGCATCCGATTCGGGAGTTATCAGGCGGACAAAAGGCGAAAGTGCTTCTCTTGAGGATGAGCTTAAGTGGTGCAAATGTTCTTATTCTGGATGAACCGACAAGAAATTTTTCACCATTGTCCGGTCCGGTAATAAGAAAAATGCTCCGAGAATTTCCGGGGGCTGTCATTAGCATTTCTCACGATAGAAAGTATATTGAAGAGGTGTGCGATAAAATATATCAGCTAAATCCTAATGGATTACAGCTAATTGGTGATTGATAACAAAAAGGATGAAAGACTGACAAATTTCAGGCTTTTAGTGAGTTGGAAAGCATACAAAGATTTGAATTTGGAGGATAGATTATGGTACGTACAGAAGATGCATGTGAAATTATAAAATATGCTTTGCAAAACGAAATTAAAGTATATTTAGATGGCGGATGGGGTGTTGATGCACTTCTTAAAAGAGAATCAAGAATACACAATGATATTGATTTGTTTGTTGAACTGAAACATTATCATGATTATATTTATGTGATTAAGCAGCATGGATTTGAGGAAGTAAATACTGATTATACAACGGATGGTCATACTGTCTGGAAAGATGATAAACAAAGAATCATTGATTTACATTGTTTTGAATTTACAGATGACGGAATTGTTTATGAGGGAGATATATTTCCATCAAAAACTTTTTCCGGTATTGGAAAAGTTGGAGATATAACTGTTTCTTGTATTGAACCATTGAGTCAGGTAATGCTTCATTTGGGATATGAACACGATAAAAATGATGTGCATGATGTGATGCTGTTGTGTGAAACATTTCAAATAGCAATACCAGATGAATATAAGGAAAAGTAAAATTTCAGTTTTGTGTTGAATCTCTAAGCAAAATAGCTTATAATTTGACATGCTACATATAGTTATTATCCACAGTTATCGAGTAGGTGTTATCAATGCCGATAACAAAATGATAACATTAGCTCGTATAGGCAGGATAATATGGATATATCAAATAATCAAAAGAACGAGAAACATTACAGAGAATAATTCCTAAACAAAAAGCGTTAGTCTTTGTAGAGTTTGAATAGTCCACACAGTCACGAGAAACCAGTATTTATGCGGGTTGCAAGCAAATTTGCTTAGTGATTGGCAACAAAATGGCAACATTTTGTAATTATTCAAAAGATATAAATTTTATTTCATAACGTATATAAAGAAACCTTACTGATTTTCAGAAGTAAAAAAACTGAATATCGGTAAGGTTTTTCTAGTCTCTTCTTTTATTTTTCTTTTTTAGTCAATTCTTTTACGAGGTAATTACTCAGCTCCTGAGATGGTACCTTGGCACGTTTCTGGTAAGTATCCAGTTCCGGGTACTTATATCTCCATTCATCATATTCTTCCTTGCTGATTTCACCGTTTTCCAGTTTGTCAGCTTGTTCCATCCATGCACGAAACATTTCATCGACAGATGAGCCGGGAGCAGATATGGAAGAGTCAAGGCAGAGATGAGGTTGTCCATCTACATTTTTTACCTTCAGATCATACATATCTTCCAGTGCAAATAGTGTATGCATCAGCCTATATGGGTATCAATATCGGGCACGGTTAAAGCATGTGTGTTGACACCAAAGATCTGAGACATTTGTTTTACAAGATCAATCTTAGGAACTCTGGCTTCAGATTCATACTGAGCCATGCGGACATCTGAGGTTTTTCCCATGAATCCCAGTTGTTCTCCGAGTTGCTTTTGTGTCATGCCGATGCGGTTACGAAAATATTTGATACGTTGTCCGATTGCCATTTTTGTTTGCCTCCTTATAGTAGTCATTCGTGTTGTCATAATTAATTGTGATAGAAAATAAAACAATTCTGTTTAGGTTCAGTATAGCATGAGCACTTTCGGATAGCAAGAAGAACTTAAACAAAAAAATTTAATATTCTCATAAAATCACTTGACTTAAATTAAAATGTTTAGTATTATGCGAATGCAATAGCTTAAACAAATTACGTTAATATAGAGAGGAGAGATGCGATGTGACGAACAGAACTTTTATGACAGTAGAAGAAGTTGCAGCGGATCTGGGAGTTTCCAAGTCTTATGCTTATAAGATTGTCAAACAGTTAAATGATGAATTACAGAAGCTGGGTTATCTTACGGTAGCTGGCAGAGTAAACACCAATTATTTCCGCAAAAAAGTATGTTACAGCGAAGTGTAAGAGAGAGGAGAATTTGTATGAGTATTTACAAAGATAATGCCACTGGAAAGTGGCGAGTGGTCTATCGTTATACTGATTGGACAGGGGAAACACACCAGTCGTCGAAAAGAGGATTTCCTACAAAACGAGAAGCACAGATGTGGGAACGAGAGCTACTGCTGAAGAAAGAAGCCAAACTGGATATGACCTTCGAAAGCTTTTACGAGATTTATGTGGAGGATATGCAAAATCGAATTCGTGATAACACCTGGGGAACGAAGACAAATATTGCCAGAACTAAAATTCTTCCTTATTTCGGAAAGCGTAAGATGGGGGAAATTGAGCCAAGAGATATTATTGTATGGCAGAATGAACTGCTAGCGATCCGTCAGCCAAATGGAAAACCGTATTCCGCTGCTTATCTGCAGAAAATTCACAGTCAGTTAAGTGCTATTTTCAATCATGCAGTAAATTTTTATCATCTTCCATCTAATCCGGCACAGAAAGCCGGAAATATGGGAAAAGAGGAACACAGGGAAATGCTGTTCTGGACAAAAGAAGAATATCTGAAATTTGCAGATGTCATGATGGATAAGCCTGTTTCCTATTATGCGTTTGAAATACTTTATTGGTGTGGGCTTCGCATGGGCGAGTTATTAGCAATTACACCAGCAGATTTCAATTTTGAAACGCATACACTACGGATTAACAAGTCCTATCAGAGACTGCATCGGGAAGATGTGATTACACCGCCAAAGACATTAAAAAGTAATCGAACCATTAAGATGCCACAGTTTTTGTGTGATGAGATGCAGGATTATCTGAAAATGCTGTATGAGCCGAAAGAGGACGAACGGATTTTCACAATTTCCAAATCTTATCTGCATCATGAAATGAACAGAGGCTCAAAAATATCTGGGGTGAAACGAATTCGAGTGCATGACTTGAGACATTCCCATGTATCGTTATTAATCAATATGGGATTTACGGTATTAGCAATCGCAGACCGAATGGGACATGAGAGCATTGATATCACTTACCGATATGCACATCTGTTTCCAAGTGAGCAGACACAGATGGCAGAACAGCTGGATATTGAAAGGATGGAAAAATCAAATGGAGAAAAATCTGGACAGTAAAGGAAGATGGAGAAACAAAATCGTAGCATTCCGGGTATTACCGGAAGAAGCAGAGCAGATTGATGCATGTGTCCGGTTGTCAGGACTCAGCAAGCAGGAGTATATCACAAAACGATTAACTGATCGGGAAATTGTGGTACAGGGAAATCCAAGAGTGTATAAAGCATTGCGAAATCAGATGGCAGAGATTTATGACGAGCTGAAACATCTGGAAAAGTGCAGTGATGAGAATGAGGAATTGCTGAGTACCCTGCGATTGTTTGCAGAAATCTTAAACGGAGTGAAAGGGGAAAAGGAATGACAGCAAAAGAAAAAATGACTGTTCCGGTAACATCTGTTGGCGCAGATGTGGAACAGCCATCAAGTAATAAATTAACTAACCAAAGTATAGCAGATTTGCCCGGTAAGGGCAATCTGCAAGCCACAAATAATGCGGAAAATACAGCAAAATCAGTAAATAAAAGGAATCCGGATGAACTGGAAACAGTTTCTATGATGGAATTGTATGATACGGCATATCCGCCAAAGCTGCCAATCGTAGATGGACTTTTGTATAACGGAACGTATCTGTTTGTAGGTTTACCGAAAATTGGAAAATCTTTCTTTATGGCACAGATTGGGTATCACATTAGTAAAGGAATTCCATTGTGGGGATTTTCGGTGAGACAGGGAACGGTTCTGTATCTGGCACTGGAAGACGATTATGCAAGGTTGCAGAAACGATTATCACAGATGTTCGGAATGGAAGGCAGTGAGAACTTTTATTTTGCTACAAAGTCCAAATCATTAAATGCCGGATTGGAACAACAGCTTGTGCAGTTTGTAACAGAGCATAAGGACGCAAGGCTCATTATTATTGATACGCTTCAAAAAGTCCGGGAGGTTGGTGGAGATAAATTCAGCTACGCCAGCAACTATGAGATTGTGACGAAGCTGAAAGCATTCAGTGACCATTATGGAATCTGCTTTCTGGTGGTGCATCACACAAGAAAAATGGAATCCTCAGACAGCTTTGATATGATTTCCGGTACGAATGGACTGCTGGGAGCGGCGGATGGAGCATTCGTCATGCAGAAAGAAAAACGGACAGATAACAAGGCAGTTTTGGAGGTGGCAGGAAGAGACCAACAGGATCAGAAGCTGTACTTGAATTTTAATCGAGAAAGATGCGTCTGGGAATTAACTAAAACAGAAACAGAACTTTGGAAAGAACCAGAAGATCCATTGCTTGAAAAAATCAAAGAACTGGTAACAGACGAACAGCCGGAATGGACGGGAACAGCAACGGAACTGGTAAAACTTCTGCAGGTAGAGATGCAGCCTAACGCATTATCAAGAAAATTGAATGTCAGCCTGGAACGACTGCTTCTGGAATATGGAATCCAGTATAAAACAGAGCGAGGACATGATGGAAGAAAAATCAGACTGACTTTTGTAGGAACAACAGCGTGACGATATGTGACGGTTGTGACGGTATTTTAGATAGCGTGTCGGTAGTGAAAATATCGTCACTATCGTCACGACCGTCACGGAAAGGAAAAATATGGAGAAAAAAACGCAGGTACAGATACCAAAAGATTTGCTGTTAGCTCTGTTTCAGTACCATCTTGCCGGAAATGAAGATTATTTACCGGAAATTGAAAAAGCATTGATGGAAAAGCTGGACAGCATGGTAAAACGAGAGCTTTATACAACTTTTAAAACAGCAGCAACAGAGGAAGAACGGGAAAAGGCAAGGCAGGAATATTTGGATAAATGCGGAGTACCGGAGAGTTTTCGCTGGTAACAATTCTGCTTGATTACTTTATAACAGGAGCGTGACACGCACCTGTAGATAGCAGACAAGGAGAAGTCTGGAATGTGAAGTCGAAAGTGTGTTGGAAACCCGGAAAATGATGGATAAAGGAGAACGATGCAATGAGAGAAGGAAGATTAGGATATAACTGTGAAAATGGTAGATATGGATTACTGGTAATGGATTTGTGGATTGATACAGGATTTCATTGCGGAGAATGTATGGAAGTACTGGTGGACGACCAGTGGGTACAGACAAGAATGGAAATGAATCTGGCGAGAGAATGGTATCTGGTAGGAACACCATACTGCGGAGATCTGGAATATATTCGGGCAAGAATACCAGATTAAATCTGACAGGGAAATAGAAGAAAGCGAAATAGATAATCTGTTGTCAGAAAGAAAAAATAGCCCGGATACGGGCATAAAAACTGGGCGGATACGCCCAAGATGAAAAGCATAAGCCGGACAGTAGTTGTTACAGGCAGTATTTATCAAAGCCCTCGGCGCTTGAGAGCGAAATACACCCATCGCACAAAAATGTGTTTTATGCTCAAGGGTATTTCGCTGCCGGGAGCTAAAATGCCGGATACGGCAATAAGTTCGTAAACGAATGCCTGAGCATCCACTCACAAAAAATATAGCAGAATTTACTTTGCCGGAGACAAGGAGGGAGTGCCTATCGGAAGAAACTCATTTATTCAAATGACAAAACTAAGCAATGTAAAAGGCAGGATCACTTATATATCCAGTCATGCAAAACAGGAAAACCTTTATGCGGTTTATGAAACCACAGAACGGAAATTCTGGCGGGAACTTGCAAAATGTAATCAGGAAGAATTTGCAAAAAGTGGAACAGAAGGAAAATGTATTGAGGCAAGAGAATTGATCATTGCTTTGCCAGAGAGTTTTACAGAATATCAGCCGGACAGACTGCTGCAGCTTTTTACAAATCATTTTAAACAGAATTATGGAGCGGAGTGTATCGCTGCTTTGCACCACAATAAAAGAAAGACCAATTATCACATTCATTTGATATTTGCAGAACGGAGGCTATTGGATGAACCAATCATTAAGACTGCCAGTAGAAATATGTTTTATGATGAAAATGGAAAACATGTCCGAACCAAGAAAGAAATATTAGGAGAAGACGGAGAAATCCGGGAAGGCTGTCACATTGTAAAGAAGGGCGAGATTTATGAGAAGAAGTTGTTTACAGTTAAAGATGAACGGTTTAAAAGCAATTCTTTCCTGGATGAAGTGAAGCGTTCCTATACTGATCTGATTAATCTTTATATGAAAGATGAAAACCAGAAGCTGCAGGTATTTCAACGTGGCAGTGTTTATCTTGCAACAAAGAAAATTGGAAAGTGTAATCCTAAGGCATCGGAAATCGAAGCGAATAATCGGAAACGCCAGGAATGGAATCGGGCAGTTGATATGGCACTGATCAGTGGCATTCCAGAACCACAGATTATGGAAGTGAAACAAAAAAGGATTTCAGAACCAATCAAGAGTGCAATTTCCCGGAAAGGAAGAAAACCAAACTTATTTGCAAAAGTTGTTACGATGGCGATTGAGGCATTGGAACTGATGATAGAAAGCGTACTTGTGAAAAAGTATAAGGAATCATTGGAACAGAAAGAAGAATTACAGAAAACAGATGTTTCTGAAATGCGGACCGTAATGCCAGAAACAGGGCGAACAGAAGCAGAAATTAACGAGCCAGTGGAAAGATTGCCAGAACCGAAACAGCCGGAAATGACAAGAATGGCATCAAAATATCCGAGATTCTATAAGATTTACAATGAACTGGAACAGCAGAATAATGCAATTTATAAGAAAGAGAAACAGCGTTCTGCAAAGAAAAAAGAACTGTCTGAGATCAAAGGCTGGTTTAAAGGAAGAAAGAAAAAAGAATTACAGGAAGAAATTGACGATCTGACAAGCCAGATCAGGAACATGAAAGATTATCTTCCGAAGATTGTACAGAAAGTCGGCTATAGAAATGTACAGGAATTTCTGAAAGACTTCAAAACTGCAAAGCCCGAGTATAGTCAGTATCAGAAGGCAATCGCACAATGGAAACAGGAAACCGGAAAAGAGCCAGAGCCACAGCCACATGGTGTCAGGGAAAAGCTGGCAGCAAACAGAAAGAAAATAGAGCAGGAACAGAAAAACATGCAACGCACCCGAAGCCAGAGTAAGGACCTAGGGGCAAGATAGGAGGACAAAATCATGGAGAAACACATTATGGGAGAAAACGGAATCAGCTATACTTTGGGAGAGGACGGTCTGTATTATCCAGACCTGTACCTCCCGGAGGAGACGGAGTATCCGATTGGGAAGTATGGAATGTTACGAAGGACGTATTTAAAAGGACATCGGAAAGGGCTGTATCTGGAGCTGGTACTTGCCGGAAAACTGAATGAGCATCTACACCAGATTGATGAGGAGTGTCATCAGATGATGGACAGGTTGGTGGAGCAGATGAAAGAAGAACAGGGAGTAACAGAAGAATTGAAGATGCAGGATCAGATGGCATGGGTTGGGAGAATGAATAATATCTGGGCTTGTGCGGAGGAAATTGTACTTCATGAAATAATAGTAAATTAAACCGCTGGTTAAATATTATGATATAATCTGAAAAAATAGATTTTATATCTAAAAAAATAGATATAGAATCTATTTTTATGCAAGCGATGTTGACGAAAAGATAAAACAATGATATACTAAACAGAACATACATTCGGAAGAAACATGAGGTGCGAGATGGCTATTTCATATAATGGACTATGGAAAATTCTGATTGATAACGGAATGAAAAAAGGGGATTTGAAGCGAAGAACAGGAATTAGTAATGGAACTATTGCTAAAATGACTAATGGTGAAGCAGTGACTTTAACTGTTTTGGAAAAGATATGTAATGAGTTAAATTGTGATATTGGTGATTTAGTTGAAATTGATACTTTCAATGTGAAAAAAGCAAAGGAGAAAAAGGATGCAAAAAGATAGATTGCTTAAACTGGTAGAAGCTTATCAGGAACACTTTAAACAATACAATAGACCAGATTACAATGAGACAGAAGTTCGTAATGATTTTGTAAATCCTTTTTTTGAAATATTAGGGTGGGATGTACAAAATAAAAAGAATTTGCCGCAGCATTTAAGAGAAGTAAAACATGAGGCATCTGTATTTGTAGAGGAAAACGGAAAACAAGTAAAAAAGAAGCCGGATTATGAATTTCATGTAGGTTCTACACCATATTTTTTTCTGGAAACTAAAAAGCCTAATGTAGATATCATGACAAGCAAAGAAGCGGCATTTCAAACTAGACGGTACGGCTGGAATGGAAATCTAGAAATATCTGTATTGTCGAATTTTACAGATTTGGTTATCTATGATACATCAGTAAGACCGAACGAGAATGATAAACCTTCAGTTGCCCAGATTGCTCATTTCCATTTTACAGAATATGTAGATAAATTTGATGAGATATCTAGGTTGCTTTCATATGAGACGGTGGTTTCGGGAGCTTTTGAAAGAACATTTGCGAATATATCCAGTTCGCTAAAGAAGGAACCATTTGATAAATATTTTTTATCACAAATAAAGGTATGGAGATTGGTATTAAGTGAGGATATTTTTGAAAATAATCCGACGATTAATCAGGAAACATTAAATATTTTCGTTCAGAAATTGATTAATCGAATTGTATTTTTAAGAATATGTGAAGATCGAGAATTAGAAAAATATGAAAGCCTTAAAAATATAGGTACATATGTGGAGTTGAAAAAAGTATTTGCGGCGGCAGATAAAAAGTATGACTCTGGACTATTTGAATTGATTGATGGGGAACAATTTGAAATATCTGATAGTGTACTTGTGGATATCTTTAAAGAATTGTACTATCCAAATAGTTGTTATGAGTTTAGCATAGTCGATCCATTTATTATTGGCCAAATTTATGAATTATTTTTGGAAGAAGAAATAGTAATAAAAGAAAAAACAGTAGTTGCAGAAAGAAAACCAGAAATTGTAGATTCACAAGGAGTGGTAAACACGCCCAAGAATGTTGCAGATATTATTGTTAAAACGACTTTGAATCCGCTGTTTACAAATGAAAAATTTACGGAATGGGGAAATTATAGAATAGTAGATATTTGTTGTGGATCTGGAAACTTTTTACTTGCCGCATATGAATTTATTATAAATCGTTATGTTGAATATTATATGAAAAATGATTTGGAAACAGCTATACAAAGGGGAATACTTATTCGTGACACGGCAAATAATTTTAAGTTGTCGTATGAACAGAAGAGAACGATTTTACAGAAAAACATATGGGGAGTAGATATTGATATTTTGGCTGTGGAGGTTGCAAAATTTAGTTTGCTTATTAAACTTATTGAAGAAAGCTCTTTATATGAAATGGAATGTTTTGTAAAAAATAATGGTTGCAGAATTCTTCCGAGTCTAGATAACAATATTAAAAATGGTAATAGCCTTGTAGATGAAAAGTATATGCAATATAATCAGGATTTGTTAGAGGATCCGGAATTGGTTGAAAAAATTAAAATTTTCAATTGGGAAACGGAGTTTGCAGGGAAAAAATTTGATGCAATTGTTGGAAATCCGCCATATATTCGAGTACAGAATATGGTGCACTTTTCTGAAAACGAGTATGAGTATTATAAATCTGAATTTTCAGAGTATGAAACGGCAAGAACAGATTTATTGGACAAGTATTTTTTATTCCTTGAAAAGGGATTGACACTATTAAAAGCGAATGGAAAAATGGGATATATAATTCCGCATAAATTTATGCTTATTAAATCGGGCAGTTCCTTGCGGAAAATGCTATCAGAGATGAAATGTGTTAAACAAATTATTCATTTTGGTACAGAGCAGGTTTTTAAAGGAAGAAGTACATACACTTGTCTTTTGTTTGTTGAAAAAAAAGAACGGAAATCATTTGAAATTGGTTTTGTCAAAGATATTAATAGGTTTTATGCAACAGGAGCAGTTGACATGCAAGAATACCCTATTGAATATCTTGGGGTAGCACCATGGACTTTTTTATCAAATGAGATAGTGCAAACTTTAGAAAAAAAGAAAGAATATTGTCAGCCGCTGGAATCTTTAGTTGATATTTTTGTCGGTTTACAAACAAGTGCAGATCCAATATATATTATTGAACCAAAAGAAGAAAAAGAAGGGATTATAAAATTTATTGATTGTAGAGGAAGAGAGTGGCAAATTGAATCGGCAATTACTAAACCATGCATTTATGATTTGCAACTAGAGAAATATGCCCAAATTAATGAAAATAGACGAATTATTTTTCCTTATTATCAGAAGGAAAAGAAACAAGTATTATATTCCATGGATGAAATGAAACAATTGTTTCCTAAGACATTGGAATATTTAGATTCCTTTAAAGAAGAATTATGTAAACGTAGCATTAACAATATGTCGGAGAATAATTGGTATCAATTTGGTAGGAGCCAAAGTTTAAAGAGGTTTGTAAAGGGTGATCATTTAGTTTGGTCAGTTTTAGCAACTCAGGGAAATTATGTATATGATGCCAGAACAATTTGCTTTACTGGTGGAGGGAATGGACCATTTTATGGATTAGAAAAGAAAGATGATACAAGAGAATCCTTGTTTTACATTCAAGCAGTATTGAATTATTGGATGATAGAAATGGTAGTAAAGAGTAAAGCAAGTAAATTTCGAGGGGACTATTATTCTCATGGAAAACAGTTTGTTGCACAGTTACCAATCTATAGAATAAACTTTGATGATTTAAATGAAGTGAAACTTCATGATGAGATAGTTGATACCGTTAAGAAGCTTATGGAATTAAAAAATAAAAGAGACGAACAGCATACAAAACTTCAAAAAGAAACGTATAAGAGATTGATTCAAATAGAAGATAAAAAATTAGATGGATTAATTTCAAAATTATATGGAGCTGAGAATTGTAGACGAGAGGATTTAGATGAAGAGTAAAAAAAGTTTTGATAAGTTGCGTGGGGGATATTACACCCCACAGGCTATTACAGAATTTATTTGTAAGTGGATAATAAGTAAGAATACCAAGAAAGTGTTAGAACCAAGTTGCGGCGATGGAAATTTTTTAAAAGCTATAGTAGAAAGAAGAGAGAAACTTAATTTAAATTTAGATATTACAGGAGTAGAATTGTGCCTTGAAGAAGCAAGGAAAGCGATGAAATATGGTACGAATGTAGAATGCCAGGATTTTTTTGCATTTTATAGAGATAAGGTTGTTGGAAAAAGGAACTATGATGCAATTGTAGGGAATCCCCCATTCATTCGGTACCAAGATTTTGATGAAAAATCCAGAGAAATTGCATTCTCTTATATGAAAGAAAATGGATTTCATCCGACAAAATTAACTAATATTTGGTTGCCTTTTTTGGTTTTATCATGTTTAGCGTTAAGTGAAAATGGAAGATTAGGAATGGTTATTCCAGCAGAGCTCTTTCAAGTAAATTACGCAGGAGAAACGAGAGAATTTTTAGCACAATATTTTGACAGACTAACATTAATTACTTTTCAGAAATTGGTTTTTGAAGAGATTCAACAAGAAGTGATTTTGTTATTAGGAGAGAAAAAGTCTGAGGATAAGGGAATTCAAGTAATTGAATTAACTGATTTAGATGACTTAAAAGAACTAGACCTTAATAATTTTTATAATTATGAAATGAAAGAGCTTAATCATAGTACAGAAAAATGGATTAAATACTATTTGACAAATCGAGAAATAAATTTAATTAGAAGATTGAGGGAAAGTGAAAAAATACCGTTTACAACAGAATTGTTTGAAATAAATGTAGGCTTAGTAAGCGGAGAAAATTCGTTCTTTTTGTTAAATAGAAACACAGTTGATGAGTATCAGCTTGCTAATTCAACTCGTATGGTCATTGGAAGAACGGAGCAATTAAAAGGGGTTATTTTGTCAGAACGAGATTTCAAGGCATTGATCGAAAACGGAAAAAAAGTGTACATGTTTATGCCTAAAAATTTGCCTTTTTCAGAGCTTAGTAAAGAAGAACAAGAGTATATTAATTATGGCGAAGAACAAGGATACAATAAAGGATATAAATGTCGCATAAGAAAAAATTGGTATTGTGTTCCACAATCGTGGGAGCCGGATGCCTTCATTTTAAGGCAGGTTAATCGTTATCCGCGAATTATATTAAATCATGTAAATGCTGTGAGCACAGATACAATTCACAAAGTGCGTTTCTTAGATGGAGTTAATCCTGAGTTTGTAGCAGCGGCTTTCTTAAATTCTTTTACATTGGCATTGGCGGAAATTACTGGGAGAAGCTATGGTGGTGGTGTTCTAACATTTGAACCAGGAGAGATACGTCAATTAAAAATTCCAATGAAGAATGCAGAAAAATTAGATGTTACTAAAATTGATAAATTAATTCGGGATGACAAAATAGAGGAAGTACTTGATTATACAGATCGGATTTTGTTGATTGAAGGATTGGGATTAACAGAATTTGAAGTTACTACATTAAGAAATATATGGATTAAGTTGAGTGAGCGTCGGATTGGAAGAAAAGAAAGAAGAATTTCGTGAAAAAATTGTAAAGTAATGCGGAGATGAGATATGAGAATACTGGCGATAACTATTCAAAATTTTCGAAAACTCTTACAATGTCATATAGAGTTTAGTGAAAAGACGACACTTTTTGTTGGGGCTAATAATAGCGGAAAAACGTCTGCTATGGATGCACTCGGAAAGTTTCTTGCAGATAGAAACTTTAACTTTAATGATATAACTATATCGAAGCGTTCAGCTATCAATAAAATTGGTGATAGTTGGATACAAGAAGATAGTAAAGAACCTACGACTCTTATGGAGTGGGAAAGTTTAGTTCCCAAAATGGATATATGGCTTGATGTAGAGCGTGATGAAATACATTATGTAGCAAATATCATTCCAACATTGAAATGGCGTGGAGGAAAGTTGGGTACTAGACTGGCATTTTTGCCAAAAGATATATCTAAATTATTTGCAGATTACAGAGAGGAATATTTTGCAGCACGTAGAGCTGAGACTGCTAAGAAAAATGTTGAGATAAGATTATATCCTAAAAATTTATGTGAGTTTTTAGAGAAAAATCTCAATGCATATTTTTCGATTAAAACATATATTTTAGATGCTGCAAGAGAAGAAACAGAGATACCTCAGGAAACACCTTTTGAAATGGAATGTTTTATTGATAATCCATTAAAGAGAATTATTAAAGTGGATATGATTGATGCACAACGTGGATTTGCAGATCCAGATAATACGGAAGGAACAACAAAATCTCAAAAACAGTTATCTGAGCAAATGCGAGATTATTATGAAAAACATCTTGATCCGGAGAAATCTCCGTCATCAGAAGATTTAGATATTTTACAGGCTGCTGAACAGGCACGACAAGTGTTTGATAAAAATCTTATTATTAAATTTGCACCAGCAATTCGTGAATTGGAGGAATTGGGATATCCAGGAATAGCCGATCCCAAACTTACAATCGCTACTAAAATGGTTATGGGTGAAACTTTAAAACATGATGCGGCGGTGCAGTACACACTTAGCAGGAGTGATACAACTTTAAAATTACCAGAAAAGTATAATGGATTAGGCTATCAAAATCTTATCTCTATGGTTTTTGATTTGATGAGGTTTCGAGATGATTGGATGCATGAAGGGAAGGCAAAACAGATAAAGAAAACTTCAGGTTTGGTGATTGAGCCGTTACATATCGTTTTAATTGAAGAACCAGAAGCACATTTACATGCTCAGGTGCAGCAAGTATTTATTCGTAAAGCATATAGTGTTTTGACGAATCATAGATTTATAAAGGAAAATAGTAACTTTGCTACGCAGCTAGTAATCAGTACTCATTCAAGTCACATAGCAAGGGAAAGCAATTTCGCTGATTTGCGTTATTTTAAAAGATTGGCAGAAAATTCAACAAATATAATTGCAACATCAAAAGTGATAAATTTATCTGATGTATTTGGCAAAAATGATGAAACAGATAAATTTGTAACACGCTATTTACAAACAACACATTGTGATTTGTTTTTTGCAGATGCTGTGATTTTGGTTGAGGGATCAGCAGAAAATATGTTAGTGCCACATTTTATACGGAATAAATATCCTAAATTATATCAAAGATATATATCAATTCTTAGTATAAACGGGAGACATTCTCATCGACTAAATCCGCTGATTGAAAAATTATGTATACCTACACTTGTTATTGCAGACATAGATTCAGCCGAAGCAACAGGACATCATAAAGCTATTTTTCCAGAACGTGGAAAAGGGGAGATTAGTAGTAATTATACGATTACTCAATGGCTTCTTAAAGAAAAAAATTTAGATAATCTTTTGTCATTACCTTTTGAAAAGAAAGAGCTATTACGAGAAACGCCTTATAAATATCCTATTCGAGTTGCATATCAAACACCAGTTATTATTGATTATGGAGGGGACGATAAAGAGGCGATTGCGAGTACATTTGAAGATTGCCTTGTTTACACAAATTATAAACTTTTTAAAGAATTATCAATAGATGATACAGGTAGTTTGATAAAGAGTGTATGTGATGAAATTAATTCAGCAGATTCTTTTGAAACTTTTCACAAGAAAGTATATGAAACATTGCGCAATGGAAAATCAGATCAAAAAGCTGAATTTGCATTAGATTTGATTTATGCGATTGACCCTAATGAACTTACAATTCCTACGTATATTGATGAAGGTTTAGCATGGTTACAAACATATTTAGATCCAGAGGAATAAAATAATGAAAAAAGAAATACCGTTAGAAAAAAGTTATGGGGATGATCATGTTGATGATCATGTGGATAAGGAGATAGAAGATTGCTTTTCTACAAAAAATCCAAAATGTTTTTTTGTATTTGCAGGAGCTGGTTCGGGGAAGACGAGAAGTCTCATAAACACATTGAATTTTTTAGATAGAGAACAAGGCGAAAATCTTTTAATGAACGGTAAACAGGTTGCAGTGATTACTTATACAAATGCGGCATGTGATGAAATATCTAGGAGGCTACAGTACAAAACAATTTTTTCTGTGTCTACAATACATAGCTTTTTATGGGATTTGATAAAATACTATCAAGCAGATATAAAGTCATGGCTTGTAGAATCTGTTCAAAAGGAGATTGAGGAACTTCAAAGAAAGAAGACTAAGAAAACTGGAAGCAAAGCAGGCGAAAAAAGAGAAGAGAAGATAAAAAAGAAGATGGATAGGCTTGCTAAAATTAGAACAGTACAAAAATTTTCGTACAATCCTAATGGAGACAATGTTGGATATGATTCGCTTAGTCATAGTGAAGTCATTAAAATGAGCACGGAGTTTATTGCAACAGAACCAACTATGCAGGATATTTTAACTTCAAAATATCCAATTTATTAATTGATGAAAGTCAAGATACCAAAAAGGAATTGATTGATGCGTTGTTAATTGTGTGTGAAAAATACAGTGGGAAATTTATTGTTGGAATGTTTGGCGATACTATGCAAAAGATATATATGGATGGAAAAGAAGATCTTGCTAAATGTATTCCGGATAATTGGATAAAACCTGTTAAAATAATGAATCATCGAAGTGCAAAACGTATTGTCACTTTAGCTAATTCGATAAGAAGTACTGTAGATGACAAAAAACAACGAGCGAGAGACGATGCAGACGAGGGGATAGTACGATTATTTATTACTTCAGAATCGAAAGACAAGGAGTATATAGAAAAAAAAGTTGCAGAAATGATGGCACAAGATACTGGTGACGTTGGGTGGAATGATGATGATCAGTACAAAAGTTTGATTCTTGAGCACCATATGGCAGCAAGTAGATTTGGATTTTCTGAATTATATATGCCCTTAAATGATTCAAAAAAATTTGATACATCATTACGTGATGGTTCAATATTAGAATTATCGATTTTATCAAAGATTGTATCTCCTTTAGTGAAAGCTTATAAGATTGGAAATGATTTTGAAGTTGCCAAAATCGTTAGGAAAAATTCTCCTTTATTAAGTAAAGATGCTTTCGTAGAGGAATTTAAAGACCAAACAGAATTGCTGAAAAATGCTGAAGAAGCAGTGGAGACTTTGATGCAACTTTGGAATGATGAAAAAAATCTAACTTGTTTAGAAGTCCTGGAATCTATTCAAAATACAGGATTATTTGATGTTGGGAGTCGTATAGATGAATTATTAACAGAGTATTCTCAAGATGAAGATGAGAAGATAACAGCGCTGAGAACAGCGCTGTCTGTGCCATTTTACGAAGTAGAAAGATATGCATTATATGTTTCTGATAATACACGTTTCGCTACACATCAAGGTGTTAAGGGGTTAGAATTCCCTAGAGTTATGGTCATTCTGGATGACGCACAAGCTAAAGGTTTTTTATTCAGCTATGAGAAATTGTTTGGAGTGAAAGCACAGAGCGACACGGATATAAAAAATGAACGTGATGGTAAAGATACTGGTATTACACGAACAGCGCGTCTTTTTTATGTTGCGTGTACAAGAGCAGAAAATAGTTTAGCTGTTGTTGCTTATACAGAAAATGAAGAGCTGGTTAAAGCTACAGCATTATCGAATGGATGGTTCTTAGAAAATGAGATTTATATAATATAAAGTTTTGTAAGAAGTTGGAATAAAGGTTGTAAAATATTTTTGTGCCGGTTATAATGAAGTGGCAACAAATTGGCAACAGAAAATCAGCAAGCCCAAATAATATATGCAACTGAAATAAAATAACGGCAAAAAAGATACAAAACTTAAACAAATATATTTAATAATATCTTTGGACTTGCCGAGTTTGAATAAACAAAAATGTTTAGTAAATCCAGCGTTTATGCGGGTTTGCAGCACTTTTAAAAGTCTTTTGATAACAATTTGATAACGGTTGCATGAGAGCCATTATTCTTGTAATCCAGTGGTTTTAGGGTTAGAGAATGATTGACAGGTGGTTGTGCAACAAATAAATCCATATTTATCTAAAAAGCCCTTAGCTGTGGGTATAAAACTCATAGCTAAGGGCTTTTGTCGTGCTTATTTATCTGGTTTGAGTTTGTCTTGGAACATTTCGATCGTAAATAGTAAACCACACATCTCTAGAACTACACCTCCAAGTTTGAGATAATGTTGGAAAAGTTGTACAATACACTTTTCCCATTTTTCACACTAGGAGGTCAATTATGAACACCAAACTTGCCACAGCACAGATCCGTGTAAAAAACTGGGCTGCTATTATTCAGGAGCGCAACGAATCTGGTCTGTCTGTCAAAGATTATTGTGCACAGCATCAGCTTTCATGAGACTCTTATTATTACTGGCTCCGCAAAGTGAAAGAGGCCCTGCTTGTAGAAAGCGGCTTTGTTGAAGTAACGCAGCCAAAGCAGTTCCCTGTGCAGAGGTCTGTAACAGCTGATCCAAATGAAATGTTAACGCTCAAATTCTTCTGTGGTTCCAGTAACCGGAAGATCAAAGGGCTGGTCTGGGAGGAAGACGGCTTCCTGCTTATTTATAAGCGGCTGGAGGCGGGAACTTTTCAATGGCCCCGATCGGAAGCGGAAGCCCGGAACATCACTTCGGAGCAGTATCATCTGCTCATGAGCGGATACTCCATAGATCCATCTGTCCATAAGATCGATCCAAAACATCCAGTGTGACTTTTGTACAAAACAGAGAAGTTTTCTGTTTGATTCGAAAGCCTGTATGGGGATAAAAAGTTCTGTTTTTTATCCGCTTAACATGAATTGTGGACAGTCTTCTCTGCCACATGAAAAGTAAGCCGGATCCACCTGTTTTCAGGCAGCCTGGAAGGTATTCTCTACAGAAAGAACTGCTTTTGGAGCAGGAGTTTTCCACCGTCAAAATACCGAAAAGATATCGGTCTGATTTTTGTGTTTTTTCGCTTCTTCTGTTATACTGGATCCATAAAAGCGAAGGAGACTGATCGTCCGTATGGCACTTGCGTTATCAAAAGAACAGCTGGCAAAACTGAATAAAAAAGATATCCTGCAGCTCTTGCTTGAAAGCATGGAGCAGGAAAAAGAATTACGTAGCCAGCTGGCTGTTCTTACGGATGAGTTGAAACGGACAAACCAGCAGATGCAGGTGATCCTTGAAAAATGGAACCTTGCGCAGGCAACTCGCTTTGGACGTTTTTCTGAAAAAATGACATATGATACCGGAGCCTGCCAGCAGTTGGAACTAGCCATCATGTACGCGGAATGTTTCAATGAAGCAGAAGCATGTTTTTTACGGCAAATCTTGCTAATAACCCCAAGTTTCGCCTATAATAGGATTCAGTATGAATAATAGAAAGAAGGGGGTTAAGCAATGCAGGCATATACATATATTTCTAAGGGAAAGTTTGAATTAGTGGAAAAACCAAAACCGGTGCTTATGCACGAACGGGATGCGATTGTAAAGGTAACACTGGCCAGCATCTGTTCCAGTGATCTGCATATCAAACACGGAAGTGTGCCGCGGGCGGTCCCTGGAATTACAGTCGGCCATGAGATGGTAGGAATTGTGAAAGAAGTTGGGGCAGCGGTGACCCATGTGAAGCCGGGGGACAGGGTCACTGTAAACGTAGAGACCTTCTGCGGTGAATGCTTTTTCTGTAAAAATGGATATGTAAATAACTGTACGGAGGAGAATGGCGGCTGGGCCCTGGGATGCCGTATCGATGGCGGACAGGCCGAATATGTGCGGGTTCCATTTGCAGATCAGGGATTAAATAAGATTCCGGATGGAGTGACAGACCGGCAGGCACTGTTTGTGGGAGATGTGCTGGCGACCGGTTATTGGGCGTCGAGAATCTCTGAGATCACGGAGAAAGATACAGTTCTGATCATCGGTGCCGGTCCGACGGGTATTTGTACCCTTCTATGCGTAATGTTAAAGAAACCGAAACGAATCATTGTCTGCGAGAAAGATGAAAACCGTATCCGCTTTATAAAGGAGCATTATCCGGATGTATACACCGTTTCACCGGAGGAATGTCTGGAATATGTTCAGAAAAACAGTGATCATGGCGGAGCCGATGTAGTCCTTGAGGTGGCAGGAGCTCCCTCTACTTTCCGGTTAGCCTGGGAATGTGCAAGGCCTAATGCAATCGTCACAGTGGTAGCGCTTTATGACGAAGCCCAGACGCTGCCGCTTCCGGATATGTATGGCAAGAATCTTACCTTTAAAACCGGCGGTGTAGATGGATGCGACTGTGAGGAGACGCTTCGCCTCATTGCAGAGGGCAAGATCGATACGGAACCGCTTATTACCCATACCTATCCGCTTAGCCGGATCGAAGATGCATACGAGCTTTTTGAGAACAAGAAAGATGGAGTGATTAAGGTAGCGGTGGAGTGCTAGTTGGATAAAGAAAGGTAAGAGATACATGCAGAACATCAGATGGGCAGTTCTTGGAACCGGAGTGATTGCAAATGAAATGGCCGTGGCCTTAAAGAAAAACGGGCGAAACATCGATGCGGTGGGTAACAGAACCCATGAGAAAGCGGTTGAATTTGCAGAAAAATATGGGATAAAAAAGGTATATGATAATTATAATGACATGTTTACAGACCCGGATATTGATGTAATCTATATCACAACTCCCCATAATACCCATATTAATTTTATGCGCAGGGCAATTGAGAATGGAAAGCACATTCTGGTCGAAAAATCTATCACCTTAAACAGCCGGGAACTGGATGAGGCAATTGCTCTGGCGGATAAAAAGGGTGTTGTCATAGGTGAGGCCATGACGATTTATCATATGCCGATTTATAAAAAACTTAAAGAGATTCTTGAGTCAGGGAAACTTGGAAAGGTGAATCTGATTACTATGAATTTTGGAAGCTTCAAAGAATATGATATGAACAACCGCTTTTTTAATAAAAACCTGGCAGGAGGTGCCATGCTGGATATCGGGGTGTACGCGCTTTCCTTTATCCGTTGGTTTATGGATTCCAAGCCGGATCAGCTTTTATCCCAGGTAAAACCGGCACCTACAGGAGTGGATGAACAGGCAGGATTGCTGCTGATGAATCAGGAAGGCCAGATGGCATCTGTCATGTTGTCGCTGCATTCCAAGCAGCCGAAAAGAGGCATGGTATCCTGTGAAAAGGGATATATAGAAATCATGGAATATCCGAGAGCCTGGGAAGCGAGAATCACCTATACAGATTCCGGAGAAACGGAAGTGATTCAGACCGGTGAGCATGCAGATGCGCTGGCCTATGAGCTGGCGGATATGGAGAAAGCCATCCGTGGGGATGCAGAATGCATGCATTTGGATTATACAAAAGATGTGATGGGTATGATGACGGAATTCAGAAAAGAATGGGGATTTCAGTATCCGGAGGAGATGTAAATTATGGTACGAAAACACATCTTTTTTTCAGGTGATGTCCAGGGCGTCGGCTTCCGCTACCGCTCCTTTTATATCGCCCAGTCCCTTGGCCTGGCCGGCTGGGTGGAGAACCTGTGGGACGGAAGAGTGGAGATGGAAGTGCAGGGAAGCGAAGCTCCATTCGGGAAATGTTAGATCGGATTCAGCAACAGAGATGGATCAACGTGGCGGATATGGAGATCACAGAGATTCCCTGTGAAGAAGAAAGAGGATTTAAGATAAGATAGAGATAAAAATGAGGGGGATGTTACTATGTTTATCAATTTTTCCAATCATCCAAGCAGACTTTGGGCAGAGGAAGAGAGAAATGCGGCTCTTCAGTATGGAACGATTGAGGATCTGGCCTTTCCGCAGGTTCCGGAAGGCGCAGTCTAATCACTGGCTAAGCCAGTGGTCATGATTTGCATTACCAGAGCCAATTCCATTTTTGGGTGTATAAAAATACAGGAAAATGACAAAAAACATGTAAATTTTTAGTTGGCTTTTTAGCATTCTATGGTACACTAATATGGTATATCAAAAAATGGGAGGAAGACTCAAAAATGAGCAAAAAAGAAGAAAAAGGGCTAAAGTCCTTTAACAAGGGATTCCAAGTGCCAGATACCTACATTATCATCTTTTTAGTAGTCGTTATCGCAGCACTTCTGACATTTCTTGTACCAAAGGGATTTTACGAAACACAGGATATTTCATATATGATCAATGGTGTTGAAAAAACCCGTACAGTAATCAAGGACGGAAGTTTCCAGTATCTGACAGATGATGCAGGAAATGTAGTAACAGAAGGAGTAGCACTCTTTAGCGGAGATGGTGGAACAGGATTCTTCAACTATATGTATAACGGAATCGTAAATAGTTCTGCAATCGAGATTATCGCATTCCTTATGGTAGTAGGTGGTGCATTTGGTATCATGATCCGTACAGGTGCGATTGAATCTGGATTGATCGGATTGATCCGTAAGGCCAAGGGAGCAGAAAAACTACTGATTCCGATACTTTTCGTACTGTTTTCTCTTGGTGGAGCAGTTTTCGGAATGGGAGAAGAAGCGCTTCCGTTTACTATGATTCTTTGTCCGTTGTTTGTAGCAGTTGGATATGATTCAGTTATCGCAGTTCTTGTTACTTATGTTGCCACACAGATTGGTTTCGGTTCATCTTGGATGAATCCGTTCTCTGTAGGCATTGCACAGGGTATTGCAGGTATTGACGTATTCTCCGGTGCAGGATTCCGTATGGTAATGTGGGTCGTATTTACAGCACTCGGCTGTGGAATGACTATGTTCTATGCATCAAAGATTAAAAAGAATCCGACAATCTCAATCGCATATAAGACGGATTCATATTTCCGTGAGCAGAATGAAACAACAGGAATTGACGAAGGACATTCATTTGGTCTTGGACACATTTTAGTCCTTCTGACACTGGCTGTTACAGTAGTATGGGTAGTTTGGGGAGTTATGACTCAGGGATACTACATGCCGGAGATTGCAACACAGTTCTTTATTATGGGAATTGTTTCCGGTGTGTTTGGAGTTATCTTTAAACTGAATGATATGAAACTGAATGATATTGCAACATCTTTCAAAGATGGAGCAAAAGACCTGATCGGTGCTGCCCTTGTCGTTGCTATGGCACAGGGAATCATGCAGGTTCTTGGTGGTTCTGATCCGACAACACCTACAGTTATTAATACAATTATGTATAATATTTCAAATGCATTGTCTGGAGTTTCCGGAGCAGTTGCAGCCGTACTTATGTATCTGTTCCAGTCCGTATTTAACTTCTTCGTTGTATCCGGAACAGGACAGGCTGCCATCACAATGCCGATCATGGCTCCGCTGTCAGACCTGTTAGGTGTTTCGCGTCAGACAGCTGTAGTTGCATTCCAGCTTGGTGATGCATTTACAAACCTGATTGTTCCTACATCCGGATGCTTGATTGGATCTCTTGCAATTGCAAAGATTGAGTGGTCTAATTGGATTAAATTCATGTGGAAATTCCTTGGTGTCTTAATGATTGGTGCAATCATTACAGTTCTTGTTGCAGTTGGAATTGGATTCTAAAATATGTATTTTATCTCAGTCGAGAAGACTCCCACCTCTTTTGGTGGCGAGTAATAGCAAATTTGTCTCAGTGGGAGTGATTTGTGATGAAATTAATTCAGAATATTGATGTTTATGCTCCACAGCATCTGGGGAAAAAAGATGTACTTATAATCAATGATAAGATTGTTAAGATTAAAGATGCGGGTTCTATATCCGCAGACGGATTTCTTTCTGAGACAGAAAGGATCAATGGAGAGGGGCTACTTTTAACTCCGGGATTCATTGATAGTCATGTTCATGTACTCGGAGGTGGTGGCGAAGGCGGATTCGCCAATCGTACTCCGGAAGCAACCATGGAAGGACTTACGAAGTTTGGAGTGACAACCGTTGTTGGCTGCCTTGGAACAGATGGAATCGGTCGTGATATGTGTGCACTGGTTGCAAAGACAAAAGGATTGAATGAGCAGGGAATGTCTGCATACTGTTATACCGGAAGTTATCAGATTCCGGTCCGCACGTTGACTGACAGTATTGTGAAAGATATTATGATGATTCAGGAAATCATTGGAACGGGAGAAATCGCGATCTCGGATCATCGTTCTTCACAGCCGACTTTCGAGGAATTTGCACGTGTCATTGCGGATACAAGGCTTGGTGGTGTTCTTTCCGGGAAAGCTGGCATTGTAAATGTTCATCTGGGCGATAGTCCGAGATGCTTAGATCTGATTGAACGAGTAGTCGATGAGACAGAGATACCGGCAACTCAAATACTGCCAACACATATCAATCGAAATGAGATGCTTTTTGGCAAGTCGATTGAGTATGCACTGAAAGGCGGAGCAGTAGACTTTACTGGAAATGAAGATATTG
Organism: Clostridium sp. AF50-3; assembly: GCF_003477445.1. Classification (NCBI taxonomy): domain Bacteria; kingdom Bacillati; phylum Bacillota; class Clostridia; order Eubacteriales; family Clostridiaceae; genus Clostridium; species Clostridium sp. AF50-3. The sequence goes on along the minus strand of NZ_QUDH01000003.1, from coordinate 108,781 downwards.
ACTATTGGGAAACTATCTGTGATGAGGTACGTGTATGTAATGGTATCAAACGGATGTTAGATTCAGGAGTAAATCCTGACCGCATAACAATTTCTTCTGACGGGCAGGGAAGCCTTCCGATGTACAGTAGTGATGGCAAATTCCTTGGAATGGGCGTTGGACAGTCCAGCTGCCTTCTGAAGGAAGTAAAGGAATGTGTATTTAAAACAGAAATTCCTTTAGAAATAGCAATTTCTACAATTACATCGAATCCAGCAGATATTCTTTGTCTTAAGGGAAAAGGTAAGGTTGAAGAAGGCTATGATGCGGATCTTTGTATTCTCGACCAGGAACTTCAGCTTGTTGAAGTGATTGCAAAAGGGAATACAGTTTATAAAAAATAAAGGATATCAGATGTGAGAAGCATCAGTCACTTAGTTGGCTGGTGCTTTTTTGCGTGCTTATACAGTTGATAAAATGATAACCTTGCATAAAAAGAGATGCTGTCTGCTGGTAGAATTAAAAAGAAAAAAAAGTTGTTGACATACACCACAAATATAATAACAATTCTAAATGTTTGAATTATAATTATTCTATATGATAGAAGAAGGAGATAAATGATAAATGGATGATTCCTTTCACTACTTGGGAGAGTTATTCTTTTATCTATTTAAGCGACCAGCTTAAGGCAAAGTTGACGGTATATCGGACGTTTTGTCCGAAACCATAGCCTGATCCCTTCTTTTACATACGACAGTATGCCTGAGATACCTTTAGCCAGCCGATAATAGCTGAAATGGATTTTTTCTTTTATAGGGTCTGCTTTCTGTATGATTGCAACCTTCAGGGCATGCGTTTCTGATTTCATGGACATATGTGCCAGAAATGCCATGCACAGGGTAATATAAAAATTTAGGGCATTGATTGCAGTGAGCTTCCTTACACGGAAGTTTTCAAACTGAAACATCTGCTTTTTTAGAGGTTTCTGGGCTTTGTGCTTGCAAAATGCTTGCAGTAAGTAAAATTTCTTATAATTTGAAAATACCAAGATGAAAATATCAAGGAAAGAAATCCCTTGACATTTCCCACCAACATGCCTAAAATAATAAACAGATTGCATACATGAAATCAATCAAACCAAACAAACCAAAAGCTATGATCGTGTTTTATAAGATACTGTTTCCGGTCAGAGAGAAGAGGTCAGCGGCTGTGAGCCTTTTTCCGTTCAGACAGATATCCGAATTTCCCACGGGAGCTGCATTGCTGAAATTTAGAGTAGGCATTGCCGTCTGGTGTACGTTACATACCGGAAAGTGTCTGTGGCAGACGAAAAAATGAGCTGCCGACAGGAAGCTGGGTGGTACCGCGGTATAGATATGATCGTCCCTTTGCACGTTTTGTGCGAAGGGATTTTTTTATGTCATGTCGCAAGCGACCGCGCGAGACGCCCGAATGTGCCAGAGAACATCCTTTATGCACAAATTCGTGTCCACAAGTTAAAGCAATATCAAGATAAAAAGCAACAAAAGTAATAGAAGGAGAGAAATCATGCAGGATTTAAAAGAGCTGAATGAAGTGATCACTGCGATCAAAGAGGAAATCCGCCAGGGTGCGGATGCTCTGACGACTTCCAAGAGTGTCTATGAGTTTAAGAAGACCTTTCTGGATAATAAGCAGGGCAGAATTGGTCTGCTGATGAAAGAAATGCGTAATGTTGCCAATGATCAGAAAGCGGAATTTGGTAAGACAATCAACGGCGCCAAGGAGTGGGCAAACAATTTCTTTGACGAGCTGGATCAGAAATTAAAGGAGAAAGAGCAGCAGCAGCGCTATGAATCAGAGAAGATTGATATTACGATGCCGCCGGTTAAAATCCGTTACGGCAAGCTGCATCCAGTTACGACGGTCCGCAATCAGCTGACGGATATCTTCACCTCTATGGGATTTGAGGTATATGAGGGAACCGAGATAGAGACCGATTATTATAACTTTACGGCTTTAAATACACCGCAGGATCATCCGGCACGCGATATGCAGGATACATTCTACCTGTCTCCGGAGTTCTTGCTTCGTACCCAGACATCGGCTGGACAGGTTCATGTCATGGAAGCGAAAAAACCGCCGATCAAGGTTGTTTCCCCGGGTAAGGTATTCCGTTCTGATGATGATGCGACCCATTCTCCGATGTTCAGCCAGATGGAAGGCCTGGTTGTTGATGAGGGCATCACCCTGTGTGATTTAAAGGGTATGCTGGATATGTTTGTTCAGAGAATTTTCGGTGAGCAGACAAAAACGAGACTTCGTCCGTCCTATTTCCCGTTCACGGAGCCGTCTGTCGAGGTCGATGTAAGCTGCTTCCAGTGCGGCGGAAAGGGCTGCCGTCTGTGCAAGGAAACTGGCTGGATCGAGGTTCTCGGCGCTGGTGTGGTAAATAAGAAGGTACTGGAAAACTGTGGCATTGATTCCAATAAATACAGTGGATTCGCATTCGGATTGGGTCTGGAGCGTATCGCAATGCTGAAATACGGCATCAACAACATCAAGATGCTTTTTGAGTCTGATCTGCGTGTGCTGGATCAGATCGATGACTGATCAGGACAGGAGGATTAGAAATGCTTGTACCGTTAAGCTGGTTAAAAGATTATGTAGATATTAATATTTCCGCAGATGAGCTGGAGAAGAAGCTTTTTGACTGTGGATTTGAGGTAGAAGAAAAATGGCAGGTTGGCAAGGATATCAGCGGCATCGTCGTTGGTTATGTTGACTCCTGTGAGCCGATTCCGGAAACACATCTTCATGTGTGCCAGGTCAATGTAGGTGGTCCGGAACTCTTACAGATCTGCTGTGGCGCTGACAATGTAAAAGCTGGTGGAAAATTCCCAGTTGCCATGATTGGCGCGAAAGTATATGCAACTGCAAAAGATCATGTGACGATCGAGGGCGTGGCTACCATTAAAAAGGGTAAATTGAGAGGTTATGAGTCCCAGGGTATGCTGTGTTCTGGTACCGAGCTTGGCTTAAACGAGGATCTGTATCCGGGTGCTGGTTACAACGGATTGCTGGTTCTGCCGGAGGATGCGGAAATTGGTTCGGATGTCAAAGAGCTGACCGGCTTAAATGACTGGATCTTCGATGTTTCTATCACGCAAACCGTCCGGATTGCCAGAGTATTTTCGGTCTGGCAAGAGAGGTTGCTGCCGCACTGGGCGAGCCGCTCAAGACGCCGGCACTGGATTACACTGAGACAAAAGTTGAGAAAGAAGGCTTCAACGTAACGGTAGAGGCACAGGATCTTTGCCCGCGTTACATTGCACACTATGTATATGACGTAAAACTGGGTCAGTCCCCGGCATGGATGAGACGACGTCTGGCTTTGGTAGGGAATAATTCCATTTCCAATATTGTTGATATTACAAACTATATCATGCGTGAGTTAGGTCAGCCGCTTCATGCGTTTGACTGCGATTATCTGGAGGGCAATGCGATCAACGTAAGACGCGCGGCCGAGGGCGAGAAGATCGTGACGCTGGATGAGAAAGAATTTACCTTAAATCCGAACAATCTGGTTATCTGCGACGGCAAAAAGCCGGTAGCACTTGCCGGAATCATGGGTGGTTTAAATTCTGAGATCCGTGATACCACGACGGAAGTGATGTTTGAGGCAGCTAAATTTGCCCGTGACAACATCCGCAGAAGCTCCCGTGCATTAGGACAGGGATCCGACGCGAGCCAGCGATATTCTAAGGGCGTCGATGAGTACACAACTGAGATGGCGATGAAACGTGTCCTGCACCTGGTTGAGGAGCTGGGAGTTGGTAAGATTTCCAAGACCCATAAAAATGTAAATACCGGAAACTCCTTAGAGCCGACTACCTTCAAGACAAGTGTTAAGAAGGTAAACGCTGTTCTGGGTATTACCGTTCCGGACGAGGATATTTTACGCATCCTGACTGGTTTAAACTTCCAGCCGGAGATCAACGGCGACGAACTGACCATGCATTTCCCGGCATACCGCGAGGATATGGAAGATTATCCGGATGTTGCCGAGGAAGTGATCCGTATGTACGGCTATGACCATATCGTTTCCACCTTTATGCCGACTGCAAAGGTAACCATCGGCGGAAGCAACCTGCGTCAGAGAACCATTCTGAAGGTAAAGAGAACGCTGTGTAGTGTTGGCGCATTTGAGGGAATGCATTATTCCTTCTTCTCCCCGTCGGATCTGGATGAAATGGGATTTGCAGAGGACGCGCCAGAGCGCAGGGCGATCCGCATCATGAATCCGATCAACGAGGATCTGTCCCTGATGAGAACAACACTGGCACCGCAGATGATTCATGCGATGGGACGCAACCAGAAGAGAGGCATCTTCGAGGGACGTATCTTCGAGATTGGAAATGCATTTATTCCGAAGTCCCTGCCTCTGACGGAATATCCAGAAGAGCGAGAGACGCTGTGCATCGGTGCATTTGGTAAGGAAGAGTCCTTCTTTACCTTAAAGGGAATGGCAGAGGCAGTTGCCGATGTTTTAAATATTACTTTTAACTATGAAAAAGCAGAGAAACCGTTCCTGCATCCGTACCAGACCGCAGCGATCTTCTGCGAGGGCGAGGAGATTGGTTACCTCGGCAAGGTAAAATATGAGATCATGAAGGAAGAGGCAATGCGCGAGGATGCGTATGTGCTGGAGATCAGCATGAAAGCGCTGGAAAAATGGTATGGAAAAGCCAAAGTATTTGAGCCGCTTCCAAAATTCCCGGAGGAAAAACGTGATCTGGCGCTGGTTATGGACAAAGACATCACCTGCGGACAGGTTGAGGGCTGTATCCGCGAGGCTTGTGCTTACGTCAAGGATGTTAGCCTGTTCGACGTATACGAGGGCAGACAGATCGCAGCCGATAAGAAATCGATGGCATTTACCGTTCTCTTCACTCCGAAGGAAGAGGCGTTCAAGGCAGATACCGTTGACGGATATGTCAAGAAAGTGCTGAAACAGCTGAATAAGACGTATGGAATTGAGCTGAGAAGCTGATTTTGAAGGAAAGAAAAGGCTGCTGTCCAGAGAGAGAAACTTTGGACGGCAGTCTTTTTGTGTTCACAAAAAATGTTTGATGATAAGTTTGATTATGCTTCATGTTCTATTCGTATAATCACAATATCATTTAATTTCAAAACCATATTTTTCTGCGGAAGCACCGACAGATCATCGCGCAGCACCAGAAATATCTTGATATTCTGCTCTTCTTCCATCTCTTCAATGGTTTTTCCGGCATACCGTTTATCGACGAAAACCTCGGCAATTTCCTGAATATCCGCGTCCTTCATGCTGGACAGGCTGCTCTTGCGCTGGTACTGTTCGACGAAACCGGCGCTGATGATACCGGTTGGGATCGCGACGGCACCGACTCCGAGGTAGGCGATGCAGATCGCCATCACGCGCCCAAGCGTTGTGACCGGGTAAATATCGCCGTAACCGACGGTCAGCAGCGTGGACATACTCCACCAGATGCCGCTGAATGCATTGCGGAAAATGTCCGGCTGAGCGTTGTGCTCGACACTATACATGCACATGCTGCTCGCCAGCATCAGCACCATGACGATGAACACAGAGGAAATGATCTGGTTCCGTTTTTCATAGAGTACGGTGGTAATGATGTTGAACGAGTCGTATTTCGCATTGAGCCGGAACAGATGGAAAATCCGCGCCACGCGCAGCATACGGAAAATGATGAAGCCCGACAGAAAAAAGACCGGGATGATCGTCAGTAGATCCACCACTCCATCAAAGGAAATGAGAAAGCAGAACCGGGCGCGTCCCGGCGTTTTTTCTGGATAGAGATAGTCGGCAGTCCAGATGCGCAGCGCGTATTCAATACAGAAAATCAGGACACTGGCATGTTCCAGCATGGTAAACAGACCACCGAAGGATGTTAATTGCTCGAATGTTTCCAGAAACGTGACAATGATATTGCAGATGATCGTGAAGGTGATGAAAATATCGAATGCACGGCTGATACGGTTGCTCTTGTCGCCGATCTGGATGATGTTAAATATTTTTTCTTTCATAGTGGATATTTTTATAATAATTTTTGGGTGAATGTGTTTCCCTGTTGGTATAAAAGAGGGGGGTATCTCAGTCGAGAAGACTCCCACCTCTTCAGGTGGTGAGTAATAGCAAATTTGTCTCAGTGGAAGCCTTGTCTCCGACTGAGATAAACGCTCCGCGAGGTTGCACAGTGATTTTGATAGGAATATGTCAGCTTCGCTGACCAGGATCACGCGCTAAGTCTCACGGACGTTCGACTTGAATATAGTTGCAGATACTATTATTGTATCATTTTCAGGCATCCCTTGCAATCTTTCTGGTGTCTGGGTATAATTTCTGTAGGTAATTTAAAAAGGTAAAATGCTTTGTTTAAAACGGCCGCATTTAAAATAGAAGGTGCCGTATAATAGCAAGCATGCTCACAAAGGAGGAATACGATGCTGTTTATTTATTATCCAAAATGCAGTACCTGCCAGAAAGCGAAAAAATGGCTGGATGCACAGGAAATTTCATATACAGAGCGCCATATCGTGGAGGAGAATCCGACGTATGAGGAATTGAAGAAGTGGCAGGCGAGAAGCGGGCTGCCGATCAAGAAATTTTTCAATACGAGCGGGATGCTATATAAGGAAATGCAGTTAAAGGATAAGCTGCCGCAGATGAGCGAGGACGAACAGTTGAAGCTGCTTGCCACCAATGGGATGTTGGTAAAACGCCCTGTCATTGTGGATGGAGATACTGTTTTAACGGGATTTCGGGAGAAGGAATGGGAAGAGAAGCTGCGGTGATGGACTGGGAGCAGAAGTTTCCTTTCTTACGTGAAAAAGGACACGTGGTCTCGCTGATTGGCGGAGGCGGAAAGACGACGCTTCTGTATGCGCTGTCGGCGTACTGCACGGCGAAGGGATGGCGGGTGCTGACGGCGACGACGACGCATATTCGGAAGCCGGTAAATGTGCCGTGGATTGTGGTAAATGAGGAAGAAAATACCGCGTGGGAGAATGCCAGAAAAGAGCGCGATCGTCTCTGGCAGCAGGGAACCTATGTCGTAGCCGGAACCCCAGCCCCACACGAAAAATTGACAATTCTGCCAGAATCGATTCGAAGCGAGTGGATTTCGGATGCAGATATCACATTTCTGGAGGCGGATGGCGCGAAATGTCTTCCGTGTAAATTTCCGGCGGCGTATGAGCCGGTGATACTGCCGCAGAGCGATATCGTGCTGGCGGTTGCGGGGCTGAGTGCCCTGTATCGTCCGCTGGGGGAGGTGTGCTTTCGGGCGGAACTGGCGATTGAGGCGTGGAACAGGGATGTGTGCGAGTATGGGGACGCAGCTTATCCCAAAGAAGGAAAAAGACTGCTCAAAGAAGTGCCCATTTCGAAAGATACGCCTTTGACCCCAGAACTTCTGGCGTGGCTTCTTGGTAGCGAAAACGGTGCCAGAAAAGATATATCGGGGCGTTCGTTTTTTGTGGTTCTGAACCAGGCGGACACGTCAGAGCGCCGGAGGATGGCAGAAAGGTACTGGATATCCTGAAACATAGCTACGGAATTCAGGGAATTTTAACTTCCTTTTCAGAAACAGAACGAAATCAGGGGTGAGAAAAATGAGTGAGAAAAAGGACATTGTATTTTGTACGGGCGGCGGCTGTACGGCGAAGCTGGGAGCCGGTGTTTTAAGCCGCATTTTGGAAAAACTACCGCGCGGCGAGAAGGATCCGAATCTTTTAGTCGGATATGACAGCCGGGACGATGCGGCAGTGTATCAGGTTACGGAGGAGCTGGCGCTGGTACAGACGGTTGATTTCTTCCCGCCGATGGTGGACGATCCGTATATTTTTGGACAGGTTGCAGCGGCAAATGCGCTGAGCGACGTGTACGCGATGGGCGGTGAGGTCAAGACGGCGCTGAATCTGGTGTGTTTTCCGGAATCAATGGATTTGAATGTTCTGGGACAGATTTTACAGGGCGGCGCGGAGAAGGTGGCAGAAGCAGGCGGCATTCTCGCGGGCGGTCACTCGATTGCGGACACGGGCGTGAAATACGGTTTGTCCGTGACGGGACTGGTAAATCCGAAAAAGCTGTACGCCAATGATGCCGGACAGCCGGGCGACCGCCTGATTTTGACAAAGGCATTGGGGGTTGGGCTGATTTGTTCGGCAAACCGCGTCGGAGAAGTGACAAAAGAGCAGATGGACGGAGCGGTACAGTCGATGACGACGCTCAATAAAACAGCGGCGGAAATCAGCCGGAAGTACACGGTTCACGCGTGCACAGATGTGACTGGGTTCGGTTTTCTGGGACATCTGCATGAAATGATGGGGCGCGGGCTGTCGTGCGAGATTGATGTGAAGCATATCCCGGTGCTTCCGGGCGCACGTGAGTCGGCAGATGCGTTTTTATACACGGCGGCAGGACAGAGAAACCGCAACCATGTCGGGGCGGCGGTGCAGTTTGAAAATGTACCGTTTTCAATGGAAGAGGTCTTGTTTGACCCGCAGACCTCCGGCGGACTTCTGATGGCAGCTGCCCCGGATGAGGCGGAGAAACTGGAACAGGAGCTGCAGAACGCCGGGCTTCCGGCGCGGATCGTGGGAACGATCACGGAACCGGGAGAGGTTGAAATTTTTGTACGAGGATAGGAGGAAACAGAAATGAAGAAAGTAGATGCAAGAGGAGACGCATGCCCGATTCCGGTCGTAAAGGCAAAACACGCGATAGAGGAACTTTCGGGTGCCGGACAGGTGGAAGTGCTGGTGGATAATGAGATTGCAGTTCAGAATCTGACGAAAATGGCGGAGCAGAAGGGCTATCAGAGCAGTGCAAAGAAGCTGGCGGATCAGGAATATCAGGTTATCTTTACGGTGGGTGAACAGACAGAAGAGGAAAAAGCACAGGCAGGAGCCGGATGCGAAGCCTGTATTCCGGACAGCCGTACCGATACCGTGGTTGTGATTGCCAATGATAAGATGGGCGAGGGCAGTGAGGAACTTGGAAAGACGCTTTTGAAGGCATTTACATTTGCCCTGACCCAGCAGGACAACTTGCCGAAAACCATTCTTTTCTATAACGGCGGAGCCAGTCTGACCTGTGAAGGATCTCCGATGCTGGAGGATCTGAAGACACTGGAGGCAGAAGGTGTGGAGATCCTGACCTGCGGCACCTGCCTGAATTTCTATGGTCTGACCGAGAAGCTGGCAGTCGGCGGTGTAACCAACATGTATGTCATCGCTGAAAAAATGCTGGGTGCTGGAAATGTGGTAAAACCATGATTTATATGGACAATGCGGCGACTTCGCTTCAAAAGCCGCTGCAGGTGGAACAGGCAGTCCTTGAGGCGCTTCGCACCGCAGGAAATCCAGGGCGCGGCGCGCATGAGGCAACCTTACATGCTTCAAGACTGGTGTACGGGGCACGTGCGGCAGCGGCAGAATTGTTCGATGCGGAAGATGCGTCGCGGATTGCCTTTACGGCAAACGCAACGGAGGCGCTGAACATAGCCATTTCCGGGCTGATCCGTCCGGGCGATCACGTGATCACGACGGTCTGTGAGCATAATTCGGTGCTGCGCCCTCTTTACCGTCTGCGTGATCAGGGAGCGACGCTTAGTTTTGTGGGTGTGGATGCGCGTGGAAATCTAAAATATGAAGAGTTGGAAGCATTTCTGCGCCCAGAGACGCGTGCGGTGGTAATTACCGGCGCGTCCAACGTGACAGGAAATGTGACGGATCTTTCCTATATTTCTTCGTTTGTTAAACGGAATGGACTGCTTCTGATTGTGGATGCGTCGCAGACTGCAGGGGAAGAACTGTTTTCCGTGCAGAAGCTCGGAATCGACGTGCTCTGTTTTACCGGGCATAAGGCGCTTCTGGGACCACAGGGAACCGGCGGGCTGTATGTGAAGCCGGGACTTTCGGTGGAACCGCTTCTGGTTGGCGGCAGCGGCATTCACAGTTATGATGAACACCATCCGAAGGAAATGCCAACGGCACTCGAAGCCGGGACGCTCAATGTCCATGGTCTGGCGGGGCTGGCAGCAGGCATCCGTTACCGGATGGATCAGGGGATCGAGAAATTGCAGAAACGGGAGCGGGATTTAACACGCCGTTTTTACGAACAGGTGAAGGAAATTCCGGGCATCATTGTGTATGGAGCTCCGGCGGCAAAATGTCATGCGCCGATCGTCTCCCTCAACCTTGCCGGGGAAGATTCGGCACGTGTGGCGGATGCACTCTGGGAAGAATACGGCATCTGCGTCCGCGCGGGGGCACACTGTGCGCCGCTCATGCACCGGGCGCTTGGAACGGTCGGTCAGGGAGTGGTGCGGTTCAGTTTTTCGCATTTTAATACGGAAGAGGAGATTGAGAGGGCAGCAGAAGCAGTTCGGGCACTGGCAGAGGAAGCGTAGGGGAGAAATTGGTAGTATGAGAGAAAAACATCCATTTATCGTACTGTCCTTTCAGACAACTGTGGCGGCGATGGAATGGGAAAAACGATGTATGGAAACGGGCATTCCGGGACGTTTAATTCCACTTCCGAGGGAGATTTCTGCCGGCTGTGGTCTTGCGTGGCGGATGCGTCCGGAAGAGTGGGAGCAGTGGAGCGGACGGATAGATACTTCTGTTTATGATAAGGTGTCGTGTGTGTGGCAGTAAAAAGAATTACTCTAAAAGCAGAAAACAAAATCAAAAGAATTATTTGAAGAAGAAGCTGCGTAAACAGGTAATGGAAATAATAGTAACAAAAGTGAGATAGGAGAAGGCATCCTCATGAAACGAGATGATTTAATTATTGTGCGCGGCGGCGGTGACCTGGCAACTGGGACGATTCATCGGCTCTGGGCGGCAGGGCTTCGGGTGCTGGTGCTGGAGATTGAAAATCCGGCGGCGATCCGGCGACAGGTAGCTCTGTGTGAGGCGGTTTATACAAAAACAACTGAGGTCGAGGGGCTTCGTGCTGTCCGGATTGATCGATATGAGGAGGCAGAAGCGGTCTGGCAGGAAAATAGCGTGCCGATTTTGATTGATCCGAAAGGCGTGTCGATTGGAGCGCTGAAACCGGCTGTTGTGATCGATGCGATTCTGGCAAAGCGAAATCTTGGAACCCGCCGGGATATGGCACCGCTCACGATTGCACTTGGTCCGGGCTTTACGGCAGGTGAGGATGTGGATGTTGTGGTGGAGACAAAGCGCGGTCACCGGCTGGGGCGAATTATCCGCGAGGGTGCGGCAATCCCGAATACGGGGATTCCGGGCGTGATCGGTGGATACGGTGCAGAGCGGGTGATTCACGCGCAGGCAGCGGGTATTTTCAAAAATGTGCGTGTGATCGGTGATATCGTCGAAGCCGGGGACACGCTCGCGGAGATTTGGCAGGAGGACGGAACGAAACTTCTGGTTCAGACACAGATCACAGGCATTCTGCGAGGTCTTTTGCGGGATGGTTATCGGGTGACGGAACATTTCAAGGTAGCAGATGTCGATCCGAGAAAAGAGGAACTTTCCAACTGTTTTCTGATCTCGGACAAGGCGAGATGTATCGCGGGAAGTGTACTGGAGTTGGTGTGTGCCCTGTTATGGAAGTAAAAGAGAGACTATAGCAATAGTTCCTTTGAGAAAAATTCTAAGAAATTTCATCCTAATCATTGACGTATAGCAAAAAAATAGCCACAAAATTCATTTCGTTTTGTTTTTGGAATTTAGCAGGAGAATGAATTTGTGGCTGTTTTTTATGAAAAATAACGTAAAGCTTTCTGGATAAGCTCCTTTGGCAGGCAGCTTTGATAAACATCAGGATCTGGTTTTGGAAGATGATCCCTATGATTGTTAGAATCTTCATGTCATAGGAAACTTCGTCCTATGACACAAAAAATGCTCCGCGGAAAAGCACAGCGAACTATAAAGACGCTGTGCCTTCCGGGGTTTCTTCCCCTTCATTGGCTTCCTCCATGGTGACAATCGGCTGGATGGCCTCATCGGTATAGCGGACGCGCAGGACAGCCTGGGGCCAGTTAAGCTTAATGAGAGCTGTTTTCTGCCGTTCTTTTCCGGCTTTTTCGATTAGGTCGAGCAGTTCACGCAGAACTTCTTTTGTCAGATAGCCGCCGCGCCAGTGAAACGTCAGTGTTTTTCCTTTTTTGGCCGCCTGTAAGGAGCGCTTGTAAACGTCCTCCTGTTTGGTAAAGGAGAGCTTCTTTTCTTTATAATAGAAATGGTCGCTGTCCGTGCAGGCAGGCGCTGGGGCGATGAGCGGTTCGTGGTCGCGGAAGATCGCCTTGTCGTCGAGATTGAAGTAATCGTAGCGGATTTCCTCGCCGGTCTGGCTGCATTTGCCGAGACTGTTGTCGAAGGTAGCGTCCAGATGGTAGTACGTTTTCCCGATCTTGACGATGTTCCAGGTATGGCGGTATTTGATGCCCTTTTCAGGGTTATTGCCGCAGAGCGCGATCATGCACCAGATGCCGAGCGTATCACAAAGAATTTTGACCGATTTGGCGATGCCCTCGCAGACACCGACGCCCTGTCCCAGAGGTCCGATGATCTCATGGGAGTAGGGCTTTTTTAATTTGTCATAGTGAACGTGTTCGCAGATAAAATCGTGGATATAGCGTTCTTTTTCCAGTTCAGTCAGCTTCATTGCCGGGCGGGCAAGTTTTTCGACGCGGGCGCCATCGCTTTCTGATGTTCGCGGATCTTGCCCTTGTCAAAGAGGTATTCCGGTATCAGGATCAGGTTCGGGGAATCTGGGTAATACTTATATTTAAAGCCAGAAGCCCAGAAAATCTCCGGGTGATCGAGCCGCAGTTCAAAAAATACATTGCTTAAATCCTTTCCCTCCAGGCGCGGAATCTGAAATTCGTCGGAGAGATTGGTAAGCCCCTGCTGCATGGCGCGGTAGGCGGCTTGCTGGTTCTTGTTCATGTGATTATAGTAAAATGGTTCCATTTTGATATTCCTTTGTAACTCTTTATATTTTAGTGTGATTCAGCCGCTTTCTCAATCTGCCCGGATTCCGGGTCAAACCAGACGCGATCGCCCTCATCGATTCCGGCATCATAGAGTGCCTGATCCGCGGTGCGTATCGTATATTCTGGATGCTCTGAGAGGTTTGCATTTTCAGTTGTGTCCAGCAGACGGACACAGACCATCGTTTCCTGTCCGTCCGGGCGTTCTTCACAGCCAAAATCGGATTCGTATATTTCTAAAACCCGGCAAAGACGCGGGAATGTTTGATTGTTGTTCATTGTGTATATGCCTCATTTCATGGGAAAATTTCTGTTTTTATCTTTTTAATTTTAGCAGAAGATAATAAGGCAGGCAAGTAGAGATGAAGGGGGAATAAATTAAATGCGAAGCCACGGCAAATTCCGTTACTGGACATGATGCGTGTACAGTAACGATGGGGCGGCTGGGAAGAAAAGCGGGAGGGGGGAGAAATTTGAGAAGAAAATTGCCGGCAGATACTTGTAATTCTAATAAAAACAGGTAGAATAGAAGCTATCTATGTCCGCGGGAGACGGACATAAAAGTTACAATCACGGGGGTTATAAGTAAATGGCAAAAAAGAAAAACAGCTTCAGCGGTTCGCTGGGCTTTGTGCTGGCAGCAGCCGGAAGTGCCGTCGGTGTGGGAAATATCTGGCGTTTCCCGTATTTATGTGCGAAAGACGGAGGCGGACTGTTCCTGCTGGTGTATCTGGTGCTGGTGGCGACATTTGGATTTGTACTTCTGACGACGGATGTGGCGATCGGCAGAAGAACGAAGGAGAATGCGTTGCGGGCGTTTGGAACGTTGCATCCGAAGTGGAAGTTTGTCGGATACCTGACGTTTCTGGTTCCGATGTTAATTATGACGTATTATTCGGTCATCGGCGGATGGATCACGAAATATTTCTTTGAGTATTTGACGACATCCGGCAGGGATGTGGCGGAGGACGGATATTTTACATCGTTTATCACGGAAAAGAATGCGCCGCTGATTTTCACGGGAATCTTTCTGGCGCTCACAATCTGGGTTGTATACAGAGGCGTGGAGAAGGGAATCGAGAAGTTTTCCTGTTTCATCATGCCGGGGCTGATTCTGCTGGTCATCGGAATTGCGATTTTTTCACTGACACTTTCCTATACCGATGCGGATGGAACCGTCCGGACAGGACTGCAGGGATTTTTGGTGTATGTGCGCCCAGATTTTACGGGGCTGACTGTGAAAGGATTTTTAGAGGTACTGCTGGATGCGATGAGCCAGCTGTTCTTTTCACTGAGTGTGTCGATGGGAATTATGGTAACGTATGGTTCTTACGTTAAAGATGAGATTGATCTGAATAAAGCGACCAACCAGATTGAATTTTTTGATACAGGTGTGGCGCTTCTGTCCGGCATGATGATTATTCCGGCGGTCTTTGTATTTTTAGGACGCGACGGCATGGCGTCCGGTCCGAGTCTGACCTTTATTTCGCTTCCAAAGGTATTTCAGGCGATGGGCGGCGCCGGTCATATCGTGGGACTTGCATTTTTCCTGATGCTTGGCTTTGCGGCGCTGACATCCTGCGTTTCTGTCATGGAAACGCTGGTTGCCAACTGCATGGAAGTGTTTGGAAAGACGAGAAAACAGATGTGTGTGATGGTCGGAATCTATTCCCTGATCACGGCAGTTCTCATTTGTCTGGGCTACAATGTTCTGTATTTTGAGTTGAAGCTGCCGAACGGTTCCACCGGACAGCTGCTTGATGTGATGGATTATATCAGCAACAGCTTCCTTATGCCGATCATTTCCTTCTTAACCAGCATCCTGATCGGATGGGTGGTCGGACCGAAGTGGATCGTGGAAGAAGTCGAGAAAAATGGGGAACATTTTTCAAGAGCAGGTATGTACAGCTTCTTAATCCGGTATATTGTGCCGGCTGTCATGCTGGTTCTTTTCCTGGTATCGACCGGGTTTATTAATATGCTGTAATGAAAAATGGTTTTAGCCGATTTTCACGGAAAGTGCGAGAATTGGTTAAAACCTTTTTTATAGAAAAATGCGTCCCATTATTCTTCACGGTCATCCGACTCGATCTCATAGGTATATCCGGCATTTTCGATCGCCTGAATTGTATCCTTGATGCCCTGTCCGCCTGCTTTTTTTATAGGATTCAATAAAAACAGGAATCTGTTCGGAATAAAACCTATTAAAGATGTAGGAAAATAGGAACTATTAAAACCGATTTTATCATTTTTACCGGCTAGTGTCAACTTATAAAATTGTAAAAGTTTACAATCAAAACTGGACAATATATCGATTTTTTGCTATGATAAGCTAGTTAGAAAAAACTAACTTGCAGGGAACGTGAAAACGCAGTAAATTAGGTGCATAGGTGTGAAAGCTAGGCAGCCTGATTGGATAGAGTGGAGAAACAATGCAGTATTTGTGGATAAATCCGGTTTCTGCCGGGATGTGTGAGGAAGATTCGCTGAAGCGTTTTTTAGAACGGCATGGTCTGACGCGGGTCGAGTGCCGGGGCGATTGGGGACGGATCGTCCGGGAAAGATATGAAGCTAGTCTGCGGGCGGGCGTGACGCTTGCGGATGCGCGCTGTCCGGAGGCGGTTCGGCTGCTTGAAGAGATACAGAAGGAGCCGGAAAACGAATCTGGAATTGAAAACCTGAAAGTTGCCCCGATCGAGCCGATTTTACTTCACTGTGCGCGGGAATTAAGCACGCGTCCGGATCTGGCGGATGGGGAGAAGATCATCACGACGCCATGCCAGAGTCTTGCGGTGCTTGGAAATTCGCTGGGACTTGAGAATACGCGGTTTATCGCATGGAATCGTCTGGCGGGCGGTGAGGTGTGCGTCCGGGCGATCGAAGACAGCCCGATTCCGCCGGGGTATTTTGCGGGAATCTGCCGGAAAGATGGACAGGCGGCGAAGGTAGAGAGTGTCAGCAGTCCGGAGAAAATCCGGGCATATGTGGAGAGCGGAAGCTGGAAGCAGGCGGATCTGCTGGAACTTTTGTATTGTAAGGATGGATGCCATCACGGGGATGGCGTGCAGACAGAGTGAGAGAAAGTTGCGCTTCATGGAAAACGCTTGAAGAAGCGGAAAATGCATGAATTGCGGCAAAAGAATGGGAAGAATGAAAGAAACGAAGAAATTCAAGGATAATTGGCAGAAATACTTCGGTCCGGCGCTGGGAATCGGAGCGGTATTTCTGATCTGGTATTTGGTCTGCCGCATGGAGATGGTCAGTGCGTATGTGCTGCCGTCCCCGGCGCGGGTGTGGACGAGCTTTTTAAAAATGGTGAAAACCGGGGAACTGTGGCGGGATGTTTCAATCAGTTTCCTGCGTGTCATGAAGGGATTTGCGATTGCGTTCCTGTTTGCCTTTGTGCTGGGAATGTTCCGGGCGATGTTTCCGGGCAGCAGCGTTTACTATGAGTATATTGTGCAGTTTTTCCGCAATGTCCCGCCGCTCAGCATGATTCCGCTGCTGATTCTCTGGTGCGGAATCGGAGAGACGACGAAGACGGTGATTATTGTGCTGGCGTCCTTTTTCCCGATGTACTTAAATATCGTGAAGGGATTTACCGGGTGCGATTCGAAACTTCTGGAAGTGGGCGATATGTTCGGCTACTCGAAGCGCCGCAAATTTTTCCGCATCATTCTGCCCTATGCGATGGCAGATATTCTGGTCGGAATGCGGATCGGGCTTGGCTATAGCTGGCGCGCCATTATCGGTGCGGAGATGGTGGCGGCGTCCACCGGGCTTGGACATATGATTTTATTTGCACAGCAGATGTCGCGGACCGACAAGGTGATCGTGGGGATTCTGGTGATCGGGGCAGTCGGATATGTGACGGACCGCCTGTTTGGATGGATGATAGGATTTGTGCTGAAAGGATCCGGGGAAAATGGCTGGAATTGAACTGATTGATATTCATAAAACATACCGAGTGGATAACCGGGAGATTCCCGTTTTAAACGGGATCAACCTGTCGCTTCCGGCGGGGAGAATCACCGTGATTCTGGGGCAGAGCGGATGCGGGAAAACGACGCTTCTGCGGCTGACCGGAGGACTGGAGACGGCGGACAGCGGAGAGATCCGCTGGGAGAGCGCCCACAAGACGGCATTTGTCTTTCAGGAACCGCGCCTCATGCCGTGGCTGACCGTCTGGGAAAATGTGGTGTTCGGGCTTTCAAAAAAGGAGACAGATCCGGGGAAAATAGAGGCGGTTATCCGCACGGTCGGATTATCTGGATTTGAAAAAGCATATCCGGCACAGCTCTCCGGCGGAATGCAGCAGCGGGCGGCGATCGCGCGGGCGCTGGCGTATGAGCCGACCTTTATCATGATGGATGAGCCGTTTGCCGCGCTTGACTATTTTACAAGGGAACAGATGCAGAAAGAGCTTCTGCGCGTCCAGCAGGAGCGCAGTGCGAGCATTCTGTTTGTGACGCACAGCATCGATGAGGCACTGATTCTGGGAAGCCAGATTGCGGTCATTGAAAAGGGCATGGTCAAGGCGCTCTATGAGGTCAAGGCACCGCAGGAAGAGAGGAATCTTTTGGAGGATGAGATGATAACCCTGAAAAGGGATATTATAAATAATTTACATTTTATTTAGAGGAGGAACGATTATGATGAAACGATGGATGGCAATGGGAATGGCACTCTGCCTTACCGCAGCTTCCCTGGCAGGCTGCTCCGGTACAAAAGATGCGGCTGAGAGCACGCAGGCAGAGGCAGAAACCAGCGCAGAGGAGGCGGCAGCCGAGGAGGAGACAGCGAAAGAATCTGATCTGGATAAGCTGACCTTTACGTATGTAACTTCTCCGCTCAATGTGCCGACGATCATCGAAAAAAATCAGGGTATTTTTGAAAAAACATTTGGCGATATGGGGATTGAGGTTGATTATGCGGAGCTGACCTCCGGGGCAGATCAGACACAGGCGCTGGCTTCCGGCGATGTGCAGGTTTTGTATGCGGTTGGCGGTACTTCGGTGATTCTGTCTGCAGCAAATGGAGCGGATATCAAGGTATTAAATATGTACAGCCGTTCTCCGAAGGCATTCTGTATGTATTCTAAGGATGAGTCCCTGACGACGCCGGAAAGCCTGAGAGGAAAGACAATCGCAGGACCGACCGGAACCAACCTGCATGAGCTTCTCGTTTCCTATCTGGCAACGGCTGGCATGACGATCGACGATGTCAACTATGTCAATATGTCGATCCCGGATGCAAAAGCAGGTCTGGACGGCGGCAGTGTAGACGTGGCTCTGGTTGCTGGCGCAACTGCTTACAATGCAGGGAAGCAGGGTTACCACCTGGTAGCCGACGGCGAAGGCCTGATTAAGGCGATCATTGCAGTGGCAGTGACGCAGAAATTCTATGACGAGCACCCGGAGATCATCGAGAAGCTGGAAGAAGCACAGACCGAGATTGCTGATTTCATGGAAGAAAAACCGGATGAGACGATGCAGATCGTAGCCGATGAGCTGGATCTGGACACCGATGCAGTCAAAAGCATGTACGATCTCTATGATTTCTCTACCGAGATCACAGATGATGACAAAGAAGGCTTCCAGAAGACCGCTGATTTCATGTATGAATCCGGCATGATCGACGAGGCATTTGATGTAAAACAGTTATTTATTGAAAAATAATCAGTGAACATTTGAGAGGATAAACGATTGAAAAGCAGCTCCCGGAGTGTGGATTCCGGGGGCTGCTTTTACGATTGCATATGCAATTATGAAAATACGGAATGTTTACGCTAATACCTTTTTAATCGCTTCTAACAGCTCATCATACGTCTCATAAGCCGGAATCTGCGGATATTCTGCCTTGATCTCCTCCGTCGTGCGGAAGAGGAAGCCCGCCTTGCTTGCCTCAATCATGGCGAGGTCGTTGTGGCTGTCGCCGCTGGCGATCGTCTCGAAGCCGCAGGACTGGAGTGCTTTGACGGTTGTATATTTGGATTTCTCACAGCGCATCTTAAAATCGGTAATCTCACCATTTTCGCTGACAACCAGAGAGTTGCAGAAGATGGTCGGATAGCCAAGTTTCTTCATCAGAGGTCCGGCAAACTGGGAGAAGGTATCGCTGATGATGATTACCTGAGTGATTTCTTTTAATTTGTCTAAAAACTCCCTTGCGCCCGGAAGCGGATCAATTTTAGAGATCGTTTCCTGAATTTCCTTGAGTCCCAGTCCGTGCTCGCGCAGGATGTTTAAACGGTAATTCATCAGTTTGTTATAATCCGGCTCATCGCGGGTGGTGCGTTTTAACTCTGGTATTCCGGTTTCTTCAGCAAATGCGATCCAGATTTCCGGCACTAATACACCTTCTAGATCTAAACATACAATATCCATGTCTCCTCCTGTCTGATACAACGCCTGTCAGCGCTGTGCTCGGTTGAAAAATTTGCTTCCTATTATAGACGAAATGCAGGGGAAATACCAGAGAAATTTGAGAAAAGATGAAAGAATAGAAAAAAGTGCGTTATTGGGCACGTATGCGTGAACAGTAACAAAAGTGCCAATTATTCGCGGTGAGAAAGATTCAGAAGTGAAGAGTTGGCATCATATAGTAGCAGAGTGGTTATCAATAGAATTAAAAATACCAAAAAAGGGAGTCTCGTTTCGTGAGCGAGAGACTCCCTTTTTGGCACCTATAGTCGGGTTATAATTTGATTTTGATGAAATCATTAGCAATGCGCCGGTTTATTCATTTCAGATCTTTTATCGTTTTCTGTCTTCGAAGCAGTCGATTTCGAAAACAGTACTTTACCGGAATGAACCACAATAATGACACCCAGAACCATCAGCAGAACCGCGATGATAAGCTGCAGTCCTTCTACCATAAAGACAGCGGTTCCGGCATTGTAAGCCTTTACCAGTGCGATGCAGCGCTCAACGAGTGCGGTGAAGGTAACGCACAGCATAACAACCAGCGGAACCAGCAGCGTGCGGTTTTCGCGGCCGGTGACGCGTAAGAAGACGCACAGCGTGATGAGAACCAGAGCGCTTAACAGCTGGTTGGCGCTGCCAAACAGCGGCCAGATGTTGGAGTAGCCAATCTGGGTTAAAATGTAGCCGCATACCAGGGTGATAACCGTTGCAAAATATTTGTTGCAGAGAAGTTTTCTCCATCCTTCGGCGTGTTCCATGTCATCGACACTGAACAGCTCCTGGAAGGACATACGTCCGATACGTGCAACGGAATCCAGGCTTGTCAGGGCAAGTGCGGAGACGCACATCGTCATAAAGCACTGGGCAGCGTAAACTGGGATTCCGAACATCTCCAGGAATCCGGCAACACCGGAGGAGAAGATAGCAAACGGAGTACCGGTTGCAGGCGTGCCATCAGCGGAAGCGGCAGCACCGGCAACGCACAGAGCCAGGACAGCCAGTAAACTTTCCAGAAGCATAGCGCCGAAGCCAACTTTCGGCATATCCTTTTCATTGGTGATTGCCTTGGAGGAAGTACCCGAGGAAACCAGGCTGTGGAAACCGGATACGGCGCCGCAGGCAACGGTTACAAACAAAATCGGGAACAGGTCACCGGATTTCTCATTGTGGAAACCAGTGTAAGGCGCCAGGTTCATTGCCGGATGTGCGACAAGCAGTCCAACGACGGCACCGATAATCATACCGGCAAACATAAAGGTTGTCATCAGGTCACGCGGTTCCATCAAAAGCCACATAGGAAGAACGGCTGCGAGGAAAATGTAAGCGAATACCATGTAGGACCAGTTCGCCTTGGTGGTAATGAGCGGGCAGTTCATGCCGATGACGAAAGCAGCTACCGTGCAGACAAGTCCGAGCAAGGTCTGTTTCCAGCCATGGAACTGAGCCTTTTTCTGAATCAGTCCAAATACAACGGCAAAGGCAATGAACAGAAGGGAAATGCTTCCGGCTGCGCCGTTAACAGTTGCGGCGGCGGATAAGCTGGTCACGCCGTCTACCGTCTCATATGCATTGAATGTACCAGCAACCATGTCGGCAAAAGCGGCGGTTACAATTAAAGTAAAGAGCCAGCAGAACAGAAGAAACAGCTTTTTACCGGTTTTGCCGATGTACTGTTCAATCAGAAGTCCCATCGATTTGCCTTCATTTTTAACGCTGGCGTACAGGGCACCAAAATCGGTAACAGCGCCGAAAAAGATGCCGCCGAGGATGATCCAGAGAAAGACCGGAACCCATCCAAAGACAGCCGCCTGAATAGCACCGGTGACAGGACCGGCACCGGCGATGGATGAAAACTGGTGGGCAAATACAACCCAGCCATCGGTCGGAACATAGTCCTGACCATCTTCTTTTGTGACGGCCGGTGTTTTTGCGTTTGGATCAATGCCCCATTTATGGGCGAGCCATCTGCCGTAGAGCAGATAACCAGCCGCCAGACAACAGGCTGCGATAACTACGATAACTAATGTGTTCATAAAGATACCTCCATTCCCATAGGTCAAATGGTTTTTAGTGTCCCGGCAGTTTGCCGGAGTTTCGGGAGCGGGGAAACAAAAAAGCCTCCGTCCTCCTGAAACTTTTAAAAGTTCAAGAAGACGGAGGCATAAGCATCCGCGGTACCACTTCTTTTACCGGCTGTAAAGCCGATCTCTCAGCCATATCCATCATTCTGAATATGTTCCTCTTTAACGGTAGGAATCCGGACCGGACTACTGGTATCCTGCATGCGTTTGTCCGATCAGCTCACAGGGGATAATTTCCATCGGCGTTACTGTCTTTCATCGCCCGGCAGCTCTCTGAAAACGTGGAGAATTGGAAATCGTGTCCTGCTCAATGCTTTTTACAAGTACGAATTATAGACTTTTTTAAAGGAAAGTCAATCGAAAAAATAGCCGGAAGTTTGTGACAGAAAGTTTACAAATCCGTCATTTTGACAAAAAAATCACAACTAAGAAATCTGTGTTAAAATTTCGAAAAAACTGGACACCCCCTTATTTTGCGGTATAATAGGTAATTGTCGGTTCTTTTTAGGGCTGGCAATTACTTTTTATTTAAATTGGGAAGAAAAAGGGAGAGTTTGAGGTATGGAAAAAATACGTCCAATGTTGTTTACAACATTGAAGAAGTATTCCGGCGCACAGCTGATGTCAGATGTGGTAGCGGGTATCATCGTAGCGATCATCGCGCTGCCGCTTTCGATCGCGCTGGCGCTGGCTTCGGGGGTAGGTCCGGAACAGGGTATCTACACGGCGATTGCAGCCGGATTTGTGATTTCATTTTTAGGCGGCAGCCAGGTACAGATTGCAGGTCCAACGGCGGCATTTGCAACGATCGTGGCAGGTATTGTGGCGAAGAGCGGCGTGGAAGGGCTGGCAGTTGCGACGATCATGGCAGGTATCATCCTGGTTATCATGGGATTCTGCCATTTTGGTTCACTGATTAAGTTTATTCCGTTTACAATCACGACCGGCTTTACCTCCGGTATCGCGGTGACGATCGTCATCGGTCAGTTGAAGGATTTCTTTGGCGTAACCTATCCGGCAGGCATGGAGACGATCGAGACGATGCAGAAGCTGAAAGCGTTCGCAGCCGGATTCGGAAGTGTCAACCTGCACGCGATCATCGTCGGCGTGGTGTGTCTGGCGATTCTGATTGTGATGCCGATGATCACGGAAAAAATTCCGGGATCGCTGGTAGCGGTTATTGCAGGTATTTTAATGGTAAAATTCCTGCCGCTGCATGTGAATACGATCGGCGACCTTTACACGGTCAGCAACAAGCTTCCGGCGTTCCGTCTGCCGGTGTTTAGCTACGATGTGATTCAGGGTTCCCTGTCGGATGCGTTTACGATTGCAGTTCTGGCGGCGATTGAGTCTCTGCTTTCCTGCGTAGTGGCGGACGGCATGATCGGCGGAAAACACCGTTCCAACACGGAGCTGGTGGCACAGGGCGCGGGTAATATTATTTCCGCCCTGTTTGGCGGTATTCCGGCGACGGGCGCGATCGCGCGTACCGCAGCCAATGTCAAAAATGGCGGCCGTACCCCGGTTGCAGGCATGGTTCATGCGGTTGTCCTGCTTCTGATTCTGGTAGTTCTGATGCCGTGTGCAAGCTGGATCCCGATGCCGACCATCGCGGCAATCCTGTTTATGGTTGCCTACAATATGTGTCAGTGGAGAACCTTCGTCCGTCTGACCAAGACGGCTCCGAAGAGTGATATTGCGGTTCTGGTGCTGACCTTCTTCTTAACCGTTATCTTCGATCTGGTTGTAGCGATCGAGATCGGTATGCTGTTATCCTGCCTGCTGTTTATGAAGCGGATGAGCGATGAGACGGGCGTCAGAAGCTGGCTTTATGTCGAAGAAGTAGAGGAGCAGAAGCGCAAAGCGCAGGAAGTAAGAAAAGCGAAAAAAGCCGGAAAAGAGCTTTCAGTGGAAGAGGCACAGCTCTTAGCGGCAGCTGCAGAAGATGAAGAAGCAGCCATGAAAGAACAGGCACGTCTGCGGGAGATCCCGAGAGAACTGGCTGTTTATGAGATTACAGGACCTCTGTTCTTCGGTGCAGCAGACCGCATCAACCAGATTGAAACCTGCGAGGAGACGAAATGCCTGGTTCTTCGTATGCGTGCTGTTCCGGCAGTTGACAGTACAGCGATGAATTCGATGGTTGCCCTCTATGAGCGCTGCCAGAAGAACGGCGTCACATTGATTTTGTCCCATGTCAACGAGCAGCCGATGCACGTGATGGAGAAAGCAGGATTTGTGGATATGGTCGGACGCGATCATTTCTGCCCGAATATCGAGGCAGCACTTGATCATGCGGACGAGGTGCTGGGAAAATAATTATGGACATCTATCGGAGAATGAAAGAAGTATTTAGGCGCATTCCGGACGGCTGCGTGACGACCTACGGTCAGGTAGCGCTCCTGTGCGGTGAACCGCGCCATTCCCGTCAGGTGGGATATGCGCTCCGCACCAACCGCCTGGGCGATGTCCCGGCATTCAGGGTGATTAATTCCAAGGGCTTTCTAAGCGGCGCAGCGGCGTTCGACTATCCGGGACAGCAGAAAAAACTGCTGGAACAGGATGGAATACGGGTGGACTCCACCGAGGACGGTGACCGCGTCGATTTAAAACAATATGGATGGAAACCTTCGATGGACGAGGCAGAAGAATTGTATGCGTTGTTTCGGAAGTTGGGGATCTGAGTGGGAATCAAGGAAAATGCATCTGAATGAGATGTTGGTAAGCGAAAGAAGTGAAATGAGATGGATAAGATGGCAGACGATAGGGGCTGCATCTTATCCATTTTTAATAGACATTTCTGACCGTTTATTATTAAATTGTCTCCGCGATCTGCCGTGCCACATAGACACCGCTGGCAGATGCATGGGAAAGGGAATGGGTAATACCGCTGCCGTCACCGATGACGTAGAGTCCATCATGACAGGTCATCAGGTTGTGATCCACTTCCACCTCCATGTTGTAGAATTTTACCTCCACTCCATAGAGAAGGGTGTCATCATTCGCCGTACCCGGTGCTACCTTATCCAGGGCATAAATCATCTCGATAATACCGTCCAGAATCCGCTTCGGGAGAACCAGACTCAGATCACCGGCTGCCGCATTGAGGGTTGGAACCGTAAAAGATTCATTGATTCGCTGCTGCGTGCTTCTTTTTCCGCGGATCAGGTCTCCAAAACGCTGCACAATTACACCACCGCCCAGCATGTTGCTGAGTTTTGCAATACTCTCTCCATATTCATTGGAATTCTTGAAGGGCTCTGAAAAATGTTTCGCTACCAGAAGGGCAAAGTTCGTGTTATGGGTCTGCTTTGCAGGATCCTCGTAGCTGTGGCCATTTACCGTTACGATGCCGTTGGTATTCTCATTTACCACAGCTCCCTTGGGATTCATACAGAAGGTGCGCACGTAATCCTCGTATTTTTCCGTACGATACACGATCTTGCTCTCATAGAGTTCATCTGTAAGATCCGAAAAGATCTCAGCCGGCAGTTCAACCCGGACCCCCAGATCCACACGGTTGGAATTCGTATGGATATCCAGGTCCTTGCATACCTTCTGCATCCACTTACTGCCGCTTCGGCCGGCGGAAATGATACATTTCGTACCCTCAAAGGTTGTATCATCGCTGTAAACTTTGTAACCCTTCTCCGTTTTCTCCACGGTTTCGATGGCACAGTCAAAATAGAAATCCACCTTATTCTTCAGATGATCATAGAGGTGCTCCAGAACAATATAATTAATATCCGTACCCAGATGGCGGACCGAAGCATCCAGAAGATGCAGGCCGTGCTGCATGCAGGTTTTCTTGAATTTTGTTCCCGCAGTGGAATATAGCTTCGTGCCTTCCCCGCCAAAGCGGAGGTTGATTCCATCCACATATTCCATCAGTTCAATGGCTGTCTTTTTTCCGATATACTCATAGAGGGTGCCGCCGAAATCATTGGTAATGTTGTATTTTCCATCAGAAAATGCACCGGCTCCGCCGAATCCACTCATGATGGAGCAGCATTTGCAGTGAATACAGGACTTGATTTTATCACCATCAATGGGACATTTACGGTGCTCCAGCGGATGTCCTACCTCAAAAACACCGATCTTTAAATCCGGTTTACGTTCCATCAGCTCATAGGCAGAAAAGATACCGCCGGGACCGGCGCCGATAATTAACACATCATACATATTGAAATTCTCCTTGTTTTCCTAAAATTTGATTCCCTCTTTCTGTATTATAGCATAAATTTCGAAAAAAGAGGCAGCACGTCATGCGCTCCCCCGAAACAGTATCCCCCATGTCGTCATGGCATCTTCCGTTATTATATCATCACCTCAGAATAAAGATTCTTTTACGGCATTGGTGGTGTTGAACAGCCGGAACGTAAAACGGTAAAATCAGGGGCTAATCGATAATGGAACTGTGATGAAAACACGGCTCACAAATCTTAAACGGATATCCAACCGGCAGTATCCGTCCGCAACGCTGGCAGCGGGCGATGTAGCTTTTTTTGCCCTTGGACAAATACCGCATGATCGTACCCTCAGTGCGGCTGCGTTCCTGTTCGAGCCAGTCCTCGTCGATGATCTTGTCAAAACGGTGGGAGAACTGGTAGTAGAGGTCGAGCTTGCGGTAATACGTTTCGTATTTCTGCAGTCCCAGCTTGGAACCGGCGCCTTTGTCCGGGTGTTTCAGGCGTTTGTCCGCCGGGTAATCCTTGCAGTAGCGCAGCCATTGCAGGACAACCTGATGATCCTTGATATCGATGGGACAGCTGATCATGCGGTAGAGAATCCGTTTGTCATCGAATCCGTAGATATCGTCTCTGTGGCGTTCTGCCTGCGCATAAAGGCTTAAAATCTCATCGACGCTGACCTTTTCAAACGGAGGCGTCGGCTCAACGGATTTCCAGACTTTGATGATAACGTCCAGCGGCTCGTCCAGATCGAGGAGAATCTGTGGGAAACCGAGGCTGACTTTTTCGATCGGTTCCTCCTCCTGAGTAAGCTGTTCCCGGATATAATCGAGGGATTCCTGCCCCATCGCATTGACGTAGCCGGTGTCAAAGAGTCCGAAGCGTCCGGCGCGTCCGGCGATCTGCTTGATCTCCGGTACGGACAGACCGCGCCGGGTGGTACCGTCAAATTTCTGGGTCTGTACAAATACGATACGCCGGACAGGCAGGTTGAGTCCCATGCCGATCGCGTCGGTGGCGACGACCACCTTGGTTTTGCCGCTGGTAAAAAGCTGCATCTGGCGGCGGCGGATCTCCGGCGGCAGGCTTCCGTATATAACACTTGCCTTGATACCTTCTTCTTCCAGACGTCCCGCCACATCCAGCACGGATTTTTTGGAAAATACGACGAGTGCATCGCCGGGAAGAACACTTTCTGGGAAAGAAAATGGCGTGTCCTCACAGATGAGCGCAGTTTTGCGCTGATACCGGCAGATGGCAAGGCTGTCGCCGCACAGATGGATCAGGTGTGTGACAGCAGATTCAGCGGCGGGACTCATGCAGACATGGATTTCGTGGGCTTTCAGTCCCAGAATCGCCTTTGTCCAGCAATGCCCGCGGTCTGGATCGGCGGTCAGCTGTGCCTCATCAATCACGGCAATATCGTATTCCTCGGAGAAATCTGCCATCTCGATCGTCGAAGCTGTGATCCGGCTGTCATCGTCGGCGATACACTCCTGACCGGTCAGCATGGTGCTGGGAACGCCGCAGTCGTGCATTTTTTCATATACCTCAAGCGCCAGAAGGCGCAGCGGACCGAGGTAAGTGCCCTTTTTCGCTGTTTTTAAGCGTTCCAGCGCGTGAAATGTTTTGCCGCTGTTGGTCGGGCCGATGTGGAGAATGAAACGGCGGTTCATTGCCATAGTCTCCGGAAATTCCAGCTCTGGACGGGATGGGACGAGATCCATGATTTTATACTGGATGACGTAGCGCTTATAGATCTGGTAAAGCTCCAGAAGTGTCTGCGTACAGAGCTGACCATCCAGTTCTGTTTCCAGATAATTCAGAAAATCCATGGAAATATCATCGCGCTGGGCAGGCAGAAACATTGCCTCATCCAGGCGGATGAGCTGTGGCAGCAGGCTGGTTTCAATGAGCTTTGTGACAGCATCGTTGTGCGAACGGTACGCAAAATAAGCCAGATTTTTGATTTGGCGGTGCCATTCCTCCAGCGAGAGGCTGGTGACCTGCGTCGGTTTGGTGCGTTTCAATGTTTTTAACAGCCGGTTCGTCCGCTCGTTCAGATCGCGGGGGCGGGAACTGGTTTTTCGTTTTTTCTTGCTTGCCGCCTGATATTGGCGGATATATGTCTGAAGAAGCTGGTTTGGCTCGATCATTTGAAAGTCTCCTCTTTATGTAAATATCCTGTCCGATAAATCTTCTGGTTTAAAGCTTCATTTGATATAGGAATGTTTCTATTATCGCAGAAGTTGTATGGATGTGCAAGAACGGGAAATCAGATTGCAGAAAAATATAAAAATATTTGATATAATAAGAACACTTAGTTAAAACAGAAAGGTCAACATCTATATGGCATCAAACTATAAAACGGGCGCCAGCCTGAATTTAACTCCCTTCGAAATGCAGCTTCTAAGCCGCAGCCCCCTGTTTCGAGGCGCGGGCGAATCCGGAATCGGGGAGATGCTGTCCTGTCTGGGGGCGGAGGAACGCAGTTATGAAAAAGAAGAAATGATTTATCGCGCGGGGAATACGGTCACATCTCTGGGTGTGGTGATGCACGGAAGTGTGATGATTGTCAACGATGATCTGTGGGGTAACCGCAGCATTCTAGACCGGGTAGAACCGGGACAGATTTTTGCGGAGACATATGCGTGCGTGCCGGGGGAAAAGCTGCTGGTCGATGTGTTTGCAGCAGAGGTGACGGAAGTGCTGTTTTTAAATGTTGGAAAAATGCTGTCGCAGTGTCCCAATTCTTGCGGACATCACACGCAGCTTATCCGCAACCTGCTTGCAATCTCGGCGCAGAAAAACTTGCAGCTGTCCCGCCGGATCTTCAATACATCGTCGAAATCCATCCGGGGACGGCTTCTGTCGTACCTCTCCGATCAGGCGGTAAAAAATGAGAGCGAGAGATTTGATATCCCATTCAATCGCCAGCAGCTCGCCGACTATCTGGGTGTGGACCGGTCGGCGCTGTCGGCAGAGCTGGGGAAAATGCAGCGGGAAGGGCTTCTGGAATTTAGAAAAAATCACTTTCATTTATATGAAGAGGTTAGAAGCTTGTAGATTACAAACAAAAATACCCTGTCAGGAGCATTAAAATCCGACCGACAGGGTATTTTTAGTGAAAATTCCTATGGGTGTAACAAGACCGGCTGTCCATTCCCTATACTTTCCTGCACCGGCTGTTTCAGCATATCCAGAAATGCCTGTGCCGCCGGCGTCAGCGGGCGCATCGGGTTTTGCAGGACGAGGATCTGGCGCTTCGGGATAGGGATATTTAGGTGAAGCTGGAACACGCGGTAGTTGAGCAGGTAGTTCCGGGCAAATTCCGAGGGAACAAAGCCGATTCCCAGATTGTGGGAGACGGTCGGGGCGATCAGGTCGTTGGAAGAAACTTCGATGCTCGGGCGCAGATCCAGCCCCTGTTCCTCAAAGAGATTGTCCCAAAAAAGCCGCGTCGTTGTGCCGGACTCCATGCTGACAAGTGGGTGCATACAGAGCTCTTCAAGGGAGAGTGTGCGGTTCTGCAGCTCGGAAAAACGGTTTCCGGCAATGACGATGTCCTGGAACTCGGCAACCGGCATCACGTGAACCAGATCCAGATCCTTCATGATCTCGTGGATCGGAGAAATGATGACGGCAAAGTCATTTTCCCCGGCCTTTAAGGAAGAAGCGGTGATCGGCGCAGAGTTGGAATGAATCTGCACGGTCACATTCGGAAAACGCTGCTGGAATTGTTCAATATAAGGAAGCAGAAAGAAGCGCATTGTCAGCTCGCTCGCACCGATCGAAACCTTGCCGCTCTGACTGTTCGTGTATTCTTTTAAAAGCTCTTCCGCTCGTCCCATCTGCTGGCAGGGACGGTTGATCTGGCGGAACAGGATCCGCCCTTCATCGGTCAGGGTCACGCCTTTTTGGGAGCGGTTGAAAAGTTTGCACTGAAGCATATCTTCTAAATTATGAATGTATTTTGTTACGGTTGGCTGCGTGAGGCAGAGATTCAAAGCCGCCTGGGTAATATTCTGGCATCGAGCCACCTCATAGAAAACCTTGTAGTAGTCGAAACTGATGTCCATGTATGTAGTTGAAATCCTTTCTGTATGCCGGACTGTTTCTGCCTGATTGAAACAGTGTTTATCTGATTTTATATCTGTACGTGTATTTACCAAATATAGTCACACTTTATCGTATTTTTCCAGAAATGTCCAGCCACAATAACGATTACCAATAACTATCACCATTCATTTTATCTATGGATATAGGAAAAAAATATAATTTTACCATTTGTATTTCCGGGAGTAAGATCGGGAACAGACGGGAAGAATGTGGAGACACAGGAGAAAACGTTACTGGGCACATATGCGTGAACCGTAACTAGAACACGTGGCGGCATCGGGAAATGAAAAAAATAGCCGGGGCAGCCGCGGGAGAACAACCCGGAGAGAGGAAGTGACAGTATGGGAGATCTGGGTGCGACCCTGATCAAGGAATTGAACTGTGAGACAGCCTTTACAATTGGCGGGATCGGCATATCAGAATCCGTTGTGGTTACATGGATCATGATGGCAGTGGTGCTCGTGGTTTCACTGATTGTGACGCACGGTCTGAAAGTTGAACATCCCGGACGCGGACAGCTCCTTCTGGAGAACGCTGTTACGTGGCTGCAGGGCATTGGCGAGGGAATCCTCGGAGAGGAAGGAAAAGGCTATGCGCCGTATCTGACATCTGTGTTGATGTATCTGGGCGTGGCGAACCTGCTTGGTATACTGGGGTTCAAGCCGCCAACTAAGGATTTGAACGTCACGGCAGCACTGGCGCTGATGAGTATTGTGCTGATTGAGACAGCAGGGATTCGGGTCAAAGGTTTAAAAGGATGGTTAAAGAGCTTTACAGAGCCGATCGCCATCGTGACACCGATCAATATCATGGAGGTATTTATCAAACCGTTGTCGCTGTGTATGCGACTGTTCGGAAACGTGCTGGGCGCGTTCGTCATCATGAAATTGATTGAATACATCCTTCCGGTAGGGCTTCCGGTATTGTTCAGCGCTTACTTTGATATCTTTGACGGTCTGATTCAGGCGTATGTATTTGTCTTTCTGACAGGGCTTTTTATCAAGGAATCAATCGAGTAGTAGAAGAGAAATAGAAAATTACAAAAAGGAGACTTTATTATGGGTACAATCATTGCAATTGGAGCAGGTCTGGCAGTTCTTGCAGGCGCAGGAGCCGGAATTGGTATCGGAATCGCCACATCTAAGGCGACTGAGGCAGTCGCAAGACAGCCGGAGGCAGAGGGAAAAATCACAAAGATTCTATTGTTAGGTGCGGCACTTGCCGAGGCAACTGCTATTTATGGTTTCGTTATTGCCCTTTTGATTATTATTCTTTTAAGCTGATACGATAGAAAACGAAAGGTGGGGCAAGGCTATGTTACGGTTGGACATCAACCTGGTTTTTACGATCATCAACCTTTTAATCTGGTATGCAATTATCCGTATTTTCCTCTTTAAGCCGATCAACAAAGTGATCGATAAACGGAATGCAGCCATTCAGGAAAAGTATGATGAGGCAAAAAAGATGCAGGAAGAAGCGCAGGCGGAGAAAGAGAAATACGCAGCCTGCCAGGATGAAATAGAAGTAGAGAAAAACAAGGTGCTGGATGCGGCGCGTGCGAGTGCACGTGAGGAAGGACGCCAGTTGATTGAAAACGCCCAGAAAGAGGCAGATAAAGTCATCCGTAAGGCGGGCGAGGATGCACGCCGGGAGAAGGATAAGATGCTCGAACAGGCGAAGCATGAAATTTTGTCGCTGGTTCTGGACGCGGCGGCTGGTTCGATGAACAAGAAGTCGGATGACAGCGCTCTTTATGATGAGTTTTTGAAGAAAGCGGGTACGACGGAGAATGAAGAAACTTGATGTCTATTTACAAGAAATAAAGAGGCAGAAGATTTCTGTCGATGATCTGCAGCATGCGGCTGAGATACTGGCTGCGACACCGCAGCTTCCGGCAGAGCTTGAAAATCCGGATTTGACCCGTGAGAAGCGGGAAGATCTGGTTCGTAGCCTGTTTCCGCTGGCAGTCCGGGGAATCATCGAGGTGCTGGCACAGGATCAGACAATGAAAATGATGCCGGATCTGATTAAGGAAGCGGAGGCGTTTGAAAAGCCGGATAAATATCTGCGCTGTGTGCTGGAATATGTCAAAGAGCCGGATGAAAAACAGGCAGCCGGAATCCGGAAATTTCTCTCGGAGAAATATCCGGGACGGGAACTCCGGATTGTGAAGGAAGAAAAGCCGGAGCTTGGAAGCGGTTTTATCCTCCGGGTCGGAAGTGAGGAATATGACTGGAGCACGGAGGGAAGAAAACGGGCACTGGCAGATAAATTAAAGAATCTGGTAAAAGAGCCGGATTCGGGTGATTTCCTTACCCAGAAGGGAATCATCGGGATTCTGAAAGGAAATCTGGATGGAATCGACATTTCAGCCCGTGAGATCGGTACGGTCAGCCGGGTGGGCGACGGCATCGCCTATGTGGATGGAATCGACCACGCAATGTATGGCGAGATCGTGGCGTTTGACGGTGATGTGAGAGGCATGGTACAGGATATCCGGTCGAAGGAGATCGGCTGCATCCTCTTTGGACATGCGAACACCATCGGAGAAGGAAGCCGCGCGATGCGGACTGGCAAGATGGCAGGTATCCCGGTTGGCGAGGGATTCTTAGGGCGTGTTGTAGATGCGCTGGGCAATCCGATCGACAATAAAGGGGAAATTGAGGCAGCCGGATACCGTCCGGTGGAGTCACCGGCGCCGGGTATTATCGAGCGTCAGTCAGTTGATACCCCGATGGAGACAGGTATCCTCTCGATCGATTCGATGTTCCCGATCGGACGCGGACAGCGTGAGCTGATCATTGGCGACCGCCAGACCGGTAAGACCTCGATCGCGGTGGATACGATGCTGAACCAAAAGGGAAAAGACGTGATCTGCATCTATGTGGCGATCGGTCAGAAGGCTTCAACGGTATCGAGACTGGTTCATACACTGGAAAAACACGGGGCGATGGAGTACAGCATCGTGCTGGCAGCGACGGCGAGTGATCCGGCGTCCTTACAGTATATCGCGCCGTATGCAGGAACGGCGCTGGCAGAATATTTCATGCATCAGGGAAAAGATGTTCTGATTGTCTATGACGATTTATCGAAACACGCGGTTGCGTACCGTGCACTGTCTCTTCTGATGGAACGTTCCCCGGGACGTGAGGCATATCCGGGCGATGTATTCTATCTGCATTCCCGTCTGCTGGAGCGCTCGGCGCGGCTTTCGGATGAGCTGGGCGGTGGTTCAATCACAGCGCTGCCGATTGTCGAGACACAGGCGGGCGATGTGTCGGCGTATATCCCGACCAACGTTATTTCCATCACAGATGGACAGATTTTCCTGGAAAGTTCGCTGTTCTTCGAGGGCATGCGCCCGGCGGTCAATGTAGGGCTTTCGGTATCGCGTGTCGGCGGCGCAGCGCAGACCAAGGCGATGAAGAAGGCAGCCGGAAGCGTACGTATCGACCTGGCACAGTACCGCGAGATGGAAGTATTTACACAGTTTAGCTCCGATCTGGATCCGGCGACTAAGGCACAGCTTACCTACGGCAGCGGTCTGATGGAGCTGTTAAAACAGCCGCTTGAGCATCCGCTCTCGATGGAAGAACAGGTTGTGATTCTGTATGCGGCGACGAGCCATCTGCTGGTAGATATTCCGAAGGAAAAGCTGAAGACATTCCAAGGCGGTCTTTACGAATATATGAGAAGCTCCTACCCGCAGGTGGGAGACGCACTCCGCACGACGAAGACACTCAGCGAGGATATCCAGCGCGAGATTGCGAAGGCGGTGGGCGAGTACAAGGCAAAATTCCTGAAAGCACAGGGAAATGCGCTGGAGGCAGCCACAGCGGATGCAAAATTGGATAAGCAGTAAGGCGGTGATGGAAGATGGCAGGACTCAGAGAGATCCAGAACCGGATCCGGAGTATTCAGGATACGCGCAAGATCACGAACGCGATGTACCTGATATCTTCGACGAAATTAAAGAAAGCCAGAAAAGAACTGGCAGAGACGGAGCCGTATTTCTATGCATTGCAAAATGTCATCCGGCGTATCCAGAGACATCTGCCGAATATGGAAAGTCCCTATTTTGAAAAAGAAGGGCACCAGTCGAAGAAAACGGGGCTGCTGGTTATTTCCGGCGATAAAGGGCTGGCGGGTGCTTATAACCATAACATCATGAAGATGGCGGATACATTTTTAAAGGATCCTTCCCGCGAGGTACATCTGTTTGTCATCGGTGAGACGGGGCGGCAGTTTTTTGCCTCCCAGCACATCCCGATTGAAGAAAATTTCCAGTATACGGCGCAGGATCCGACGTTTAACCGGGCAAGGTGGATTGCTGGAATGCTTCTGGAACGATATTTGTCGGGTGATTTGGATGAGATCCATGTCCTGTATACAAGAATGGAAAATGTGATGCAGAGTGTGGCGAAGGATAAAAGGGTGCTTCCGATTACCAAGCCGGATATGCACGGAATGGCGATTCCGGTCGATGTGCGGCTGGAGGAGTTTTCCCTCCGGCCAACGCCGGAGGAAGCGATGAATGCGATCGTTCCGAACTATGTAGCCGGATTTATCTATGGCGCGCTGGTTGAGTCGTTCTGCAGCGAGCAGAATGCCCGTATGATGGCGATGGATGCGGCGACGGATAATGCGGATGCACTTTTAAAAGATTTGAATACGATGTACAACCGGGCGCGGCAGGCGGCGATCACACAGGAGATCACCGAAGTATGCGGCGGCGCGGCTGCACAGAGACGAGAACGAGAAGAGGAGATGAGAGTGTGATGGGAGAACAGGCGGCAGAGACAAAAAAGACTGAAACCAGCCTGCCGGAAGGCAAGATTGTCCAGGTTTCCGGTCCGGTTGTCGATGTGAAATTTGAGAGCGGTCCCCTTCCGGAGATCCGGGACGCGCTCACAGTAGAAAATCAGGGAAAGACGTGTGTGATGGAAGCTGCCAAGCACATGGGAAATAATATCGTCCGCTGCATCATGCTGTCGGCAAGCGAGGGCTTGAGCCGTGACATGAAGGTAACACCGACGGGAGAAGGCATTTCCGTTCCGGTTGGCGAAAAGACGCTTGGACGTTTGTTTAATGTTTTAGGTGAGACGGTAGATGGAGGAGAAAAGCTGGATGGTGAGGAGCACTGGTGTATTCACCGGGATCCGCCGCCATTTGAGGATCAGAGCCCGGTCGCGGAGATTCTGGAGACGGGCATCAAGGTTATTGATCTTCTGGCGCCGTATTCCAAGGGCGGAAAAGTCGGTCTGTTTGGCGGCGCGGGCGTCGGAAAAACAGTCCTGATTCAGGAGCTGATCCGGAATATTGCGATGGAGCAGGGCGGTTATTCTATCTTTACGGGTGTCGGTGAGCGTTCCCGTGAGGGCAATGACCTCTGGAGTGAGATGAAGGCATCCGGTGTTCTGGAAAAGACAGCGCTCGTGTTTGGACAGATGAACGAGCCGCCGGGAGCTCGTATGAGAGTTGCAGAGACCGGGCTTACGATGGCAGAATATTTCCGTGACAAAATGCACCGGAATGTGTTACTATTTATCGATAATATTTTCCGTTATGTACAGGCAGGTTCGGAGGTTTCAGCGCTGCTTGGGCGTATGCCGTCGGCGGTTGGTTATCAGCCAACGTTAGCGAATGAGATGGGCGAGCTGCAGGAGCGGATTGCCTCGACGAAAGATGGTTCGGTCACTTCAATCCAGGCAGTCTATGTACCGGCGGATGATTTAACCGATCCGGCACCGGCGACGACCTTTACCCATCTGGATGCAACTACGGTTCTTTCCAGAAAGATCGTAGAACAGGGTATCTACCCGGCGGTCGATCCGCTGGAATCCTCGTCCCGTATTCTGGAACCGGATGTGGTCGGCGAAGAACACTATGAGACGGCCAGACGGGTGCAGGAGATTTTACAGAAATACAAGGAATTGCAGGATATTATCGCAATTCTGGGTATGGACGAGTTGTCTGAGGAAGATAAGCTGACCGTCGGCCGCGCAAGAAAGATACAGCGTTTCTTATCCCAGCCGTTCCACGTGGCGGAGAACTTTACTGGTGTACCGGGCAAGTATGTGCCGTTAAAGGATACCGTCAAGGGCTTTAAGGCAATTCTGGATGGTGAGATGGATGCGTACCCGGAGGCAGCATTCTTCAATGTCGGAACGATCGAGGATGTAGTGGCAAAGGCGAAGGCTTTAGAGAAACAGGAGGCGTAGGAACGGATGGCAGATTTTCATGTAAAAATCATATCCAGTAACCGGACATTCTATGAGGGAGTCTGCCACTGTCTGATCCTTCCGGCGGTGGACGGTGAGATGGCTGTCATGGCACACCATGAGAGCGAGATCGTGGCAGTCAAAGCGGGAGAAATGCGTTTCCAGGCGACAGAGGACGGTCCGTGGGAGGCGGCAGTCGTCGGGCAGGGCTTCTGTGAGATCGCCAACAATCGTGTTATGTTGCTGGCAGATACGATCGAGAAACCGGAGGAGATCGACCGGATCCGGGCGCAGGAGGCATTAGAGCGTGCGAAAGAGCGGCTGCGCCAGAAACAGAGTATTTCCGAGTATTACAGCACCCGCGCGGCGATGGCGAGAGCGCTGGTTCGTCTGAAAGAGACGGAAAAATTCGTAAACTAGGTATTTCAGAGACAGATTTGAGTCTGTTTTATGCCTGTGAATGAAAAAAATATGATTCTGTGGCAGATGCGGTTCAGAAAGAAATGACAGAAAATCAGTAAGAATGGAGAACAGGGCATGACATTACTTCAGTTAAAATACGTGGTGGAGGTGGCGGCAGCCGGAACCATCAGCGGGGCGGCAAAAAAACTTTATATTGCACAGCCGAGCCTCACGGCGGCGATCAAGGAACTGGAGCATGAGATTGGATTTTCCCTGTTTACCCGCACGAACAAGGGCGTGGTGATTTCCCCGGACGGGGAAGAATTTCTGGGGTATGCGAGACAGGTGATCGAGCAGGCAAACCTGATCGAGGAGCGCTATTTTGGCGCTGTGCCGCAGAAACGCCAGTTCTGTGTCTCCACCCAGCACTATTCCTTTGCCGTTGAGGCGTTTGTCGATCTGATCCGCGAGTACGGCGGAGAAGAGTACGATTTCCGTATCCGCGAGACGCAGACGTATGAGCTGATTGAGGATGTGGCGAAGCTTAGGAGCGAGGTTGGCGTGCTGTATCTGAACCGTTTTAACGAGACGGTGATCCGCAAGACGCTGCGGGAACACGACCTCAAATTTACGCGGCTTTTTATGGCAAAACCACATGTATTTATCGGTGCGGCCAATCCGCTTGCAAGCCGCAGTTCCATCACCCTGTCAGATTTGGAACCTTATCCGCGTCTGTCCTATGAGCAGGGCGAGCACAATTCCTTTTATTTCTCCGAGGAGATCCTCAGCACGCTGGACAGCCGCAAGGACATCCTGGTGTCCGACCGCGCGACCCTGTTTAATCTTCTGATCGGGCTGAATGGGTATACGATCTGCAGCGGTGTCATCAATGAGGAACTGAACGGACCGAATATTGTAGCGATTCCGCTTGATGTGGACGATTATATGGAGATCGGTTACATTACCCACAATCGCGTGACACCGGGACGGTTTGCGGGACTGTATATTGAGGCGTTGAAGCGGAGAGTGGGAGTGCCGGTTTCCAAAGTGTCTACCCGTGAACCAATAACCAGAATTCCTGTTTCCGACAGGTGATTTTTTTGGTTTGACTTTTTTTAAAACAGGAAATTAATAATACCGAAACGAGTAGCAAATGAGCGTAAATCCAGCTTTTGCTGCTCTTTTTTATTATTCCATAAAGAATGTGCCAAGGTGCATTTTTTATTAAATTTCATAAAAATGCCATTAAAAAGTGTGTTGCAAAATAAATGCTTTTGAAATAAAGTCTTCCGGAATGGGAAAACATGAGTCAATCCGAGAGTTTTACAGAAAATATTCAAGGAATGTGCATAACCTATATTTGCTGTCACAGAAAGATGTGGGGAAAGAGGAAAATTTATTGTTGAAACCGTTTTATTTGCTGCCATTTTTAATGTGACAAATCGAAATCTTTTGCCGAAGATAGATTTACACGGAAATAGGAACGAAATCGGAAAGAGGATGATAGAATGCGGCAGAATAGAGGAATGATTTCATGTCAGCGTCCATAATCGGCACTTTCTTTTTGTAAGAAATGTGGTATACTCGATAGAACATGAAAACCATATTAAAAAAGGTGAAAAGCAGAATGAATCATATTTCAATTACAACCCTGGAAGCGCCGGAGCTGGATATCTACGCCCGGCTGAGCGAGGGGCAGTTATTTCATTATAATGAACCAAAGGAAGGTCTTTTCATTGCGGAAAGCCC
Source organism: Clostridium sp. AF50-3 (assembly GCF_003477445.1). Taxonomy (NCBI): domain Bacteria; kingdom Bacillati; phylum Bacillota; class Clostridia; order Eubacteriales; family Clostridiaceae; genus Clostridium; species Clostridium sp. AF50-3. The sequence continues at coordinate 70,605 of NZ_QUDH01000003.1, read as the reverse complement.
GAAGGTCATCGGGCGGGCGCTTGACGCGGGATATGAGCCGGTTTCTTTTCTGATGGAAGAACGCCATATCGAGACAGAAGGGCGGGAGATTCTGGAACGCCCGGTGTGTGCGGGAGTGCCTGTGTTTACGGCACCATTTGATGTGCTGACGCGCCTGACCGGCTTTAAACTGACGCGCGGGATGCTGTGTGCGGTGAAACGGAAGAAAATGCCGGGGATCGAGGAAATCTGTGCAGGTGCCAGACGGATTGCGATTCTTGAGAATGTAGAAAATCCTACGAATGTGGGGGCGATTTTCCGGTCAGCGGCGGCGCTCTTTATGGATGCGGTGCTTCTGACACCGGGATGCAGTGACCCGCTGTACCGCCGCGCAAGCCGTGTCAGTATGGGAACAGTGTTTCAGGTGCCGTGGACGTACATTCCGAAGGGCGACTGGGCGGAGAACAGTATGGAAGCGCTTAAGAAGCTGGGATTTCGCACGGCGGCGATGGCGCTCAGTGACCGTTCCGTGAGTATCGCGGATCCGGCGCTTTCGCAGGAAGAAAAATTAGCGATCATTCTCGGAACCGAGGGTGACGGGTTGGCGGCATCGACGATCGCGGCGTGCGATTACACTGTGAAAATTCCGATGTCACACGGCGTGGATTCGCTCAACGTGGCAGCAGCGAGTGCAGTGGCGTTCTGGCAGCTGGGCATGGGAAACAGGAAATAAAGTTCTGGCTGTGTAAAAAAAATGTACATTGTTTAAATGCGTTTCAAATGCCAGAAATGAGTGCGGAAATGGATGGAAAGAATCGTTTGGAGGAAGGAGAAAATAGAATGAAGTGTCCAAAATGCGGACAGGAGGCAGTTGGAAATTTTTGCAGTAACTGCGGAACTCCGCTTGTAAATGATACAGTACGCCGAGAACAGGAAACGGTGGGAAGAAAGCCGGAAAATAGCTATGACGACGGTGATTCAGAACAGCGGAATCCAGCTCGGATGGAATCGGATGAGAAAAAGGCGGAATCCGGCTCTGGATCGAAACGAAACAGTCAGGAAAAGCGGAGCAGCCAGAGTCAGGACGCACAGAAGCGTGAGGAAGAGCGCCGCGACAATGAACGCTGCCAATCCCAGGCACAGGAGGATGCCCGCCGCGACCGTGAAGCGGCATCGCGCAGACGACAGGGCGCGAGACGTTCTTCTTCCAGCGCGAAAGAGGATAAGCGGGATGCAAAACAGCAGAAGCAGATGGAAAAACGCCTTCATGCTCTGGAGTCGGAGCGGGAGCGCTCAGAGCGTCAGAAAAATCGGATGGAGCGCAGCCACCAGCGGGAACTGGAACGCCAGTCCCGGGAGGCAGAGCGCGCCAGACGGGCGGCGGAGCGCAGTGAGGCGCATACGCAGAGTGACTCAAATGACGGTCCGTCCGTGCTGGATGTGACGGCAGCCGGAGTAACCGGCGTGGTTGTGCTGATGGCGCGCGTGATGCAGGCAGCCAGTTTTCTTCTGATGGCGGGAATCACCTGGGCGAATGCGAAGGCATTTCGGTATGGCGGCGACGATCTGGGCTATATCGGAACTATGATTACCGAGGAAAATTATGGTCTGGGACTCTATGTAGGGATTGGCGTATTTCTGGTACTGATGGGCGCGATCTGGTGCTTGTGGATTCTGTCAGGCAAGCACGCGGGTGGTAAAGTACGGCTGCAAAAATACGATACGGGGCGCGGATTTATCCCGTTTATAATCATCCTTGTTCTGGTATTAGTAGCCGGTCCGGCAGCGTACCTGATGCCGAAGAATGCGGGCAGCTTACAGCCGATTGTAGACGGCGGCTATGCGGCGCTGGAGGCGATCAATGCGAACCACGGATTTCTGCTGTTCTGCAGCATCGGAGGCGCGATCCTTTCGTTTATCCGGAAAATGCTGCTGGTATAATTTTATAATTCATCTAATTGCCCGAACTGATACCCCATTTCCTCCCATTTTGCCAGAAGTTCATCGAGAATCTGAGCGTTGGTCTGCGAAGTGCTGTGCAGAAGGACGATCGCGCCGGGGTGGATGCGCGTCAGAAGCTTGGAAAATGCTTCTTCTTTGGATGGCTGCTGATCCTGCATCCAGTCCACATAGGCGAGACTCCAGAAAAAGGTCTTGTAGCCGAGCTCCTTTGCCATCTGCAGGTTCGATTCACTGTATTTGCCCTGCGGCGGACGGTAATATTTTTTCATTGTCTGCCCGGTGACGGACTGGTAGAGTGTTTCCAGGGCAGTCAGCTCCTTTTCAAATGCTGCTTTGTCGGAAATGCGGGACATATCGGGATGGTGATACGTGTGGTTGGCGACGGTGTGACCCTCTGCGATCATCTGTTTTACCAGTTCAGGACTGGTTTCGAGATAGTTGCCGACGACGAAAAAGGTTGCCGGGACATGGTGTTTTTTCAGTGCTTCCAGAATGGCAGGTGTGCAGCCGTTTTCATATCCGGCGTCGAAGGTCAGATAGATGACGGGCTTGGAGGTATCGCCTACATAGAAAGCATCAAAATTTTTTAAAGTGTCGGCGGAGGCATTGCCGACCGGTGTCTGCCCTGGACTGGGAAATCCAAGTCCCCAGTTTCCATCTGCGGAAACCGGAATCGAATCGGAATCAAAGGCAGGTGGGAGCGAGCCACAGGCGATAACAGGCGCTGAAACCGTGTGCCCGGATGGACGGCGCAGGAAATGTGCGGCAGTCTGCCCGGCGAAGAAAGCGATGGCAAACAGGGCGGGAACCAGCAGCGGGGAAATGATGTGCCGGAAACGTGATGGAACAAAATGCATGGGAAAATGAATGAACATGATGTGACCTGAAAGATATATTTTCATAAATATATGAAAGAAGGGGGAACATCATGTTTTTATTATAATTTGGTGTCCGTGAAATGCACCGAATCGGAAAAACCAAGCGGTACCATATAACAAATTTTATGTGCTGACATAACAAATTAATGCTTGTCATGCCCTTTGTACCTATGTTATTATTATAACGATGCTTAGATGAGATGCTCCGAACCCTTGAACAAGGGGAGCTGGATGAAAAGCAGATTATGAAATTATGATGAAATAAATAAGAGAAACAAGGAGGATGTTGAAGGATGAAGCCTTATAGCGAGATGACGAAAGAAGAACTTCTGGAACTTAAGCGTGATCTGAGCGATCAGTACCGGGAGTTTCAGGGCAAGAATCTGACGCTGGATATGTCACGCGGTAAGCCAAGTGCAGAGCAGCTTGATTTATCGATGGGAATGATGGACGTACTGAGCAGCGACAGTGATCTGACCTGCGAAGATGGGACAGACTGCCGCAATTACGGCGGTCTGGACGGTATCAGCGAGGCGAAGGAGCTGTTAGCGGATATGATCGAGGTTCCGGCTGACAATATCATTATCTATGGAAACTCCAGCCTGAACGTAATGTACGACACCATCTCCCGTTCTGTGACTCATGGCGTTATGGGAAATACCCCGTGGTGCAAGCTTGACAAGGTTAAATTCCTGTGTCCGGTACCGGGATATGACAGACATTTCTCCATTACTGAATATTTTGGCATCGAGATGATCAACATTCCGATGACCGCAGATGGTCCGGATATGGATCTGGTAGAGCAGTATGTGACAACCGACCCGACCGTAAAGGGAATCTGGTGCGTTCCGAAGTACTCTAACCCGACCGGCAATTCCTACTCCGATCAGACGGTACGCCGTCTGGCACGCATGCATCCGGCTGCTCCGGATTTCCGTATCTACTGGGACAATGCATACGGTATCCATCATTTATATGACGATGAGCAGGATCATGTGCTGGAGATTCTGGCAGAATGTAAGAAAGCCGGTAACCCGGATATGGTTTACAAATTCTCTTCAACTTCCAAGATTACCTTCCCGGGTTCTGGTATTGCGGCAATCGCAACTTCCCACAACAACCTGGACGATATCAAGAAGCAGTTAAAGATCCAGACTATCGGTCATGATAAGGTGAATCAGCTCCGCCACGTGCGTTTCTTCAAGGATATCCACGGCATGGTAGAGCACATGAGAAAGCACGCCAACATCCTGCGTCCGAAATTCGAGGCTGTTGAGAACATTCTCGACCGCGAGCTGGGCGGACTGGAGATCGGTACCTGGACAAAACCGCACGGCGGCTACTTCATTTCCTTTGATTCACTGAACGGCTGTGCGAAGGAGATCGTTGCGAAGTGCAAGAAAGCAGGCGTTGTCATGACCGGAGCCGGTGCAACTTATCCATATGGCAAGGATCCGGAGGATCGCAACATCCGTATTGCTCCATCTTATCCGCCGCTGCAGGATCTGATCACTGCAACCGAGCTGTTTGCACTCTGCGTCAAGCTGGTCAGTGTCAACAAGCTGTTAGAGGAAATGTAATATTAAACCAAGAAGTACAGGAATTGTATGGGTATGTCGAAGGACCGCTGCCCATACAATTCTTTTTTCGGAGAAAAAGTGATGATAAAGGAAAAGTTATCCCTGATCTGGGGAAAGTTTGTAAACAGGGAGACGATATCGTATCTGATATTCGGCGTTCTGACGACGCTGGTGGACTGGATTTCCTATGCGGTTTTTCGCCACAACGGCATGAACTACCGTATGGCGACGATCTGCTGTCAGGCGGCGGCGATCCTGTTTGCATATGTGACAAACAAGATCTGGGTATTCCGAAGCTACAATTTCCGCCCTGTATATCTTCTTAAGGAAATGGCTTCGTTTTTCTCCTGCCGTATTCTCACATCGGTGTTCACGTATGTGGCGATGATCGTGATGGTAGACGGCATGGGAATCAAACAGGATATGATCTGTAAGATTGTGGTATCAGCGATCTCGCTGGTGCTGAATTATATTTGCAGTAAATTATTTATTTTCAAAAAGAAAGAATCCTCGAAATAGGGCTGTGTGGAGAAATGACAGCGGAAATGGATGCTGAAGTCAGACCGGAAAAGCCGGAAAGAGTAGAGAAAACGCCGCCTGAACAGGATTCTGGATGGAGGGAAGATGGAGCAAAGAGAACGAGACGAAAGTTCCAGTAAACTGGAAGAAGCACTCAGGGAGCTTACGGGAGCGGAAACAACGGGGAAAATAGAGGAGTATGAGAACGAGCGGGAAGGTGCGGACGTGGATTCGGAGATCGCTTGTACAGATATGAGACGTGCTGAACGAATGCCTGCCTGGAGACAGGAAGAAGATGCCAGAAAATCTAAACTTTCAGAGTCCAGAGCAGATGTCGTTAATGAGTTGAATGACGATGACTGGGAGCAGGAAGAATTAGATGAATTAGATGAGTGGGATGAACCAGAGAAATCACCCCGCGGAATGGGGCGCCTGGCTGCGGTTTTCCGTCCGTCGGATGATCTCCTGGCGGCATTTTTCCTGCCGGTGGTGATTTTGATCCTGATTTTTGCATACCGCGGTATTTTCCCCTTTGGGCAGGAAAGCTTCCTGCGGACGGATATGTACCACCAGTATGCGCCGTTTTTCTCGGAATTCCGGCATAAGCTTTTAAGTGGCGAGAGCCTGCTTTACAGCTGGGATGTCGGCATGGGCGTAAACTTTGCCGCGCTCTATGCGTACTATCTGGCGAGCCCGTTTAACTGGCTGCTGCTGTTATGCCCGTCGTCCCTGATTATCGAATTTATGACCTACATGATCGTGTTCAAGAGCGGTCTGGCGGGTCTTTCGATGGCGTGGTATCTGAAAAAGCACACGGGTTCACAGAAGTTTGGAGCGTGCTATTTCGGCGTATTCTATGCGCTGTCCGGCTATATGGCGGCGTATAGCTGGAATATCATGTGGCTGGACTGCATCGTGCTGCTGCCGCTGATCCTGCACGGCCTGGAGCGGCTGGTGCGCGAAAAAAAAGGGCTTTTTTACTGCCTGATGCTGGGACTTTCAATCCTGTCCAACTACTATATATCAATTATGATATGCCTCTTCATGGTGATTTACTATGTGGCGCTCCTGTTTCTGGAGAAACGGCCGGGATGGAAAGATTGTCTGCACAGCTTTTTCCTGTTTGGTGTGTATTCGCTTCTGGCGGGTGCGCTGGCGGCTGCGGTGCTTCTTCCGGAGATTGCGGCGCTGCAGAGTACGGCGTCTGGCGATTTTAATTTTCCGACCACACTGGAAATCTACTTCCCGATCTTTGACATGATCGCGCGGCACATCGGAAATGTACAGGTGGAGACGGGACTCGACCATTGGCCGAACCTCTACTGCGGCGTGGCAGTTTACATTTTCATGGGGTTGTATTTTCTGAACCGCCGGATTGCGATCCGGGAAAAGGTTGTGTACGGTGTGCTGTTGCTCTTTTTCTATGCCAGCTTTTCGTTCAATGTGCTGAATTTTATCTGGCATGGCTTCCATTACCCGAACAGCCTGCCGTGCCGCCAGTCGTTTATCTATATCGCGCTGGTGCTGACGATGTGTTTCCGGGCGTATCTATATCTGGATGAAATATCCAAACGGCAGTTTGCCGGGGTGACATCCGCCGCGATTGGCTACGTGATTCTGGCAGAAAAGCTGGTGACGGACGATGCGTTTGAGCCAGTTGTCTGGTATGTGGCAGTGGTGCTTCTGCTGCTGTATCTGGGCGTCTTTTATTTCTATCAAAATAAAGAACATTTCGCGTTCACGGCGGCGCTTCTGGCGATGGCTCTGGTAAGTGTGGAGGCGCTTGCCAATATGGCGGCAACGAGCATTCCGACGACGAGCCGGACTGATTATGTGGCAGACAATCAGGATGTTGCAGCGGTGACAGAGCCGCTCAAAAAGACGGAATTTTACCGGATTGATAAAACGAATGCGCGCACGAAAAATGATGGCGCGTGGATGCATTTTCCATCCGTATCACTGTTTTCATCGGTGGCAAATGCCGGGGTGACGGATTTCTTCAAACAGATGGGCTGCGAAGGTTCGACGAACGCATACAGCATCGTGGGAAGTACGCCGCTGGTGGATTCGTTATTTTCAATCAAATATGCACTCTATGAGGGTAAGCAGGACAATCCGCGCCTGTCGCTCTATGCATTTTCAGGTGACACGTACCTCTATGAGAATCCGTGGACGCTGCCGCTCGGCTTTATCCTGCCGGACATAGTGGAAACGGGCTGGAAGCGCGATCTTTCTTCGCCGGCGGATGTCCAGAATGATTTATCGGATGTGCTGGGCGTGCCGGAGTGCCTGATTTTCACGGGCGGGGAGGAGCAGGGGAATCGTTTTTCCTTTACAGCACCGGAAGATGGGGAGTATTATATAAGTGTCGCAAACCGTCAGATTGATTCGGTTAAACTGGATGTCGGCGGGGAGAGCCGCAGCATTGATACGTTGAAACGCGGGTATCTGGTGGAAACCGGATATGTGAAGGCAGGCACATTGATTCTGCTGGAGAGCAATGACAGTGCCGGAAGCATGGACGCGAGCGCGTACCGCTTTGACGAAGCCGGGCTGCGTGCGCTCTATGAGCGCCTCAACCAGCATCCATTTGAACTGGAAACATTGGGCGAGGAGGCGATGAAGGGCACGATCGACGCGGGCGAGGGCGGAACGCTGTTCCTCACGATCCCGTATGACGAGGGCTGGACGGTCACGGTGGATGGAAAAGAAGCTATCACGCGTCCGGTCTGGAAGGCATTTACCGGCGTGGAACTGACGGCGGGAACCCATACGGTGGAACTCAGGTATTATCCGCAGGGACTGCATGAGGGACTGCTGATCAGCGGAGGTGCGCTGTTTGTGCTGGCGGTGATTGTGGCTTCTATGTATATAAGGAAGAAGAAGCAGGGGAAAACTTCTGCAAAAATGAGAAGAACGGTGGAAAAAGAGCCGGATGGCGATTTGAAACTGAGAAATTGAGATACAAAATTTATAGAAAAGAGGTTAAAATCATGAAAAAGCTGGAAGAATATGTAAGAAGCATTCCGGACTTCCCGGAGCCGGGTATCATTTTCCGCGATATTACTACGATTTTACAGGATGCAGACGGACTGCAGCTTGCGATCGACGGAATCCAGAAATCCTTAGAGGGCGTGGATTATGATATCGTGGTTGGTCCGGAGTCCCGCGGGTTTATTTTTGGCGTGCCGGTTGCATATGCGATGCACAAGGGATTCGTGCCAATCCGCAAGAAAGGCAAACTGCCGTGCAAGACGGTATCTGTAAGCTACGATCTGGAGTATGGCAGCGCGGTTCTGGAGATGCATGAGGATGCCATTAAACCGGGACAGAAGGTAGTTATCGTTGACGACCTGATCGCAACCGGCGGAACGACCGAGGCGATTGTCAAGCTCATCGAGAAGATGGGCGGAGAGGTTGTAAAAATCTGCTGCGTGATGGAGTTGGCAGGCTTAAAGGGACGCGAAAAACTGAACGGATATGCGGTGGATGCCCTAATTACCTATGAGGGGAAATAGGTAACGGTTCACGGGTAGGCACTTTTGGAACCGAAAGTGCCGTAAGAAAACGTGGTGGCAGCAGGAATTTGCCGTATTTAAATGCGAAGCCACGGCAAATTCCGTTACTGGGCACGTATGCGTGAACAGTAACAAAATAGTTTGCCGTTGCATTTTTTGTCAAATATTCGTATAATAGGGGTATTCTATATAATATTTTATTTCATTTGCGTGAACCGCTTTCCGGATCCCGAACGGCAGGCGTTTCAGTTATCTACGGAAGGGTCAGGAGGCATATATGGGAAATTTGGATAAAATAAAAAAGCTGGATCAGGAAATTGAAGCGCCGGCGGATTTTACGAGTCCGGAGGTACTGTATAATGAGTTGATTGCCGCCATTCGCAAGTACCATCCGTCGGATGACATCAGCATGATTGAGAAAGCGTACCAGATCGCGTATGACGCACACAAGGACCAGAGGCGTAAATCAGGTGAACCGTATATCATTCATCCGCTCTGTGTGGCGATCATTCTGGCGGATCTGGAGCTGGATAAAGAGACTCTGGTGGCAGGTATCCTGCACGATGTCGTGGAAGATACGGTCATGACAGAGGAGGAGATCACGGCGATCTTTGGCGAGGAGGTAGCACTTTTAGTAGACGGTGTTACCAAGCTGACCCAGATCTCGTGGACGATCGATAAAGTAGAGATTCAGGCGGAAAACCTGCGTAAGATGTTCTTAGCGATGGCGAAGGACATCCGGGTTATCCTGATTAAGCTGGCAGACCGTCTGCACAATATGCGGACGCTTCAATATATGAAGCCGGAAAAACAGAAAGAAAAGGCGCGTGAAACGATGGATATCTACGCGCCTATTGCTGATCGTCTTGGTATTTCCAAGATCAAGACCGAGCTGGATGATTTGTCTCTCAAATATCTCCAGCCGGAGGTTTACAAAGAATTGTCCGAAAAACTGGCGCTCCGTAAGGACACCAGGGAGGCGTTTATCCATAAGATTATGGATGAAGTCAAGAAACATATGGACGATGCGGGCATCGAAGCCAAGGTAGACGGCCGTGTGAAACATTTCTTCAGCATCTATAAAAAGATGGTAAACCAGGACAAGACGCTGGATCAAATCTATGATATTTTTGCGGTCCGGATTATCGTGGAGAGCGTGAAGGACTGTTATGCGGCGCTCGGTGTCATCCATGAGATGTACAAACCGATTCCGGGACGTTTTAAAGATTATATTGCCATGCCGAAACCGAATATGTACCAGTCGCTGCATACGACTCTGATTGGCAGCAGCGGACAGCCGTTTGAGATTCAGATCCGCACCTATGAGATGCACCGTACCGCTGAGTATGGTATCGCGGCACACTGGAAATATAAGGAGAGCGGCAGCAGCAAGGCGGCGATCGACAGCGCCGAGGCAAAGCTTTCCTGGCTGCGTGAGATCCTGGAATGGCAGCGGGATATGTCCGATAATAAAGAGTTCTTAAGTCTCTTAAAGAGTGATCTGGACCTCTTTACGGATGATGTATACTGCTTTACCCCGACGGGCGATGTCAAGAACCTGCCGAGCGGTTCCACCCCGATCGATTTTGCGTATTCGATCCACAGTGCGGTCGGCAACAAGATGGTTGGTGCCCGTGTCAACGGAAAATTGGTCAACATCGATTATGTCATTAAAAATGGTGACCGTGTCGAGATTATTACCTCCCAGAATTCCAAGGGACCGAGCCGCGACTGGCTGAAACTGGTTAAGAGCACACAGGCGAAGAATAAGATCAACCAGTGGTTCAAGAGCGAGCTGAAAGAGGACAATATCCTGCGCGGCCGTGCGCTTCTGGATAAATATTGTAAGGCGAAGGACATCAATTATTCAGAGTTAAATAAACCGGAATATATGGAAAAGGTCATGAAGCGCTATGCGTACCGTGACTGGGATTCCGTTCTGGCATCGATCGGACATGGCGCCCTCAAAGAGGGACAGGTCATCAACAAGATGCTGGATGAGCGCAACAAGAAGTTAAAGAAGGAAGTAACCGACACGACGATCCTCGATAACATGGCGTCGGATGGAAACAAGGTTCCGGTGATCGCAGCCGGGAAGTCGAAGAGTGGTATCGTTGTCAAGGGAATCCACGATCTGGCGGTTCGTTTTTCGAAGTGCTGCAGCCCGGTTCCGGGCGATGAGATCGTCGGATTTGTCACAAGGGGACGCGGTATCTCGATCCACCGGACGGACTGCATCAATGTGATGAATCTACCGCAGGAAGAGCGTGAGCGCCTGATTGAAGCCGAGTGGCAGCAGCCGGAAGCACAGACGGGCACGGAAAAATATTCCACCGAAATCAAGATCTATGCGAACAACCGCATCGGTATGTTTGTGGATATTTCCAAGGTATTTACCGAGCGCCAGATCGATATTACCTCGATGAATGTGCGGACAAGCAAGCAGGGCAAGGCGACGATCGTCATGACGTTCGATATTCACGGAATTGAGGAATTAAATAAATTATCTGATAAACTCAGACAGATTGAAGGAGTATTAGATATAGAGAGAACTGCCGGATAAGCGGTTCTCTCTATATTTCACAGGTACTTACACCCTGTGAAAGTTTCACATATTATTAGGAGGAAAAGATGGAGATAAAACGGCTGATCGTGGGAATGGTCCAGACGAACTGTTATATTGCGGTGCATCCGGAGACGAAAGAAGCTGTGATTGTCGATCCGGGCGATGAGGCGGCGCGGATCGAGGATGCACTGGCGCAGACCGGAGCGAAGGCAAAGGCGATTCTGCTGACTCATGGACATTTTGACCATGTGACGGCGATGGAAGAGCTGAGACGGGATCTGGGCGTGCCGGTCTATGCCTGTGAGCAGGAGCAGGCGGTCTTGGCGGATCCGGATAAGAACCTGTCCGTCCAGTTTCAGGGCGGCGGTCTGCATCTGAAAGCGGATATGCTTTTGAAGGATGGAGAGACGTTCGAGGCAGCGGGCTACACGTTCCAGATGCTTCATACACCGGGACATACAGAAGGTTCCTGTTGTTATTATGTAAAATCAGAGAAGGTGCTGTTTTCGGGAGATACCTTATTTGAAGGTTCTTACGGACGCATCGATTTCCCGACTGGAAGCGGACGTCAGATGATTCATTCGGTGGCAGATATCCTTCTGAACCTGCCGGATGATACGAATGTATATCCGGGACACATGGGATATACGACGATCGCCGACGAAAAACAGTACAATCCGCTGGCGGGATACAGGGGGCGCGAAGCATGATAGCGATTTTGTTAAATGACGCGTCCTTTGAACAGGATATCCGTGAGCTCCTGATGGCATTTTATCCGGGCGAGACATTTACGCACAAGGAAGAGGAAGCCGGGGAGGCGGAGCTGATTGTACGGGGAGTCCGGGACGGAAACTCGTTTTCACTGGATGTGACGCCGGTGAAGAAAGAAGCTGTTCACTTTGCTTTGATTTATCCGGATTTTTCCAACCGTTTTGAGACGAAAAATGAGATCAAACAGACGTTATACCGTCTTTTGAGTGCCCAGACCGGCAGAGAGCTTCCGTGGGGGACGCTTACCGGCATCCGTCCGACGAAGATTGCGCTCACGAAGCTGTATGATGGCTGGACGGACGAGCAGATCGAGACCTATATGCGCGAGACGTATTTCACCAGCAAGGAAAAGATCGATCTGAGCATCGACGTGGCGGAGCGCGAGAGACGCCTGCTGTCCACGATCGATTATGAGAATGGGTACAGCCTGTATGTGGGAATCCCGTTCTGTCCGACAACCTGCCTGTACTGTTCGTTTACGTCGTTTCCGATTGTGAAATGGGAAAAACGGATGGACCTCTACAAAGAGGCGCTTTTTAAGGAAATGGAATATGTGGCGGAGCAGATGAAGGATCGCCCGCTTTCGACCATCTATTTTGGAGGCGGCACACCGACCTCGTTAAATCCGCAGGATCTGGATGAGATCCTGACAAAGGTGGAAGAATTATTCCCGGTGGAACAGGCAGTTGAATTTACCGTTGAGTCGGGACGTCCGGACAGCATCACGCGCGAAAAGCTGCAGGTGCTCCGGAATCACGGCATTTCCCGTATTTCCATCAATCCGCAGACGATGAAGCAGGCGACGCTTGACCTCATCGGACGCCGTCATACGGTGGAGGATGTGAAGGAAAAATTCCTGCTGGCGCGGGAGTTGGGATTTGACAATATCAATATGGACCTGATCGTGGGTCTGCCGGAGGAGACGATCGACGATGTCCGCCAGACAATGGAGGAGATCAAGGCACTCAGACCGGACAGCGTGACGGTGCATTCGCTGGCGATCAAGCGCGCGGCGCGCCTGAATATCTATAAGGAGCGCTACGGAAATCTGAAGATTGTCAATACACAGGAGATGATTGACCTGACCGCGCAGTATGCCGAGGAGATGGGACTGAAACCGTACTATCTCTACCGCCAGAAAAATATGGCGGGCAATTTTGAAAATGTCGGTTATGCGGTTCCGGGCAAGGAATGTCTCTATAATATATTGATTATGGAAGAAAAACAGACGATCGCCGCCTGCGGTGCGGGAACGACTACCAAGGTTTATTTCCCGGCAGAAAACCGGATTGAGAGGGCGGAGAACGTCAAGGAAGTTGAGCAGTATATCGACCGGATCGATGAGATGATCGGGCGGAAAGAGAAGCTGCTTGGACGAAGAGAGTAAAAACGAAAAATTCACAGATACAGGGTGTCAGATGCAGAAAAACACTTTGTAACAGAGAAACATAAAAATCCAGTTTCCAGCATGGAAAAGTGAAGTTTTCTTTGCGCGGGAAATATGGTCGCAGAAAGACATAGAAGGAGTTTGACACATGGCTTTAAAGAAAAAACCAGTTACAGGCATGAAGGACATTCTTCCGGGCGAGATGGAGATCCGGGATTATGTGCTGAATATCATCAAAGATACCTACCGCGGATACGGCTTCTCGGCGATCGAGACTCCGTGCGTGGAGCACATTGAGAACCTGACCAGTAAGCAGGGCGGCGACAATGAGAAGCTGATCTTCAAGATTTTAAAGAGAGGCGAGAAGCTGAACGTCGAAGCAGCACAGACAGAGGCAGATGTCGTAGACGGTGGTCTCCGCTATGACTTAACTCTGCCGCTCAGCCGTTATTATGCAAACAATTCTGCTAATTTATCAGCGCCGTTCAAGGCGCTGCAGGTCGGAAGCGTATGGCGTGCCGATCGTCCGCAGAAGGGGCGTTTCCGTCAGTTTGTACAGTGTGATATCGATATTTTAGGTGATGCGACAAACCTGGCTGAGATCGAGGAGATTCTGGCGCTTACCAAGGCGCTGAAGCGCATCTGCCCGGACAAGGCATACACTGTCCGCGTCAATGACCGTGCGATCTTAAAGGGCATGGCAGATTACAGCGGATTTCCGGAAAATGAGACCGATAAGGTATTTATCATTCTCGATAAGATGGATAAGATCGGTCTGGACGGTGTCCGCGAAGAGCTGCTTGCAGAAGGTTATGCGCCAGAGGCGGTTGAGAAATACACCGGACTTCTGGCAGAGATTCAGAACGATGCGGCAGGCGTCCGCGCGCTGGGCGAGAAGCTCTCCGGCGTGATGGATCCGGCAAAGGCAGAGAATCTGGCAACGATCATGGAGACTGTTAAAGCGGTTGCAGACATCGAATTCGGTCTTGAATTTGACCCGACGCTGGTGCGCGGCATGGGCTACTATACCGGAACGATTTTTGAGGTTTCCATGGAAGGCTTCGGCGGCTCCGTTGCAGGCGGCGGACGTTACGACAAGCTGATCGGCAAATTTACCGGCGTCGATACACCGGCGTGCGGATTCTCCATCGGTTTTGAGCGTATCATCACGATCCTGATGGATTCCGGTTTCAAAGTACCGGAGTCAGCCGGCAAGAAAGCATTCCTGTATGAGAAAGGTTTAAGCGGCGAGCAGTTCCGTGCCGTCTTAAAGAAAGCACAGGAAGAGCGCGCTAACGGCACCCGCGTGGCAGTCGCACAGATGAACAAGAACAAGAAATTCCAGAAGGAGCAGCTGGCGAAGGACGGCTACGAGGAGATCGTGGAATTTTACAAAGACAGTTTGAAGTGATTCAGTTTTTGAATTTTTCAGATAAAACTATAATAAACGGAGGAAATACTATCATGGCAGAATCTATGGCAGGACTGAAACGTTCCCATCGCTGTACCGAGCTGGGAACTGCCAATATCGGTGAGAAAGTAACCGTTATGGGCTGGGTTCAGAAGAGCAGAAATAAAGGCGGCATTATTTTCGTGGATCTGCGGGATCGTTCCGGTATCCTGCAGCTGATCTTCGAGGAAGCTGACTGCGGCGCTGAGAGCTTTGCAAAGGCAGAAAAGCTGAGAAGCGAGTTCGTTATCGCTGTAACCGGACGCGTAGAGGCACGTTCCGGTGCAGTAAATGAAAACTTAAAGACAGGTGCGATTGAGATCCGCGCGGATTACCTCCGCATTCTGGCAGAGTCTGAGACACCGCCGTTCCCGATCGAGGAGAACTCCAAGACCAAAGAGGATCTTCGCCTGAAATACCGTTACCTGGATCTGAGACGTCCGGATATCCAGAGAAACCTGATGACAAGAAGCCGCGTGGCTATCCTGACCCGTGCATTCTTAGCAGAGGAAGGCTTCCTTGAGATTGAGACTCCGACTCTGATTAAAAGTACTCCGGAGGGCGCGAGAGACTACCTGGTACCGAGCCGTGTACATCCGGGCAGCTTCTATGCACTGCCGCAGTCTCCGCAGCTGTTAAAACAGCTTCTGATGTGTTCTGGATATGACCGCTACTTCCAGCTGGCACGCTGCTATCGTGACGAGGACTTAAGAGCCGATCGTCAGCCTGAGTTTACCCAGATCGATATGGAGCTTTCCTTTGTGGATGTGGAGGACGTTCTGGATGTCAATGAGCGTCTGTTAAAGAAGCTCTTCAAGGAGATCTGCAATTACGATCTGCAGCTTCCGATCCAGCGTATGACCTGGCGCGAGGCAATGGATCGTTTCGGTTCCGATAAGCCGGATCTGCGTTTCGGCATGGAGCTAAAAAACGTATCGGATGTAGTAAAAGACTGCGAGTTCGTTGTATTTAAGAGTGCACTGGAAAATGGCGGCTCTGTCCGCGGTATCAACGCAGAAGGACAGGGCGCTATGCCGAGAAAGAAGATCGATGCGCTGGTTGAGTACGCAAAAGGCTTTGGTGCAAAAGGTCTTGCATATCTGGCAATCCATGAGGACGGTACCTATAAGTGCTCCTTCTCCAAGTTCATGAAGCCGGAAGAGCTGGATGCACTGGTGGCTGCTATGGGCGGTAAGCCGGGCGATCTGCTTCTGTTCGCAGCTGACAAGGATAAAGTTGTATTTGATGTACTTGGAAACTTACGTCTGGAGATCGCTAGACAGCTTGACCTCTTAAAGAAGGATGATTTTAAGTTCCTGTGGGTAACCGAGTTCCCGCTGCTTGAATATTCAGAGGAAGAGGATCGCTACGTAGCTATGCACCATCCATTTACCATGCCGATGGAAGAGGATCTTCCGCTGATCGATACCGATCCGGGCAAGGTACGTGCAAAAGCATACGATATCGTCCTGAACGGTACCGAGATGGGCGGCGGTTCTGTCCGTATCCATCAGGCAGACATCCAGGAGAAGATGTTTGAGGTTCTTGGATTCACGAAGGAGAAGGCACAGGAGCAGTTCGGCTTCCTGTTAGATGCATTCAAGTACGGAGTACCGCCGCACGCTGGTCTGGCTTACGGTATGGACCGTATGGTTATGCTGATGGTCGGCGCAGACAGCATCCGCGACGTCATCGCATTCCCGAAGGTAAAAGATGCTTCCTGCCTGATGATGGAAGCACCGTCTCAGGTTGATCCGAAACAGCTTGAAGATCTTTCCATTGGTGTGGTCGAGAGCGATGAAGCGGAGAAGACCGAAGAATAAAATATAAGATATGGAACAGCCTGGGAAGACTGTGAAATAGAAAGCAAACAGGGCTGGATGAGAAATGCAGGGAAATACTGGATTTTGTCGGACAGTCCTGTTTTGCGTGTGAGATGAAAAAGTTCCATTTGTCCTTGGCAACTGAATATATAAATTGCTTGCATTGGGGAG
Source organism: Clostridium sp. AF50-3 (assembly GCF_003477445.1). Taxonomy (NCBI): domain Bacteria; kingdom Bacillati; phylum Bacillota; class Clostridia; order Eubacteriales; family Clostridiaceae; genus Clostridium; species Clostridium sp. AF50-3. The sequence goes on along the minus strand of NZ_QUDH01000003.1, from coordinate 54,001 downwards.
CCCAGGAGGATGGAAAAGGACTCTCTTTTCTATATGTGGTAGAAACTATGAATCTTTTGTGAACCTATGGAATCTCCCACCCGGATCTGCTAAAATACAGACAGATTGAGAATGTAATCAGGATATGACAGCGTGGAAAGAGGTTCTGTCATACACGGCAGAGTAAAATAAATGAGGTGAAGATTTTATGGATAAGATTAAAATACTGGTCGTGGACGATGAGGCGAGGATGCGGAAGCTGGTGAAGGACTTCCTTTCGATTAAAGGGTATCAGGTGCTGGAAGCCGGGGACGGCGAGGAGGCGGTGGATCTGTTTTTCCAGCAGAAGGACATTGCGCTGATTCTTCTGGATGTGATGATGCCGAAGATGGACGGCTGGGAGGTTGTGAAGACGATCCGCAAGTATTCGCAGGTGCGATCATCATGCTGACGGCGAGAGGCGAGGAGAGCGACGAGCTGCAGGGCTTTAATCTGGGCGTGGATGAGTATATTTCCAAACCGTTCAGTCCGAAGATCCTGGTTGCACGTGTGGAGGCGATCCTGCGCCGCAGCAACGGCGGCAGCCAGGATGTGATCGATGTGGGCGGCATCCACATTGATAAGACGGCACATCAGGTCAGCGTGGATGGAAAACCGGTGGATTTAAGCTACAAGGAATTTGAGCTGATGACGTATTTTGCAGAGAATCAGGGAATTGCGCTTTCGAGAGAAAAAATTCTGAATAATGTATGGAATTATGATTATTTCGGCGATGCGCGGACGATCGATACGCATGTGAAGAAGCTTCGGAGTAAGCTGGGCGAGAAAGGCGAGTACATCAAGACGATCTGGGGCATGGGCTACAAATTTGAGGTAAGCGAATGAAACGTTCGGTCCGATGGAAATTTACAATCATATTTGCCGGGTTGATGACGGTTGCAATCGCGCTTATCTGGTGTATCAATAACTGGTTTCTGTCCGGATATTACCAGAATTATAAGATTCATACGCTGGAAAAGGGATATCGGGCGATTGACGCGATTATCCAGGATGAGGTCCGGAATGGCGAGAGTTCGCTGGAGGACGCACAGGCGGAGCTGAATTCGGGCTGGAAAGAGTACCAGAAGTCGAAAGATGGAAGTTCTGATATGGACAGTGCGGATGGCGGTTCGGCTCAGTCTGGTAAAAATGGAACCGGTGATAGGGCTGGCGATGAGACACAGGATGCGTTGGGTGAATATGCGGAAGGTGACACGGTGGTGCTGGAGGATGATTCGGAGGATGCATCGGCGGATGCACTGGATGGGGAGGAAGCTTCGAGCGGCGGTGTCCGGCTGGCAAATGTGATCCGCGAGCTGCGTGACCGGTCGAATATTTCCCTGCTTTTATATGACAGCGAGAGTGACCAGACACTCGTCTCCTCGGCGCGGGATGTGGAAGTCATGCGTGACCGGGTGCGGCGCTATATCGTCGGTCATGCGGGGGCGAAGCGGGATGTATTGCGGGAATATGACAACTACATGATTCAGAAGACGTTTGACCCGCTCAGCAAGACGTTTTATCTGGAAAGCTGGGGATTTTTCTCGGATAATGCGACCATTTTCATCATGACGATGCCGATGGAGAGCATCCATGAGAGCGCGGCTATCTCAAACCGGTTTCTGATGTTTGTTGGAATCGTGGTAATTCTGGCGGGAAGTATTCTGATTTATTTTATTACCCGGCACATTACGATGCCGATCAAACGGCTGTCGGAGCTGTCGGAAAAGATGTCGAACCTGGATTTTGATGCCCGCTATGAGACAAGCCGCCGCTCGACGGAGGAAATTGATACGCTTGGAAACAGCATGAATGTGCTTTCGGAGCGCCTCAAGACAACGATCGGGGAACTGAAAGAGGCGAATGCACAGCTTAAAAAGGATATTGACGAGAAAGTGCAGATCGATGAGATGCGGAAGGAGTTCATTGCGAATGTGTCGCATGAGTTAAAGACGCCGATCGCGCTGATTCAGGGCTATGCGGAAGGACTCGTCGAGGGCATGGCGGAGGACAAGGAGAACCGCGATTATTACTGCGGCGTTATCATGGACGAGGCTGGGAAAATGAATCGGATGGTGCGCCAGCTTCTGACCTTGACGGCGCTGGAATTTGGCGGAGAACGGCTGTCTGTGGAGCGGTTTGACCTGACGGAGCTGATTGCCAGTGTGATTTCTTCTTCCGGTGTGCTGCTTAAGCAGAATGAGCTGACTGTGGATTTTGACGGGAAGGAACCGGTCTACGTCATGGGCGATGAATTTAAAATAGAGGAAGTCATCACCAATTATCTGACGAACGCGATTCATCATGTGGGCGGCGGGGAGAAGAAGATTCAGATCCGGATTGACCACCGGCGCGATGGAAAAGAGGTCTGCGTGGAAGTGTTTAACACGGGAAATCCGATCCCGGACGAAGCGCTTCCGAACCTCTGGACGAAGTTTTACAAGGTAGATAAAGCGAGAACGCGGGAATATGGCGGCAGCGGCATCGGGCTTTCGATCGTCAAGGCGATCATGGAGATGCACCATAAGGCGTGCGGTGTGAAGAACCATGAGAACGGTGTGGAGTTCTGGTTTACGCTGGACACGGCTGGTGAAAAATGAAAATAAAATTTTGCCAGAGACAGAATCTTAGAATTATGAAATATGTTTCAGAATCGTGATTTGCATTATATATAAGATGATATAAAAAACACTTGAAAATACAGGGCATTTCGGCAGCCTGAGGCAAAAATATTTTGTACCAATATGGTTGAAATTCCCTGTATTTTTGCGCTTTTTTGTCGGAAATTAAAATCTTAAATAAATATAAAAGATCCGTCATTTCCTTGACAACGAAAAGAAAAGAAAATATAATAACAATGTAACAAGATTTAATAATTATGTAACATTTCGAACGATAGATAACACCACAGCGATTGGGACTCGATTCTTTTGTTTCAGCAATATCTGCGGGAATCTCGAAATCTAATTAAGGAGTTTTGAAGCATGAATTTAAATAGAACAAAGAAACTTTTCAGTATGGTATGCGTGTGCTCAATGCTGACCATTGGTAGCGCGCAGGCAGCTTTTGCGGGGCCGTCTACAGGTTATGAGAGCGACATGGTGGCAACCGTGGCAGCAGACCTTTCGATCTATGCGGATGAGGATGAAAACTCAGAAGTAGTAGCGATGGCTGAAAAGGGCGAGTCCTATGACGTAGTTGGAAAGGCAGATGACAGCTGGATCAAGGTAGCGGCCGGTGAGATGGAAGGCTATTTGAAGGTTCAGAGTAGCGTTATGCTCAGCAAGGCAGAGGAAGCAGCTGCAGTCGCAGATGCATTTGTCGCAGAGCAGAGCAATCTCTCGACCAGAGAGCAGTTAGTCAATTATGCACTGCAGTTTGTAGGTGGACGTTATAAATTTGGCGGCAGCGACCCGCACACAGGGGTTGACTGTTCTGGTTTTACGAAATATGTGATGCAGCACGGTGCCGGTGTGAGCCTGAACCGTTCTTCAACTTCCCAGTCCAAGCAGGGTACAGCAATCAGCGCTGACCAGATGCAGCCGGGCGACCTGATTTTCTACGGAAGCGGAAGAGGTATCAACCATGTAGCGATGTATATCGGCGACGGCAAAGTGGTACATGCTTCAACTGAAAGAACCGGCATCAAGACTTCCCCATGGAACTACCGCACACCGGTTAAGATTGTGAACGTGCTGGGTTAAGAATGAATTTACGAAACATCTGCATTGAACCTTTTCATGAAAAAAGGGTTGGATGCAGATGTTTTTTGATTTCATAGGAAATTGCGTCCGATGAAACAAAAAAATATTACTGGCATAAAAAGTAAGAATTACCCTGCATACTTTCGCAGTAAAATTCCATACTAAGACCTGTAACAAGAAAGTGACGGTTAAGCGGCTGTTCACAGGAAGCCGGAACCGACACGTAGAAAACCTGACAGGGCAGGAATTTAGGAGGAATGACTTATGTCAAGCAAAAACAGTTACAGCAACTATGATAACAGTGCTGAGAAAAACAGCACCAAAAATGCATCCAAGAACAGCTCTAATTATGGTTCCAACCAGAGCCAGAACCGCATGCAGAACCAGAGCCAGAACCGTTCCAGGAATAGCTCTAAAAACCAGTATCAGGACAAGACAGAGGATGATTACAGCGATTGTGACTGATGAGACAGGCAGATAAGAGAAAAAATAGTGAATGCCGGGAATGCGGAATATCCACCGTTTCCCGGCATTTGTTCGTTTTCTAGCCAATGGAAGAGGCTGCCGCATCTCCTCCGACACCTGTCCGCCGGACAAAGCATATATTAATATTACATAGAGTTAAAAAAGAAATCGGGTTCTGTCAGAAACCGTTTTTGTATAAAATGAGGAGGGATGACGGATGTATCAGACCATACCGGTGCGGTATCTGGACGCGTGGCTGGAGCAAGGGTACACGGGACGGCTGATTGACCTTCGGACGCCGGAAGAATATAATGTGTCTCACCTCTGCGAGGCGGAAAATATTCCATTTTTATGGCTTCAGGATAACCGGCAGACACTTACAGGTGAACGTCCGCTTCTGTTTTACTGTGCGCGGGGGAGTGAAAGCCTTCTGGTGTGCGGCTGGTATGACCGGATGGGATATGAGGTTTATAATCTGGGCGGCGGTTACCGCTTTTATCAGGGAAAGTATCAGTGCAGCCTGAGATAGGCACTTTTGCCGCGGCTTTTCATTGACAGATGCAGACCAGTCAACTAGAATAAAAATGGTGAAGACTGTAATGAAAATAAAAGGATTCTTTGCATGAAATGATTTGGCAATGAATCCACAGAGAGATAAGAGGAAAAAAGATTGGAACGATATGAACTGATTGCTCCCTGTCATTTTGGACTGGAAGCAGTGTTAAAAAAAGAGGTAGTGGATCTGGGCTATGAGGTTACCGAGGTGGAAAATGGTCGCGTAACCTTTATCGGCGATGCGGAGGCGATCTGCCGTGCGAATATTTTTCTGCGGACGGCGGAGCGCGTCCTTTTAAAAGTGGGAAGCTTCAAGGCAGTGACCTTTGACGAGCTGTTTGAGGCGACCCGTGCGATTCCGTGGGAGAAATATCTTCCGAAGGACGGTAAATGCTGGGTTAAAAAGGCGTCGTCTATTTCGAGTAAGCTGTTCAGCCCGTCAGATATCCAGAGAATTATGAAAAAGGCGATTGCCCGTCATATGCAGGAATATTACGATCTGGACCGGATGCCGGAGACGGGCAATGAATATCCGCTGCGCGTCTTTTTCTATAAGGATCAGGTGACAGTCGGTATCGATACGAGCGGCGAGTCGCTGCACAAGCGCGGTTACCGTCAGATGACGAGTAAGGCGCCGATCACGGAAACACTGGCAGCGGCGCTGATTCTTCTGACTCCGTGGAAAGCGGACCGGATTCTGGTCGATCCGTTCTGCGGAAGCGGTACTTTCCCAATCGAGGCGGCGATGATCGCGGCCAATATGGCACCGGGCATGAACCGTTCCTTCCTGTCGGAGAGCTGGACAAACCTGATTCCGAAGAAATGCTGGTACGACGCGATCGATGAAGCGACCGAGATGGTGGATGATACCGTAAAGGTAGACATTCAGGGCTACGATATTGACGGCGAGGTAATCAAGGCGGCGCGGGAAAATGCGGAGAGAGCCGGAGTGGATCACATGATTCATTTCCAGGAGCGCCCGGTGGCGCAGCTGAGCCATCCGAAGAAGTATGGCTTTATTATCACAAACCCGCCTTACGGCGAGCGTATCGAGGAGAAAAAGAACCTTCCAGCGCTCTATAAGACGATCGGTGAACGGTTTAAGGCGCTGGATTCTTGGTCGATGTACCTGATTACCGCGTATGAGGACGCAGAGCGCTATATTGGCAGGAAAGCGGACAAGAACCGGAAAATCTACAATGGTATGATGAAGACGTATTATTATCAGTTTATGGGTCCGAAGCCGCCGAGAAGAAAAACGGGGGATCAGGTTGAAGCGTAATGTTTTCTATGGGGCGCTTCTGGTGCTTCTGCTGGGATTTCTGGTACGCGAGAACCGTCTGATTCATATTCCGAAGCAGGTGGAAAAGACGGAGGAGAGCGCCGAGTGGCAGCCGGAGTGGTATGAGCAGATGGCCGAGGAGATTAATGACAGCCCGATCACGCTGGAAGTCGATGGAACAATGGTCGATCCGCAGCTTGGAAGCTTGAGAATGTCGCAGGACGGGCAGTTTATGATACCGTATGGGATGCTGCCGGACGCGCTTTCCTGTGCGGTGCTTCTCTACGATGGAAACCGGCTTGTGATGGAGCGCGGCAATACTCATGCGGAGATGACGGTCGGAAGCCCGGAACTTTTGCTTGGGGAGGAGAGCCAGACGATTGCAGCACCCCCAGAGTGGGAAAATGGAATCCTGTATGTGCCGCTTGAGGCGGTGACGGAGGTATTTTCCTATGAAGAAAATTGGGATGCAGAGAACCGGAAAATGGAACTGACCGGGTCAGAGGATCCAGCCACGTTTTTGCCGGAATCCTATGATTACCGGAAGGCTGGCCGGGCACCGGCGGTTAAAAACCAGGGGAGTCTCGGAACGTGCTGGGCGTTTGCATCGGTGATGGCGCTGGAAAGTCGTGTCCGGCCGGAGTGGAATGTCAGCTTTTCGGAGGATCATATGTCCCTCCGGAACAGCTTCCATTTTTCACAGAATGCCGGGGGCGAGTATACGATGTCGATGGCGTATCTGCTGGCGTGGCAGGGGCCGGTGCTGGAAGAAGAGGATCCATACGGCGACGGCTATTCGCCTGACGGTTTAAGACCTGCTTGTCATGTGCAGGAGATACAGGTGTTGCCGGAGAAGGATTATGAGGCGGTTAAACGGGCGGTTTATCTGTACGGAGGCGTTCAGAGCTCCCTGTATACGGCGATGGTCAGTGACCGCGACGACACGTATTATTACCGGAAAGAGACAGGGGCGTACTGGTATAATGGCGATGAGAAGCCCAATCATGACGTTGTGATCATCGGCTGGGATGACCACTATTCGAGGGACAATTTTAATCAGCCGCCGGAGGGGGATGGCGCGTTTATCTGCGCCAACAGCTGGGGCGGCGAATTTGGGGACGATGGGTATTTTTACGTGTCCTACTATGATACAAATATTGGGATCCACAACATTCTCTATTCCGGAATCGAGTCGGCAGATAATTACGACCACATTTACCAGGCAGATTTGTGCGGCTGGGTCGGGCAGCTCGGTTACGGAAAAGAATCGGCATTTTTTGCCAATATTTATACGGCAGAGGAGAAAGAAGAGCTGGAGGCAGTCGGCTTCTATGCAACCGGGGAAAATACATCGTATCAGGTATATACCGTGACGGACGCCGAGGGCAGCTCCCAGTTCGGGCGGCGCAGAAAGGTGGCTTCCGGGGAGGTTGCGAACGCCGGATATTATACGGTTTTGCTGGATAAGACGATGACGCTGGAGGCAGGTGAACGGTTTGCCGTGATTGTCGAGATCACGACACCGGGAGCGATTCATCCGGTGGCGATCGAGTACAGTTCGCCGGATAAGGGACTGACGGTCGATTTAAGCGACGGTGAAGGCTATATCAGTTACCGCGGTTCCTCCTGGGAGCGCGTGGAGACGGAGCAAAACTGCAATGTGTGTTTGAAAGCGTATACGAGAAATGTGGATTCCTGGAATTGATTGCTGGTACGGATGTGAAGGTATGGCGGAAGCTGTTTTTGAAGAACGGTGATTCGGAATGTCGGGATATGAAAAGCCATGCTGTTTGAGGATAAAGGAGCGAGGAAAAGTGAGCGAGAAAATTATATTTGCGACGGGAAATGCGGGAAAGCTGAAAGAGATCCGTGAGATTTTAAAGGATTTAAACCGTGAGATTGTTACGATGCGCGAGGCTGGATTTGAAGACGAGATCGAGGAAAATGGAACCACCTTCCGCGAGAATGCAGAGATCAAGGCGAAGGCAGTCTGGGAGAAGACGGGCGGCATTGTGCTGGCAGATGATTCTGGACTGGTGATAGATTATTTAAACGGCGAGCCGGGCGTTTATTCAGCGCGGTATTTAGGGGACACACCGTATGAGGAAAAGAACCGGATTTTGATTGAGCGCGTGAAGGATGCAAAAGGAAAAGAGCGGAGCGCCCGTTTTATGTGCAATATCGCGGCAGTGCTGCCGGATGGCAGAGTGCTTCACACAGAAGCGGCGATGGAGGGCGAGATTGCAAAGGAAGCGGCTGGAAACGGTGGATTTGGATATGATCCGATTCTCTGGCTGCCGGAGTACGGCAAAACGTCAGCAGAGCTCACGATGGAGGAGAAAAACCGTATCAGCCACCGGGGCAAGGCGCTGGAGCGGATGAAGGATGCGCTGAAGGAGGCGCTTGGCGAGTGATGAAAAAAATATTAATTACAAGCGACACCCACCGCCGGGATGGTAATCTGCTGGAAGTCATCCAGAATGAAGCGCCGTTTGACATGTTCATTCATCTGGGTGACGCCGAGGGAAGTGAGGACATGATTACATCGTGGTGTAAGGAGCAGAACCCGGACTGCGAGGTCTATATGGTGCTGGGAAATAATGATTTTTTCTCCCATCTGGACCGCGAGAAGGAGATTTCGATTGGAAAATACCGCGCATTTCTGACCCACGGTCATTTTTATAGCGTATCGGTTGGGACGGAGCGCCTGATCGATGAGGCACAGGATCGCGGCGTGCAGATTGCGATGTTTGGACATACCCACAAGCCGTATCTGGAGCGGCGCGGGGATCTGACTGTGCTGAATCCGGGCAGTCTTTCATTTCCGCGCCAGGAGGGCAGACGCCCGAGCTACATGCTCATGGATCTGGATGACGAGGGCGAGGCGCATTTTACGACCTGCTATTTGTAGAGGTCTGTTACTGGGCACATATGCGTGTCACTGTTCACGTATACGTGCCCAGTAACTATGCGTGAACAGAAACCGAAAAAGCAAATATCCGCATATTGACGCATTTTCGGTAAATTGTTATAATGAGAGAGATTGTGAAAAAGGTACTTATCAATGATTCAATCGACCCAATAAAGATGCCGGGGACGGAGGTTTCGTTTCCGAGGCAGGAGTATGACATGAAACTGGAAGCTTTAATTCAAAATATGACGGATCAGATCAAAGAGGCGCAGCTAAAACTTGGTTATGCCAGGGAGACGATGCGCCTTTATTATCCGCTTTCTTCCCTGAATGCGATGCTGGAGATGCAGGAGACGGATATCCGGGAGCTGGCGAAGAAGATACGGCATGATCTGGAGGCGAAGAAGGAGAAAATGGGAGATACCCAGATTCGGATCCACGCCGATCGGATCGTCTTTACGATCCCGCCGGATTTTGTGGAGTATGTCCATGAGCAGGTTCCGGAACCGCCGTTTTTAAGGGAGCTGATCCAGTTGTTTCGGGAAAAGCACGCCTGCAAAAAGGAAGAGATTACCGCTGTGTTTGAAAAATTCGGCGCGTATGAGTGCCGGCAGATGCCGGACGGCATGGATTTTGATTATGTCATTTATTTTACAGACAGCAGCATCGATGCATATGATTACTGCATCCGTGAGGAGATGGGGCACACGATTTACCACCGATTTGCACGGGCTGATTTTGAGGCATTGATGACGATTCAATAAAAAGGAGATTAGACGGATGGAAAACGAGACAAAGCAGACAAATACGAATGAACAGGAGCCGGATATCTTCGCACAGAAGTTAAGAGAGGCAGATTCCTTATATGCCATTCTTTCCGGATGTACGAAAGAGCCGTATGTATACTGTGATCCGGAAACAATGGATGATGCCATCCTGCTGTTTACGGACGAAGAGGGCGCAAAGGCAGGCGCACAGAAGCTGGCAGAGCAGCAGATTCCGGTAGGAATCGCGAAGGTAGACAGAAAGAGCCTTCTGCTTTTCTATACCAGCCTTTACACGATGGGTGTCAATGCTATCCAGGTACACGTGGGCGAGGAGCAGAAGATGATTCAGCTGACCGAGTTTGTAAGACGCAAAGACCCGGAGGAGAGCAAGAATGGAAAAGTCTGGGTGGAGAACCCGGAGCTGCACCTGACGATGCTTTACTATATGCAGGATCTGCGCCGTCAGCCAAATCAGGAGATTACGCCGGAATTAAACGATTTACAGGAGGAGATCGGCGCGCACTTCACGAAGGGTCGCTATATCGTGCCGCTTCCAGAGGAAGGAAATGGCATTCCGCTGGTTAAATTAAAGAGCGGAGATATTTTCCAGCCGATCTTTACGGATGTGATCGAGTTCCAGCGTTTCAACCGTGAGAAGAAATTCCGCCCGGTTGTCGTAGATGCGCTCAAGCTGGCTCAGGTACTCCCGGAGGAGGCAAAGGGCATCGTTCTCAATCCGCTGGGCGTTAATATGCCGCTGACCGTACAGAAAGTAAAGAAGCAGCCGGAAGCACCGGTCCAGAAGCCGGTATCCGTAGAGGCACAGATCGACGCAGCTATCCGCGAGGTTCAGGCAGAGGCTGGACGGGAGTAGGAAAGGAAAGAGTATATGTATCAGGCAGCAGGCACAAGATATGATGGAATGACCTACAACCGCTGCGGCAGCAGCGGACTCAGGCTCCCGGCAGTTTCGCTGGGATTCTGGCATAATTTTGGCAGCACCGGCGTCTATGAGACAATGCGGAAGCTGTGTTTTACCGCTTTTGACAATGGCGTCACGCACTTTGACCTAGCCAACAATTATGGACCAGAGCCGGGAAGTGCTGAGGAAAATCTGGGACGGATTGTAAAGGAAAATTTCATGCCATATCGAGACGAGCTGATCATCAGCACGAAAGCCGGATACGAGATGTGGAACGGCCCTTATGGAAACTGGGGCAGCCGCAAATACCTGCTTGCAAGCCTCGATCAGAGCCTTACACGCCTGGGACTTCCGTATGTAGACATTTTTTACCATCACCGGATGGACCCGGAGACGCCGCTTGAGGAGACGATGGGAGCACTCGATCAGGCAGTTAAGAGCGGAAAAGCTCTCTATGCAGGACTTTCCAACTACAATGGACAAAAAATGCAGGAAGCCGCTGCGATCCTGCGCGATCTGAAATGCCCGTTCGTCATCAATCAGAACCGCTACAGCATCTTTGACCGCACGATCGAAAACAACGGCTTAAAAGAAGCCGCTGTCAAAGAAAAGAAAGGTCTGATTGCATTCAGCCCGCTTGCACAGGGAACCTTAACCGACCGTTATCTGTACGGCATCCCAGCCGACAGCCGCGTCATGACCGACGGCAGATTTCTCAAAAAAGACCAGCTCACCGAAGAAAAAATCAGCCAGATCCGCGCCCTCAACGAGATGGCCGGACAGAGAGGCGAAAAACTCTCCCAGATGGCGCTCAAATGGGTCATGAAGGATCCTGTGGTAACCAGCGTTCTCATCGGTGCGTCCAAACCGGAGCAGATATTAGATAATCTGAAAATGTTGGATGGGGCACCGTTGAGCGAGGAAGAGCTGCTTAAAATCGATCAAATTTGTGGAATAAAATAAACAGAAAACGCCCAGCGGCGCAATTATGCGTACCCGCTGGGCGTTTCCGTCCGTGTTGGCAAACCATATCTATTTAACCGCCACAACCACCCTATTCGGCAGGCAAACCAGCGATTCCCCACTCTCTGAAATGGTTCCCTGCTTCACACAGAGCTTGTCCGGGCAGTCTGCCTCTTCGATCCGGGCACATCCATCTTGAATCACCAGATGATTTTGTCCCCCCTGATACCCGTCGATCCAGGTGTCTATCTCCTCATCCAGCCGGTAGGTGGCGACGGTTGTTCCATTGACACTGACATCAACGGTAAAAGCATCCTTCTGGCGCTGCAAGCGCACAACCAGAAAACCGATGAGTATGACGGCAAGAAGAACCAGAATCAAAACAAAATCATTTCTATTTTTCTTTGATTTCATCAATAAATGCCTCCGCTCCATCCGAGTAAATCAGTTCATAATCATCCGTGATAAAATAAGCATAAATGCCATCCATCGAATTGATGAGTTCCAGGCCCTTATCCAGTCCCATCGAGAAACAGGTCGTGCTGAGTACATCGCCGTCCACCGAACGCGGGGAGACGATCGTCACGGAAACCAGTCCGTTCTGGTACGGATAGCCAGTTTTCGGGTTTAACAGGTGATGGTAATTGACACCGTTTTTCTCAAAATGGCGCTCATAGACGCCGGAGGAGACAACGGACATGTCATCAATATTCAGATCGGCAAACACCGTTGCATAGTCGGCAAACGGTTTCTGCAGCCCGATGCGGAACGGCTGGTGATTTGTGCGTTCACCGACACAGAGTACGTTGCCGCCCAGGTTGATGATGGCGCTTTCGACGCCGGATTCGGTCAGATAGTCTTTCATGCGGTCGGCAATGTAGCCCTTGGCGATGGAGCCGAGGTCAATCGTCGTGTCCGGGGAGAGGAAGGTTAAAGTATTTCCGTCAAGTTTCACATTTTTCCAGTTGACGCGTTCTGCCGCCGCTGTTATGTCATCCTCCGCCGGGATCACGTGCTCGTCGCTGGTAAAATTCCAGAGAGAACTGAGTGGTTCGATCGTCAGGTCGTAGGCACCATGGGAAACCTCACTGTAATGCAGTCCTTCAGAAATCATAGCCGCCATATCGTCGGAGACGGTAAAAGTCGTCTCGTCGGCGTTGCGGTGGTTTAACTTGTAAAGCTCGCTGCCCTCGATCGTCTTGCTGAAACGGTTTTCGTACTCCTGGCACATGTCCACACAGTGGTCAAGGATCGCTTCATCCTGCGAATCATAGAGTGTGATGTTGACAAATGTATTCAGCAGAAACGCGGAACGGCTGATCGGCTCCCGGCGGGATTTGCTGAAAAGAAGCGCCGCGCCGCAGCCAAAAAATACGACGGCAAGAAGTGTCAGAAGCGCGGATAAATCCTTTTTTTTCATAAAGAGCTCCATTCTTAAAAATATCGAAAATTCGGTTTGAAACTATGTTTGCAAAAATGTCTGCAACTACTCTAACAAAGGTTGATAGGAAAGTCAAGATTACGGCCCAGAAACTAAACGCATCGGCAGCCAGAACGTTACTGGGCACGTATGCGTGAACAGTAACGCCAGAACTGTATCGTACGGAATTTTCAGTTCAGAAAATTCCTATCTGTGAACAGTTACGCGCTTTACAAAACTAAAAATTTTTACTAATATATTCATAGAGGTATACAGAGGAGGAAGAAATGCAGAAAAAAGGACGAGCAGGCACATCCAGAGCCGGAAAAATCGCTTTATATGGAATGATGACAGCGCTGGCATTTCTGCTGAGCTATGTCGAGACCCTGATACCGCTCAACCTGGGCGTTCCGGGGGTCAAGCTGGGATTGGCGAATCTGGCGTCGATCGTGAGTCTGTATCTGCTGGGAGCCGGTGCGGCAGCGGCGATTGCATTGGTGCGTATCGTGCTGGTAGGATTTACGTTTGGAAACCTGTCGATGATGCTGTATAGTCTGGCAGGTGCTGCGGTCAGCCTTCTTCTGATGGTGGTGTTCCGCCGGTTGGACTGGTTCGGCGTGACCGGTGTCAGCATCCTGGGTGGTGCGGGACACAACATCGGGCAGCTTATCGTGGCGGCGCTGGTGGTGGAAAATGCGAGTCTGTTCTACTATCTTCCGGTGCTTCTGGCAGCCGGAACGGCAGCGGGGGCGCTGATTGGGCTTCTCGGAGGAATCCTGGTAAACCGCTTAAAATGTCTGGATTTGACAAAATTTATGTAAATGGAAGCCACAAGAGTAAGAGGATGTACAGTGACTGTTCATATGCAGGCATTTTTGGAACCGAAAATGCCATGAGATAAGGTGGCGCAATGGTATACGGGCAGCTAAAGTTATAATGATAAAAGGATAAGAATGAAACAGCAAGGTTGTTTTTCAGTCAGGAGGATAGGGTATGGCAGTATATGAAGCAATCAGAAATTTAGTACAGTACGGAGTCAATACGGGGCTTCTTCAGGAGTCGGATCGCATTTACGCGACGAACCAGATTCTCGAGGTTCTGGGACTGGATGAATATGAAGAACCACAGGGCGCATGCAGGGAGATTTCACTGGAAGAGACGTTGGATGCCCTGCTTGATTATGCACATGAGACGGGCGTTTTGAAGGAGGACGGCGTGGTGTACCGTGATCTGTTCGACACGAAGCTGATGAACTGCCTGATGCCGCGCCCGAGCGAGGTGATTGGACATTTCTGGAAATTGTATGAGGAATCGCCGGAGGCGGCAACCAATTATTATTACAAATTGAGCCAGGATTCCAATTACATCCGCCGTTACCGTGTTTCCAAGGATATGAAATGGAAAACGGATACAAAATACGGGGAGCTGGACATCACGGTTAATTTATCCAAGCCGGAGAAAGATCCGAAGGCAATCGCGGCAGCCAAACTGGCAAAGCAGAGCGGTTATCCGAAATGCCTCTTATGCAAGGAAAATGAAGGCTATGCCGGACGTGTCAACCATCCGGCGCGCAATAACCACCGCATTATCCCGATCACGGTCAATGACAGCCAGTGGGGTTTCCAGTATTCGCCGTATGTGTATTACAATGAGCACTGTATCGTGTTCAACGGTGTGCACACACCGATGAAGATCGAACGGGCAACGTTTGTCAAATTGTTTGATTTTGTGAAATTGTTCCCGCACTATTTCCTGGGATCCAATGCGGATCTGCCGATCGTCGGCGGTTCGATTTTAAGTCACGACCATTTCCAAGGCGGACATTACACGTTTGCGATGGCAAAAGCGCCGATTGAACAGAAATTTGAGATGGAAGGCTTCGAGGATGTGGAAGCCGGAATCGTTAAATGGCCGATGTCAGTTCTGCGGACCCGTTCCAAGAATCCGGACCGCCTGATTGATCTGGGTGAAAAGGTGTTGCGTGCATGGCGCAGCTATACGGATGAGGATGCTTTTATTTATGCTGAGACGGACGGAGAACCGCACAACACGATCACGCCGATTGCCAGAAAGAATGGCGATTTCTATGAGCTGGATCTGGTGCTCCGCAATAACATCACGACGGATGAGTATCCGCTTGGTGTTTACCATCCGCACGCGAAGCTGCATCACATCAAGAAAGAAAATATCGGTCTGATCGAGGTCATGGGTCTGGCGGTGCTCCCGTCCAGATTGAAACAGGAGCTTGCCGATCTGGCGGAGGCGATCCTTTCCGGAGGCGATATCCGTTCCAATCCGGAGCTTGAAAAGCATGCGGACTGGGTGGATGAGTTCCTGCCGAAGTATGAGCATATAACAAGTGAAAATATAAACGAAATCCTGCAAAAAGAGGTAGGTCTTGTCTTTGAGCAGGTACTGGAAGACGCGGGCGTATATAAGTGTACGCCGGAAGGCAGGGAGGCATTTGCCCGGTTCCTGCGCTCAGTGGGCTTCCGATAAAGAGGAGATAATGGAGAGAGATTTATTTTTAAGAAAATATCGGATCGAACAGGAAGACTTTGACGCGGCGGGCGTTTCCTGGGAGGAATTGACTGCGATCGCGGATCATTATGCGACGATCGAGGGAAAGCTGCGGGAGATTGGCAAGGATTTTGTAGATAAGTATCTGTATGATATTGAAAAAGCGGGGATCCATTCCTACCGTTACCGTACCAAGGCACCGGGGCATCTTCTGGAGAAGATCATCCGCAAGAAAAAAGAGCAGCCGGAGAAATTTGCCCAGCTGGGAGTTGATAATTACTGGAAATACGTGACGGACCTTATCGGTATCCGTGTATTCTTCCTGTACCGTGAGGATTGGCGTCATTTCCATGAATACATCACATCGGCGTTTGAAAATGCTCCGGAGCAGTATGTAAAAGACCGTGAGCGCGATTTTGACAACGATGAGACACACTGCTACATTGCAGAGCGTCCGAAGGTATACCGCCGAAACGGGGACAGCCGGATCTACGATGAAAATGTGATCGAAATCAAGTCAGGCGGTATCTACCGTTCCCTTCACTACATCATCAAATACCGCGGTTACTACGTCGAGATTCAGGCGAGAACGCTGTTCGAGGAGGGATGGAGTGAGGTTGACCACGACATTGTTTATCCGTACCACAAGGACGACGTGATGCTGCGCGATTTCTCCCGTCTGTTAAACCGGCTCTCCGGCATGGCGGATGAAATGAGCTCGTATTTCCGCCGGATGAAGGTGGAGAAGGAGTTTGAAGAGGTCCTGCTCGGAGAATATAAGGAAGACAAAGAGGCGAAGCTGCTCGCAAGTATGCGGGAGCTGCTGGGGAAAGAAGAACGATAAGGAATAGGGAAAAGATAACTGGATCAAAAAAACGGGCATTGGAATGCTTGCTATCCACACAGTGGTGGATGAAGAGCATTTCAATGCCTGTTTTGGTGTCATAGGTCTATGAATCTGGCGTTACTGGGCACGTATGCGTGAACCGTGACAATCTGGCTGATTCTAAGGACAGATGCCAGATAGGAATGATGGATAATTGGAAGCACATGGAGCTATAATTATAGATCCAGTTTCAAATCGCCTTCCTTGATCCATCCAGCTTTCCGGCAAAGTGCGCCGAAGAACAGGGTCAAAACAGCCGGAAGCACGAAGCAGATGAGCAGGATGCCCGGCCACATCATCGAATTTCCACTTCCCTGCATGGCGGTGTAGATGCCGATCGGTCCGACGAGACCGCAGGTTCCCATGCCGGAACCGGCTGGAATATTTTCCAGATGGAAGACCATCGTGGAGAGCGGACCGGTGACCATCGAGGCGAGTGTCGGTGGAATCCAGATTTTCGGGTTCCGGACGATATTTCCCATCTGGAGCATCGAGGTTCCGAGTCCCTGTGCCAGAAGACCACCCCATTTATTTTCACAGAAGCTTAAAACGGCAAATCCGACCATCTGCGCGCAGCAGCCTGCGGTGGCGGCACCGCCTGCCAGACCGTCGAGGCTTAACATGATGCAGATTGCCGCACTGCTGATCGGAAGCGTCAGGCGATGCCGATCAGGCAGAAACCAGAATACCCATGAAAAGCGGCTGCATAACGGTCGCTGTCTTCACCAGATTTCCGAAAGCGGTCATGAATGCAGAGACGCCCGGACCGACAAACTGTGCGGCCAGGATACCGGAGATGATGGTGACGCCCGGGGTGACAAGAATATCAACTGGTGTCTCTTTGGAGACGATTTTTCCAAGCTCGGCTGCGATGATGGTGGCAACGAGCGCGCCGACCGGACCGCCGAGTTCATTGCCCGCGATGCCGACGGTAGCGGCGGAGAAAAGGACGAGCGTCGGTGCCTTTAAGGCGTAGGCAATCGAGACGCCGAGCGCCGCACCGGTCGCGCTCTTGGCGTAGCCTGCGATCGTAGTAAAAATTACAACGCCTGTTTTTTCCCCCAGCGTGCCGAAAATGGTACCGATCAGAAGAGAAGCAAACAGACCAAATGCCATCGCGCCCAGCGCATCGATGAGATACGTCTGAACGGAGATGACAACCTGCTTCCGTTTCAGAAAAGCTTTCACACGTTCCATATTGATAGAACCTCCCAGAGTAAAATAATTGTGAACGGAATGAATCGTTTCAGCCATTCCGGTCAAATAAATGGCTTACACCTGTCTTGACAGTGTAATGGACGTTTGTATTTTAACACGAAATGGAGAAAATACAAGAGAAAATATAGAAAAAAGTAAAAAAGTTATGATACAATAAAAAATAATTGACGAGGTGTTTTCGAAAAAGTATGTTCGATTCGAGGGGAGGTATTTCATGCAGAGACGAATTTGTCCGATTTGCGACCATCCGATCAAGTATGGTCATTATTGTTCTTTTTGTAAACAGTGGATCCGGAATCCTAACTATGTCAATGCAACTTATTATCTGAATGAGCGTCACCCGGCGCATGAGACGGACTGTGAGTATCACAATGCGGGATCTGCCTCGTGGGAAACGAGTGCAAGGGCAGGAACAGATGCCATCCGCACGCTTGCGGACCGGGCGAAGGCATATTCCCAGACGCAGAAAGCAGCAGGCGCAGGCAGACAGGCATCCGTCCGGACACAGAACCAGAACAGTATGTCGTATCAGACAACGCAGAGACGAAGCGCGGTGCAGCAAGGAAAAAATCAGAAAAAGAAGGGGAAAATGAGCCTTGTGCTGGTGATTTTGCTGATTTTGTTTGCTTTGTCTGGAATTAATTATCTGTATCGTATGTTTATGTATTTTATTTGGTTCCTATAGATTTTTCCTATGGCAAGATATAGAAAATCAATCCAGAAGATAGCTGTCGGAAGTCTGGCGTTCATTGGGGAAATATGGTATACTGAGCAAAAATCATATAGAATACATAGGCAATAGAGGTCCGGGGCAGAACCGGACGAAATGATGAGAACAGGAGATAAATACGATGAAGATTAAGGATATTTTAGCCAAAGGACAGCCGACGCTTTCGTTTGAAGTGTTCCCGCCGAAGGAGGAGAGCAACTTCGCTTCCGTTGAGAAAGCGGCGCTTGAGATTGCAAAGTTAAATCCATCATTTATGAGCGTGACCTACGGAGCAGGCGGCGGCACAAGCCAGTATACGGTCCAGATCGCATCGGATATCCAGAGCACCTGCCAGGTGCCGGCGCTGTCACATCTGACCTGCGTCTCCTCGACCCGTGAGAAGGTGCACAGTGTCCTGCGCGAGATTCAGCACACGGAATTGAGAATGTCCTGGCACTTCGCGGCGATATTCCGAAAGACGGCAAGGTAGAAAAAGATTATCAGTATGCATCCCAGCTGATCCGCGAGATCCGTGAGACCTGCCCGGATCTGTGCATCGGCGCAGCTGCTATCCGGAGGGACATGTGGAATCGGTCAACAAGACGGTGGATATCGGGCATCTGAAAGAAAAAGTGGAAGCGGGCTGTGATTTTGTGACGACCCAGATGTTCTTTGATAATAATATCCTTTATAATTACCTGTACCGTATCCGAGAAAAAGGAATCACGGTTCCGGTTGTCGCAGGCATCATGCCGGTGACAAACATAAGTCAGATTAAGCGCATCTGCAGCATGTCCGGCACCTACCTTCCGGCACGCTTCAAGGCGATCGTAGATCGTTTTGGTGATAACCCGGCAGCGATGAAGCAGGCAGGTATCGCCTATGCAACTGAGCAGATCATCGATCTGATTGCAAACCATGTAAATGGAATCCATGTATATTCAATGAATAAACCGGATGTAGCGGCGCAGATTAAGAACAACCTGTCGGAGATTCTGTAATGGCGGAAGTCAATCGGAGAGAAATATATCGGTATTTAGGAATTAAAGGGCAGCAGGAGCCGGATCCGCAGACGAAAGATCTGGTGGAGGACTGTCTGGGAGAATTAGAGCGGTCCGTCAACTGCCGGAGCTTTTACAGACGCTATCCGCTGACGCTGCTGCCAGATTCAGAACTTGATTTTACGTGTTTTAAGTAAAAAGCCGGGCGCTCAGCCGCAATTTAAAGGACTGCCAGGAGGTCATCCTTTTTGCGGCGACGCTGGGTGCTGGTGTGGATCTGCTTCTGCGCCGATACAGCCGTCTTTCGATGAGCCGGGCGGTTGTCCTGCAGGCGTGCGCGGCGGCACGGATTGAGAGTTACTGCAATGAAATCAATGACAAATTAAAAGCGGAGGCAGCAGAAGAAGGACTCTATCTGCGTCCCCGCTTTTCGCCAGGTTATGGAGATCTGCCGCTTTCGTGCCAGCCGGATTTCTGCCGGGTACTGGAAGCGGAAAAGACGGTGGGGATTACATTGACGGAAAGTTTTTTGATGATGCCGTCCAAGTCGGTGACGGCGGTCATCGGAGTATCGAAGATAGCGGCGGGCTGTGTGAAAGAGGGCTGTGAGGTCTGTTCAAACAAAAACTGCCTGTACCGGAGAGATAAATAAGTAAGAAACAAAAAACAGAGAGGAAGCTGACATGGGTATACGGGAAGATTGGAACGATAAAATACTGGTATTTGACGGAGGAATGGGAAGTCTTCTGCAGGGAGCCGGGCTGAAACCGGGCGAACTGCCGGAAACCTGGAATATCAAGCATCCGGAGGTTCTGGTAAAGATCCATGAGGATTATCTGAACGCGGGCGCGAATCTTATTTTATCGAATACATTCGGCGCGAACCGCCTGAAATACAATGAGGCAGCCGAGTTTAATCTGGATGAGATCGTGGATGCGGCGATGAAAAATGCCCGGACAGCGGTAGAACACTGCGGCCGTGGTTATGTAGCGCTGGATCTGGGACCGACCGGACGCCTTTTAAAGCCAATGGGTGATCTGGACTTTGAGGAGGCGGTCTCCATCTATACCGAGGTGGTAAAGGCAGGCGTGCGAGGCGGCGCGGATCTGATTCTGATCGAGACGATGAGCGACACGTATGAACTCAAGGCAGCGGTTCTGGCGGCAAAGGAAAATTCCGATCTTCCAATCTTTGCAACCACAATTTTCGATGGAAAAGGCAAACTTTTAACCGGCGGAACACCGAAGTCCGTTGTGGCACTTTTGGAAGGTCTGGGCGTGGATGCGCTCGGAATCAATTGTGGATTAGGTCCGGTTCAGATGAAGCCGATTGTGGAAGAACTGCTTCGGTATGCGTCGATCCCGGTGGTTGTCAATCCAAATGCGGGACTTCCGCGAAGCGAGGGAGGAAAGACCGTATATGATATTGATCCGCCAGAATTTGTCGAGGAAATGAAAGGAATGCTGGAGATGGGCGTTTCGGCAGTCGGGGGCTGCTGTGGTACGACCCCGGAGCACATCCGTCTGCTGGCAGAGATGTGTAAGGGCAGAACGAGAAAGCCGATCGAGCCGAAAAATGACACTCTCATCACTTCCTACGCGTCGGTAGTTGAGATGGGAACCGATCCGGTCATTATTGGCGAGCGCATCAATCCGACCGGAAAATCAAAATTCAAACAGGCGCTGCGCGATCACAACCTGGAATATATCCTGCGCGAGGCGATCACCCAGCAGGAAAATGGCGCTGCGGTGCTTGACGTCAACGTGGGACTGCCGGAGATCGATGAAGTGGCGATGATGCGCGAGGTCGTACAGGAATTGCAGGCGGTGACCGAGCTTCCGCTGCAGATTGATACGACTGACACAGAGGCGATGGAACAGGCGCTGCGTATTTATAATGGAAAGGCACTGATTAACTCTGTCAATGGCAAACAGGAGGTCATGGACGCTGTATTTCCGCTGGTAAAACATTACGGCGGCACGGTGGTTGCGCTGACGATCGACGAGGAAGGCATTCCGGCGACGGCGGACGGACGTATGGCGATCGCGCGGAAAATCTGTGCGGAGGCGGAAAAGTATGGCATCCAGAAAAAAGACATCGTGATCGATGCGCTCTGTATGACGATCAGCTCCGAGCCGATCGGCGCGCTGGTGACACTGGAGACGGTGCGCCGTGTCCGCCAGGAACTTGGCTGCAATACGATTCTCGGCGTTTCCAATATTTCCTTCGGATTACCGCAGCGTGAGATTGTCAACTCTAATTTCTTTACGATGGCGATGCAGAGCGGTCTGACCGCGGCGATCATCAATCCAAATTCGGCGGCAATGATGCGTTCTTATTATAGCTACCGGGCCCTGGCAGCACTGGATGAACACTGCGGCGATTATATTGAGCAGGCAGCGCGGCTGGCGATTCCAAAGGCAGGTGCGGGCGGAGCTTCCGGCGCAGGTGCAGCAGGCAGCGCAGGTTCGGGTGCCCGGCGGCAGGTGCAGCTGGAGCTTCCGGCAGTGCGGACACTGGCAGCCAGGCATCCGGTCCGGAGCATCAGCTTACGGTCAGTGTGGAGAGAGGTTTAAAAGAGCAGGCGGCATCGGCAGCCGGGGAACTCTTAAAGACCATGGATTCCCTGACCGTCATCAATTCCTGCATGATCCCGGCACTCGATAAGGTCGGAAAGGGGTTTGAGGCAGGCACCGTCTTTCTGCCGCAGCTTCTGATGAGTGCGGAGGCGGCAAAATCGGCGTTTGAGGTCATCAAAAACCAGATGGAGTCCTCCGGGGAAGCAGGAGAGAAGAAGGACAAGATCGTGCTGGCGACCGTCAAGGGCGATATTCATGACATTGGAAAAAATATCGTAAAAGTATTATTGGAGAATTACAGCTATGATGTGCTGGATTTAGGTAAGGACGTAGCCCCGGAGGCGATCGTGGAAGAGACGATCAAGAACCATGTAAGACTGGTCGGTCTGTCCGCCCTGATGACGACCACCGTGCCGAGCATGGAGGAGACGATCAAGCAGCTCCGCAAGGAAGCACCGTGGGCGAAAGTCATGGTAGGCGGCGCGGTTCTGACTCAGGAATACGCGGATATGATCGGAGCGGATGCGTATTGCCGCGATGCGATGGCGTCTGTTAATTACGCGCAGCAGGTGCTGGTCTAACGCTTGACAGTCTGCCTTACTTAGACTAAAATTAGGGTAATTAAAACTAAGAATTGACGAGGGAGGGACAGCTATGGTATCGAAGAAAGTGAAAGTGGTTAATCCATCGGGACTTCACCTGCGGCCGGCTGGCGTGCTTTCGCAGACCGCGATGAAATTTAAGAGCCGGACTCTGATTGAGTGCGGGGAGAAACATATTGTGGCAAAGAGCGTGCTGAACGTGATGGCAGCGGGTATCAAGTGCGGCACCGAGATCACGGTTGCCTGCGACGGACCGGATGAGGAAGAAGCGCTGAAGACGATTACCGAGGCGATCGAGAGCGGACTCGGAGAAGAACTGGAACAGTAAGGTATCAGCCATTGCCTGCATAGTGTGCGGACGGTGACACACATATCAGAACCAGAGGGGGATATTGCAGAACGGCAGAAATTGCAGTTGTGCAGGTATCCCTTTTTAGATGGAAAAGAGGGGTTTTTATGGAACTGAAAATTTACGAACACAAAGCGCAGTATTATGAAACCGACCAGATGGGAATCATTCACCATGCAAATTACCTACACTGGTTTGAGGAAGCGCGGATCGACATGATGGAGCAGATGGGAATGGGATATGACATCATGGAAAAACAGGGGATCATAAGCCGGTGCTGTCGGTTCACTGCGATTATAAGAGCATGGCGCGGTTTGGCGAGACGGTGCAGGTGCTGGTTCAGATGAAGGAATACAACGGCATCCGCATGACGCTGGAATACACGGTTTTTGACAAGGAAACGGGCGCAATCCGCTGCGTGGGCGAGAGCCGCCATTGTTTCCTGACCCGCGACGGAAAGCCGGTTTCCCTGAAACGCAACTATATCGAGATGGATCGTGCGTTTAGGGAATACAGCGAACAGAGCCAAAAAGAAGAGTAAATGCTGACTGGTTCGAAAATGACAGATGCGCTTATAAAGTGCTTGAAAAGCGGGAAAATTGTGGTATGATGTAAAAGATAAAAAAAGAAACGCAGAGTAGGAATACAGGCGTTAAGTGCCGGTTGAACAGGGAGTTGTCAGCCGGACGAAGAGACCTCCGGGGTTTCGCGGTCAGTATTCCGCATCCCGCTGCATCGTTGATACAATCTATCTCCTGATGTGGTTCGAGAGATCTGCAGAAAAGGAGGTATTTTTTTATGAAAAAATTTGCAGTATGTTATCAGGCATCCTTTCAGGAACTGAAACACGTGAAAACACTCACGACTGCCGCCATGCTGATGGCTGTCTCCGTTGTTCTGGGATACTTCACGATTGAGGCTGGTCCGTATTTGAAAATCGGATTCGGCGGTGTGGTCAACCAGTTTGTCTACTACCTCTTCGGTCCGGTGGCTGGAGCGGTCTATGGCGGAGTCTTGGACCTGGTCAAATATGTCGTAAAGCCGACGGGGGCATTTTTTCCGGGATTTACGCTGAATGCGATGCTGGGCGGCGTGCTATATGGCACAATTCTGTATCGGAAACCGCTTACCTTCCGCCGGGCGCTCTGGGCGGATCTGGTGGTGGCGCTGATCTGCAACATATTTTTGAACACACTCTGGCTTAGCATGATGTCTGGAAAAGCAATGATGGTGCTTCTGCCGATGCGTGTGCTTAAGAATCTCATCAAGTGGCCGGTGGATGCAGCACTCTTTTATCTGATTGCAAAACGGATGGAGAGTCTTGGGCTTGTGCGGATGATCCGTAAATTCCAGGCGGAGTGATGCTGGAGGATTCGTTTTGAGCAAAAGGAAACATACATGGACAGCGAAAGTCTGCAGGCACGGTGGCTGCATGCTATGAAAGGAACCGTTTATGAAAAATGCATCATGCATGATGGAGGAAAACAGATGAGAGAAAAAGCAGTTTCGCGGAGCCGGGAACATTCGAAGGATGTGGCGCTTTGCGGTCTGTTTGCGGCGCTGGTCGCCGTGGGGGCATTTATCAAGGTTGTCATTCCGACCGGCGCAGATACCATGAACTTCACCTTGCAGTGGTTTTTCGTGATGCTGGCAGCATTTCTGCTGGGCTCCAGACGGGCATTTACCAGTGTGGGTGTCTATTTGCTGATTGGACTTGCGGGCGTCCCGATCTTTGCACGCGGCGGCGGTCCGGCGTATCTGCTGCGCCCGACCTTTGGTTTTCTGCTGGGATTTCTCCTTGCGGCGTGGGTCATGGGAAAGGTCTGTGAATGTTTGAATTCCTGGAAAATGGGAGCGCTGATGACGGCGGCGACGGCTGGATATGTGGTATATTATGGAATGGGAATGGTTTATTTCTATCTGATTACCCATCTCGTAACCCTGCAGCCGATCGGCTGGAAAGCGATTGTGCTGGTTTACTGCCTGCCGGAGATGCCGGCGGATTATATTCTCTGCATTCTGGCGGCGATCATGGCAAGACGGCTGCGCCCGATGGTACAGGCGTATCTGTAGAGAAAAATGAATAGGATATAAAAAAGACAGACAGTCTGAATGCAGTGCAGCAAACGGGCTGTCTGTTTTTGTCTCATAGAAAACGTTACTGTTCACGCATACGTGTACAGTAACGGCACATTCTTTTGTAACGCTGCCAGTTGTGTTTGCCCCCTATCATTTTTGCAGAAAATATGGTAAAATGTACGGAGATTACGACAGGGGAGGATTTGGGCGTTACAGGTTTTTGGTCTTGGAAAACGTCTGAAGAGGATGCAAAAACGAAAACCAGCGAACGATCAGAATCCAACCTGATAAAAAGGAGAAGTATGTATGAGTGAGAATTGCAGTCATAATTGTTCAAGCTGCGGCGAAACGTGTGCCAGCCGGACGATGGAGAGTTCCGGGTGCCGTTAAATCCACAGAGTTCAGTTAAAAAAGTAATTGGTGTAGTCAGCGGCAAGGGCGGCGTCGGAAAATCCCTGGTGACATCCCTGATGGCATGTAAGATGCGTGCGAGAAACAACCGCGTTGGCATTCTTGATGCAGATATTACAGGACCGTCGATCCCGAAGGCATTTGGCATTCACGGCATGGTAGGTGTGACAGCGGATCAGCTGATGCTGCCGCGCACGACCTCGACGGGGATAGAGATTCTTTCTTCGAACCTGATTCTGGAGCATGAGACGGATCCGGTAATTTGGCGTGGACCGGTTGTGGGCGGCGTGATTAAGCAGTTCTGGAGCGAGGCACTCTGGAAGGACATTGATTATATGTTTGTCGATATGCCTCCGGGAACCGGCGATGTGCCGCTGACTGTATTTCAGTCCCTGCCGCTGGCAGGTATTATTATTGTGACTTCCCCGCAGGAGCTGGTTTCGATGATCGTGGCAAAAGCGGTCAACATGGCGAAGAAGATGGATATTCCGATTCTGGGACTGGTTGAAAACATGAGTTATCTGGAATGTCCGGACTGCGGAAAGAAGATTTCTGTGTTCGGTGAAAGCCATATCGAGGAGACGGCAGACGAGTATGGGATTCCGGTGCTTGCGAAGATTCCGATCGATCCGTCGATTGCGTCCAAGGTGGACGAGGGGCTGGTTGAGTATGTGGAATCCCCATGGCTGGATGCGGCGGCTGACGCAGTTGAGAAGGCATAAAAGAATATAGATATATAGAAGAGGTGGAAGAATACAAATGAATATTGCTCAGAATCCCAACAGCGAGCTGAGCCATTTCGCGGTCAATACGCCTCAGGTGTTTGAGATTCCTGAGACATTCCGGGAGACGGCAAGGCAGTTTCAGGAAGCGATGATGCAGTACAGCTGCGCGATTCGAGAGTTTAAGACGAAGCTGGAAGTGCTCAACGATGAGCTTTCCATGCGGAATGCAAGAAACCCGATCGAGATGATCAAGGCGAGAGTGAAGAAGCCGAAGAGTATTGTAGAAAAACTGCAGCGGCGCGGACTTCCGCTTTCGATCGAATCGATGGAGTCCAACCTGGATGATATAGCGGGTGTCCGTGTGATATGTTCGTTTGTGGACGATATTTACGAGATCAGCCGGATGCTGGAACGCCAGGATGATGTGACCATCATTGCGATCAAAGATTATATCAAGGCGCCGAAGGAAAACGGCTACCGCAGCTACCACATGATCGTGGAAGTACCGGTATTCTTTTCAAGCAGTAAGAAAAATATCCGTGTGGAAGTCCAGATCCGCACGATCGCCATGGATTTCTGGGCGAGTCTGGATCACCAGCTCAAGTATAAAAAGCAGCTGGATGCCCAGGAAGCCGCAGAGATCGGTGCGGAGCTGAAAAAGTGCGCGGATGTCATCGCGGAGACGGATTGCAAGATGTTAAGCATCCGTCAGAAGATTGAGGAAAAACATCCGACGCAGGAAGAATAGTCGTGATGTAAACGAATAGCCCATGTATCGGGGTGCTTTTGGCGGCTGAAGCGCCTGCCATATCTTTAATACATAAAATAGGACAGGGTTTCGGTAATTCGGAACCCTGCTTTTTTATAGATCGAGAGTGCCGGATAATTGTCACTGCTGACGTGAAGAACAATTCGGGTGCAGCCGCGCGCGATCAGATCGTTTAAGACCAGACAGAAAGCAGCTTCACCGATTCCTAGTCCGCGGCAGAGGTCATGGACCCGGAAACCGTAGAAACAGGCATGAAATGTGCCGGGAATGTCCGGGACGGGCTGCATACGCGCCATGCACACGGCAGCCGGAGAGCACATCGGATCTGGCGGAGTCTCTAAAAATTCATAGGTCAGAATTGTAACGGCCGGATCTGGATCATCGGCGCTGTGGAAGCAGTCCCAGCAGCTGTCGGGATCAACACTTTCGTTGACGTCACCTTCCGGTGCAGAAGTGCAGGTAAAGGTAAGCGGGCGTTTTTCAACCATGGGAGAGTCAAAGCGTTCGGCCGCCGGGTCAAAGTCCCATTTCATCTGATATTCCTGATCAACGCGGTCAGCGTGAATGGCTTTCATCGTGGCAGCCGTATCAGCAGATTCCGGGTCAACCGGAAATAGAATATCGTGCTCACCGGAGATGTCGCAGGCTTTTTCTAAGAGTGCGGCAAAATATCCGCGTCGGCGCAGGGAAGGGCGGGTGAAGGCGATGCATTCGACGGGTTCCTCGTCCGAAGAGCCATCCGGTGGAAGGATCATTCCCATGATGGCTGCAAGTGTCTCTGATTCATCCAGAAGAAGCAGGAAACAATTTCCGTCTTCAAATGGAAAAGAAATGTGGATCGGCTGCGTCTTCTGGCATTCATTTAACAGTGCCAGGATCTGTTCTGCCTGTCTGGCAGAGAGTGAGTTTGTCTGAATTAAATTCATAAATTCTAATCCTTTCTTTCTTGCAATACAAAGTGTACCAGCTACAAAAGCAGCTGAGAAGATAAGTCTTTCATAAAGATAAACGTATTTGCGGATAAAAACTTCACGTTTTTTGGAACGAAAATGTCTGGATTTTACGAATCGGAAAAGCTTACCTGTATCGTATAAAAAAGACGCAAAAAATTCAAGGAAATTGACAGAATTTATGCTAATTTTCATATTGTCCTATAAATTTGGGAGTGATAGAATAGAGGCATTAAATACGAAAGGTGAAGACATCATGAAGTACTTGAAAGAAGTGACAATTATTTTTGGCATCACAATGCTGGGAGAGTTTTTGAACTATCTGCTTCCGTTTCCGGTTCCGTCCGGCGTATACGGATTGTTCATTCTTCTGCTTCTGCTTTGCACAGGTGCATTACATACAGAAGATGTGGCGGAAGTGGGAGATTTCTTCCTGGATACGATGCCGATTATGTTTATACCGGCAGGTGTAGGTCTGCTTGACAGCGTGCAGGAGGCGGAGTCCATCCTGGTGCCGCTGACAGTGATTACCGTGATTTCGACGGTATTTGTTATGGTTGCGACCGGGTGCGTGGCGCAGAGCATCATCCGCAGAAAGAATAAAGGAGGTGCGAAAGCATGAATGGACTGATTCATTCTTCTCTTTATTTTGGAATGCTGGTCAGCGTTGGCGCGTATATGTTGGGCGTCTGGCTGAAAAAGAAGACCGGCTGGGCGATTTTAAATCCGCTGCTGGTTGCAATTATAGTTGTGATTGCATTTTTATCTGTTTTTCATATAGAATATAAGGAGTATAACCGCGGTGCGGTGTATCTGGGCTATTTCTTGACACCGGCAACGGTCTGTCTGGCGATTCCGCTGTATAAGCAGCTGGAGCTTTTGCGCCAGCACCTGATTGCGGTTGCTTCTGCAATCGTGGCAGGGGTAGCGGGAAGTGTCGGCAGTATCTATGTGATGTGCCGTTTCTTTCAGCTGGAGCATACGCACTATGTAACATTGCTTCCAAAGTCCATTACGACGGCGATTGGCATGGGCGTCAGCGAGGAAGCGGGAGGTATCGTGACGCTGACGGTTATCAGCATTATAATTACAGGAATTTTGGGAAATATTATAGCCGACTGGCTGTTTCAGATATTTAAAATTGAAGAGCCAATCGCGAAGGGTCTGGCACTTGGAACAGCAGCCCATGCGATTGGAACGGCAAAGGCGCTGGAATTAGGCGAGATCGAGGGTGCGATGAGCAGCTTGTCAATTGCGGTCGCTGGTCTTTTGACCGTAGTGGTAGTACCACTGATGTCGGGACTGATTTAAAGGTGGTGCTGAAACGGTCAGAATTTGTATAGAAATTGGAATGCACATAGAGAGGCAGAGAAAAAGATACTGCGGGTCATACGCATGATAACGGCAGCAAAAAGATAGGAGGGGAGCAGGTATGATGAATTTGTATGAGGCGATAGGATGTCGCCATTCAGTTCGAAAATACACCGATCGGGAGGTCACGGAGAAGCTGCGTGGGCAGATCCTGTCCTATTTTGATAAGACCTCCCGGTTAAATGACCGGATCCGGGTTGAGGCAGTGATATTCGACAATACAAAGAAAAAAGCCGATGTCCACGGACTCTGGAAGGTGGATGCTCCCTACTATCTGGCGATCTATTCGGACCAGGAGGAAGGCTGCGAGCGCAATGCCGGTTATCTGATGGAGCAGATGGTGCTCTATATGACGGCAAAAGGGCTTGGAACCTGCTATTTGGGCAGCGTGCAGCCGGCGCAGAAGGTGCGCGGCGGCAAACGCTGCCTGATGATGGTCGCATTCGGCTACCCGGAGGGCAAGCTCTACCGTGAAAGCCCGCTGGCAAAGCGCCTCCCGCTCAATGAACTCTGTATTTTCAAGGAAGAAGCCGGAGAGCAGATGAAGACGATTCTCCGTGCGGCGCGTCTCGCACCGTCCGCGATGAACACCCAGCCGTGGCGCTTCATCGTCTATTCCGACCGAATCTATGTGTTCGCCCTAAAAACCCGCTTTCCGGGCAAGAGCTTCCATGCGATGCGCGAATTCAGCATCGGCATTATGCTCTCCCACATTATGCTCGCCGCCGAAGAACTCTGGATGGAACTTCAGACGGAGACGGAGGAACATTTTGCGGCTAAAAGTTACAAAAATGGAGATTATGTGGCGACGTTGACGCTGCATTAGATGCATTGATTCATTGTATTAAATGTTGAAATAGTTTATATTTGAGCAAGAAAAACTAATTTTGCAATTTTAAAACCAATTATTCAAAGAAACGATACACTCAAGAAAGAAGCGCGCCAGCCGTCCG
Source organism: Clostridium sp. AF50-3 (assembly GCF_003477445.1). Taxonomy (NCBI): domain Bacteria; kingdom Bacillati; phylum Bacillota; class Clostridia; order Eubacteriales; family Clostridiaceae; genus Clostridium; species Clostridium sp. AF50-3. Next base: position 23,872 of record NZ_QUDH01000003.1, on the reverse strand, counting down.
ATGCCGTGACAGCTGGCGCGCTTCTTTCGGGGCAATCAAAAGGGCATAAGCAAAAACCCTTTTTTCCTTGCTCTGTGCCCTTGAAAGCGCCCTCCACTTATGATAAAATAAGTTGATTATTTATGAGAGATACTCTGGAGGAGAACGTGATGGTTAGTAAATTGATTGAGAAGATTCAGAAGACAAAGGCACCGATCTGTGTAGGACTGGATCCGATGCTTGGATATATTCCGGAGCACGTGAAGGAAAAAGCATTTGCGGAGTTCGGAGAGACCCTGGAAGGAGCGGCAGAGGCGATCTGGCAGTTTAACTGTGCGATCGTGGATGCGACGGCTGATCTGATTCCGGCGGTCAAACCGCAGATTGCGATGTATGAGCAGTTTGGCATCGAAGGCCTGAAAGCGTATGACCGGACTGTCAAATACTGCCAGCAGAAGGGCTTAGTTGTCATCGGAGACATCAAGCGCGGCGACATCGGTTCCACATCGGCTGCCTACGCAACCGGTCATCTCGGCAGCGTGAAGGTTGGAAATACGACCTGTTTTGCGTTCAATACCGAGTATGTCACGGTCAATCCGTATCTGGGAACCGACGGCGTGAAACCATTTGTGGACGAGTGCAACGCATCCGACCGCGGTATCTTTGTACTGGTAAAGACTTCTAACCCATCCAGCGGCGAGTTCCAGGATCGTCTGGTGGACGGCCGCCCGCTTTATGAGCTGGTAGCGGAGAAGGTCGTTGAGTGGGGGGAGGCTTCCATGGATGGCGACTACAGTAATGTAGGTGCAGTTGTGGGCGCAACTTACCCGGAGATGAGCAAGATTCTGCGTAAGCTGATGCCGAAGACTTACTTTCTGGTTCCGGGTTATGGCGCACAGGGCGGTACGGCAGAAGACTTAAAATACTGCTTCAACGAGGATGGACTGGGCGCGATCGTCAATTCTTCCCGCGGTATCATCGCAGCATACAAGAAAGACGCATACGCCAAATTCGGTCCGGAGCATTTTGCGGACGCATCGAGACAGGCTGTCATCGATATGATTGCGGACATTGGACGCGTACTGTAAGGAGGAGCTCATGGCACAGAAGAAAGAGACAGCAGTTGTATATAGTCAGGAAGAACTGGCACCTGGCATTTTCAGTATGTGGATCGTGACGGACATAGCGGACGAGGCAAGACCGGGACAGTTTATCTCGGTCTACAGCCAGGACGGTTCCAGACTTCTTCCGCGCCCGATCAGTATCTGCGAGGCAGATCCGGATGAAGGACGCCTGCGGATCGTATACCGGATTGCCGGTAAAGGAACAGATGAATTTTCCAAATATGTTTCCGGAGACTCGATCGACATCATGGGACCTCTGGGAAATGGTTTCCCGCAGGAGGGCGAAAATGTATTTCTGATCGGCGGCGGTATCGGTGTTCCGCCGATGCTTGAGATGGCGAAACAGTTAAACTGCGAAAAACAGATCATTTTAGGATACCGGGATGAAAATCTCTTCCTCCGGGATGAATTTGAGGCATATGGAGAAGTCTTTGTGGCGACCGAGGACGGAAGCGTCGGCACGAAGGGCAATGTCCTGGACGCGATCCGGGAGCAGAACCTGACGGCGGATGTGATCTACGCCTGCGGACCGACCCCGATGCTGCGCGCCATCAAGGAGTATGCGGCAGAAAAGGGAATCAAGTGCTATATTTCCCTGGAGGAGAAGATGGCATGTGGAATCGGCGCCTGTCTGGCATGTGTCTGCCAGTCGAAGGATGTAGACCACCACAGCAATGTACACAACAAGCGGATCTGCAAGGATGGTCCCGTATTTTTAGCCGAGGAGGTAGAATTATGAGACAGATGGCAGTCAATCTTGCGGGTGTAGAGCTTAAAAACCCGGTCATGACGGCATCCGGAACCTTTGGTTCAGGGGCAGAGTACGGCGAGATGGTCGATCTGAACAAGCTCGGCGCGGTTGTGACCAAGGGTGTGGCAAATGTGCCGTGGCCAGGCAATCCGACCCCGCGTATTGCGGAGGTGTACGGCGGCATGATCAACGCGATCGGCTTACAGAATCCGGGGTATGATTTATTTGCATCGAGGATATCCCGTTTTTACGTCAGTATGATACGAAGATTATCGTCAATGTATGTGGAAAAACGACGGAAGATTACGTCGATGTAGTGGAAAAACTGGCGAGCCAACCGGTCGATATGCTGGAGATCAACATTTCCTGCCCGAACGTCAAGGAGGGCGGCATCGCATTTGGACAGGATCCGAAAGCAGTGGAGGCGATCACCCGCGAGGTAAAACGCCATGCGAAACAGCCGATTATCATGAAGCTCAGCCCGAATGTTACCGACATCACGGAGATGGCTAAGGCAGCCGAGGCAGGCGGTGCGGATGTGCTGTCCCTGATCAACACACTGACTGGCATGAAGATCGATATTAACCGGAGAACCTTTGCGGTAGCCAACCGTACCGGCGGTCTGTCCGGTCCGGCAGTGAAACCAGTGGCAGTCCGCATGGTTTACCAGGTGGCGCAGGCGGTCAAGCTTCCGATCATCGGCATGGGCGGTATCATGAATGCGGACGATGCGATCGAATTTATTCTGGCAGGCGCAAGCGCGGTGGCAGTCGGTACGGCGAATTTCCATAATCCGTATGCGACGGAGGAGATCGTGAAGGGCATCGACGCCTACATGGAAAAATATGGCATTGAAGATATACATGAACTGATTGGTGCGGTTCGGTAAGATAGGAGAGTATGATGGAACAGTATAAGCAGGAATTTATCAATTTCATGGTAGAGAGCGAAGTGCTCAAGTTTGGCGAATTTACCTTAAAGAGCGGACGTAAATCTCCGTTCTTCATGAACGCGGGTGCATATGTAACCGGTACGCAGCTGCGCCGTCTGGGCGAGTATTACGCAAAGGCGATTCATGACAACTATGGTCTGGATTTCGATGTCCTGTTTGGACCGGCTTACAAGGGAATCCCGCTGGCAGTTGCCACCTCGATGGCGATCAGTGAGCTGTACGGCAAAGAAGTACGTTACTGCTCCAACCGGAAAGAGGTCAAGGATCACGGCGATACCGGCATCCTTCTGGGAAGCAAGTTAAAGGACGGCGACCGCGTCGTTATCATCGAGGATGTAACCACTTCCGGTAAATCCATCGAGGAGACCTTCCCGATCCTCAAATCCCAGGCAGATGTGGAGATCAAAGGCCTGATGGTATCTTTAAACCGTATGGAGCGCGGCAAGGGAGAAAAGTGTGCGCTGGATGAGATCAAGGAACTGTACGGCTTCCCGACCGCAGCGATCGTATCGATGTCAGATGTCGTAGAGTGCCTGTACAACAAGGAGTGCCAGGGCAAGGTCGTGATCGATGATACACTGAAAGCAGCGATCGACGCATACTATGAGCAGTACGGTGCAAAATAGAGATTTGGTTCACGGAGCGGCATGCTTGAAATGGGAAATGCCATGCGACGGAGTGTAAGAAGGAGCGGATCGATATGGAAAAGATCTACAAAACGATGCAGGGAACCGGTGTGATTAATATCGTGATTGGAAGCGTGATCATCACGGTAGGGCTGGCAGCCGGTGTGATGGCGATCGTCAGCGGTGCGTTTTTACTGAAACGCAAATCAGATATTACATTCTAAAAATTGGATTTGAAACAGGGCAGATATGCCCAGTCGAAAGAGAAAAACCGTATGACCGGGGACGGTGTACGGTTTTTCTCATTTCTGGCAGTTTATGTGGGGAATTATGTGGAAACGGACAAAAACGCATCAGAAGGTGTGCTGGATATTCTTTGTCGCATACCTGGTGCTTCTTATATATTTTATGTTTTTTTCGGACGGATTCGGGCGCGCGCCGCATGTGGAGTATGCCTATAATCTCGTTTTATTTAAGGAAATCAAACGGTTTTATATTTATCGTGATATAGTGGGAACGGAAGCGTTCCTGTTAAATACGGCTGGCAACGTGGTGTGCTTCATGCCGTTTGGATTTTTCCTGCCGATCATCAGTCCGAGATTTGGAAAATGGTACCTGATGTTGATTCTGAGCTTCCTTCTGACTTTGAGCATCGAGACGATTCAGCTCGTATTCAAGGTGGGAAGTTTTGATGTGGATGATATGTTTTTAAATACGTTAGGTGGAATTGCTGGCTACCTCTGCCAGTGGATTACACGTGCAATTGGGAGGTGTCTGCATGGGACGTCAAACAGATAACCGGATTTCTTATATCCGCAAGCCGATGGCAGAACACGGCTATCTCTGTCTGGGACTGGCGGGAGTCGGTCTGCTGCTGTGCGTGGCAGGGATGGCATTCAGTGTCCGCAGCCAGGGCAATACGCCGGTCGGCGCGCTGTCGATGTGCTTTTCGAGCATATTATTTTCCGTGGCGTCGCTGATGTACGGATGGAAATCTTTTAAAGAAGAAGAAAAAAATTATATATTCGCGAAAATTGGTACGATTTTGTCGGGGCTTCTGGTCATCTGGTGGATTGTGACGATTTTGATTGGCATCCGGGGCTAAGAATGAATGGGTTTTATGCGTGGCTTGCCTGGAATGCCGGACCAATGGAACGCCGATAAGAGCCTTTGCGGCGGGCGTGGTTTGAAAGGGAAATTTGGCGATGGCAGAAGGAGGGAAATATCTGAACATGAAATATTGGGAACTTTTGAAAGAAGAAAATGAGGCGGTTGCGGAGCGCCATGAGCTCGCGATGGAGCGCATCGGCCATATGAAAGAAGAAGCGACGGTTGGCGAGCCATACCGGGCATTTTTTGAGCGCACCGTCCAGTTTATCGAGCTGATAGAAGAAACCTTCCAGAAACAGATGGATGGGACGCTGGCGGCGATGAGCCAGAAAGAGGCAACAGAATTTAACCGGACGCTTTATGCGGATATACTCCCGGGGGCGTATGAGAAGAGTTTTGCGAACCCGGACTATGCGGCAAAAGAGCTGGGAGAGAACTATGGTCCGTGGCTGTCATTTCTCTATACGGAGATCCGCAGCGCGATCGTTTACGCCTATGAGAGCCGTCTGGTGGATGTGACGGTGTTGGAGGAACTGTTTATTGAGGTTTACAACCTGTTTGAGGACGGGACGCCGGAGGTGGCGGAGCTTCGCGAGCCGCTCTACTATTTTGTCAGTGATTATTGTGACAGGATGCTTCCGTGGCGGGTGCGTGAGACGCTGGATCCGTCGCTGGATTTCGGAAAATCGATCATCATGGACAGTGATTTAAACGATCTGCGTTATCTGTACCGGTTTGGCGAATATATCTCGGAGACAGAGCTTGCGACGGCACGTTTTATGAATGAGCTGCCGGAGGAGACGGTACGCCGGATGGCAGATACCTACACAGAAGGCTACCGCAAGGGATTTGCGGCGACCGGACGCAGCTATGAGGGCAAGAAAACGGTGCAGATCCGTTACCACATCGGATTTGAGCGCATGATCCGGATGGCAGTGGAAAATTTCCGCGAACTCGGTCTGGAGCCGATCATTGCCCGCGCCTCCATCGGCACGGTGAACCGGATGGCGGCGCGCACGAACGGTTACTATGGCACACCGGCGAACCGCCAGTACGAGTATGATCACCGCTACGACAATGCGGTTTACCTGGACAAGGCCTTTCGTGAGCGGAAACTGTCTATTTTGAAGGTGGCATATGAGACATACAAGGATCTGGCGTCGGTATATGCCGGTCCGGCAGTTGTGGAAACCTTCGGCGAGGCCGGATTTGAGCCGGTCAATGCAGCAGCAGCCTTTTCTTTAAGTGAAAAACAGGAGAAACTGCTGTTATCCTACAGCAATGAGGCGATGCAGATTGTGGACGCGTATATTCCGGGAACGGAGACGAGCTTCACAATCATTGCATTCCCGCTTCCGGAGATCGGAGCGGAGTTTGAGGCGATTTTTAAGGAGACGATCCGCATCAATACGCTGGACTATGAGCTGTACCGCGACATCCAGCAGATCATGATCAACGAACTGGATCAGGCATCGCAAGTCCACATCAGCGGACGCGGCGGCAACCGTACCGATCTGACCGTACAGCTTCACACGCTTGCTGAGCCGACGAAACAGTCGAATTTCGAAAACTGTGTGGCGGATGTAAATATTCCGGTTGGAGAAGTCTTTACCTCCCCGCAGCTTGCTGGGACAAACGGGCTTCTGCATGTCGGCAGCGTCTATATTGGGGAATTTCAGTTCAAAGATCTGGAAATCCGGTTTGAAAATGGTATCGCTGTCTCCTATACCTGCAAAAACTTTGAGACGGAAGAGGAAAATAAGGCGTTAGTGAAACAGATGATCCTCAAAAACCATGAGACGCTGCCGATGGGAGAGTTTGCGATTGGCACCAACACAACTGCGTATGAGGTAGCGCTGCGCTACGGCATTCTCGACAAATTCCCGATTCTGATTGCCGAGAAGATGGGACCGCACTTTGCGGTAGGCGATACCTGCTACAGCTGGATGGAGGACTGCCCGGTCTTCAACCCGGATGGACGCGAGATGGTGGCGCGTGAGAATGAGATTTCAGCAAAACGCAAAGAAAACCCGCAGGAGGCATATTTTGGCTGCCATACGGACATTACAATCCCGTACTCCGAGCTGGATACGATCGAGGCGATTCATCCAGATGGAACGAGTGTAAAGATCATCGCGGGCGGACGGTTTGCGCTGTCGAGGACGGAGAAGCTGAATGAGCCGCTGGAAAAATAAAAAGAAAAAGTCATAGAAAACAGGTTTATTCTCATATAATCTCCTGAAAAGGGATTCCGGAGCAGCCGGATGGGAGATAGAATCAGAAAATGGATAGCCGTTCTGCTGGCAGGAAGTATACTGGCGATGATTCAGTTGGTTCCGGTCGGCGGGGCGGTTTTTGTTCGTGAAAACATAGAAAATAAAGAGATTCTGGGAGAGAAAGAGACTTCTCTACAACAGACCCTTCACGCCCGCGCCTGGGTTCTCATGGATGCGGACAGTGGGCGTATTCTGGCGGGGAAAGATGCGGATACCGCTTATCCGATGGCAAGCACGACGAAGATTCTGACCTGCATTCTCGCACTGGAACAGGGAAATCCCGATGGCTGGGTCGAGGTATCAGAGAAAGCGGCCTCCATGCCGGATGTCCAGCTCAATATGCGGGCGGGGGAGCGGTACCGCCTATCGGATCTACTCTATTCCCTGATGCTGGAATCCCACAACGACAGCGCCGTGGCGGTGGCGGAGCACATCGGGGGAAGTGTGGAAGGATTTGCGGAGAAAATGAACCGGAAAGCGCGGGAGATAGGATGTAAGAATGTTTGTTTCGTGACACCGAACGGTCTGGACGTTGCGGATGAGGATGGAAACGAACACAGCGCTTCTGCGGCGGATATGGCGCGGATCATGCGCTACTGCGCGTTCCAGTCGCCGTGCCGCGAAACATTTCTGGAAATTACCCGTACGGCATCACGGACGATTCAGGATGAGTCGGGAAACCGTTCATTTTACCTGGCAAACCACAACGCGCTTTTAAGCCAGTGCGCGGAGGTGCTGTCGGGCAAGACAGGATTTACCGGGAAAGCCGGGTACTGTTATGTAGCGGCGTTAAAAAAAGAAGGAAAAGCATTTACGGTGGCGCTTCTCGGCTGCGGGTGGCCGCCGCACAAGACGTACAAATGGGCGGATATGCGGAAACTCGATCAGTATGCATTTGATACATATAACTGGTATGATATATTTGACCGGGAGAAAACATTTCCGGAGGTGGAGGTGAGGCGGGGCGTGAAAGGAACGACGGCGCTCACACTGAATCTGCCATCGGAAAAACAGACGTTTCTGATGCTTCTGCGCGCGGACGAGAAGCCAGACATCCGTTATGAGTACCCGACCGAGCTGGAAGCACCGGTTCATGAAGGACAGGAGGTCGGGCAGGCATCCTATTATATTAATGACGAGCAGGTGGCTGCTTATCCGATCTATGCGGCAGAAACAGTGGAGAAGATTGATTATGGGTGGTGTTTAAGACGATGCGTAACTTATTTTGAAAGAGAATTTCAGTCAATGTGGAAGACGTGGGGAGTTTGAGTTGTTATTACTGGGCACGTATGCGTGAACAGCAACGACTTGTTCACAATACGTTTACAAAAATCTGCTTTATTTTGCTGGTTAATTTTGTTATAACTATAGATAGTGTGAATTACTGAGAATCTTGAAAAGAATGTATTTTTTGCACAGAAAAATATTTCCAATCAGGACTCAAACAAGGATCTGGACACGGAAACGTGGAAAGAGAAAGAGAGGCACGGAGGATGAAACAGACATCACTGAGCAGAGAACAGGGGCTTGCGCTCCTTCGCAAGTATAATAAAGAACCATTTCATATTTTACATGGATTGACCGTGGAAGGCGTCATGGAGTGGTATGCCGAGCAGCTGGGATACGGGGACGAAAAAGCATTCTGGGGCATGGCAGGACTGCTGCATGACATTGATTTTGAACTTTATCCGGAAGAACACTGCGAGCGGGCACCGGAGCTTCTGCGCGACGGAGGCGCAGAGGAAGATTTAGTCCATGCGGTTGTCAGCCACGGCTACGGCATACGGGTGGATGTGGCTCCGGAACATGAGATGGAAAAGGTGTTGTTTGCAGCTGATGAGCTGACAGGGCTTATCTGGGCGGCGGCGAAGATGCGCCCGTCCAAGAGCACCAAGGACATGGAGCTTTCAAGTCTTAAGAAGAAATTTAAGGACAAGAAATTTGCGGCTGGATGTTCCAGAGATGTGATCCGCCGCGGGGCTGATCAGCTTGGCTGGGAATTAGACAAACTGATGGAACAGACGATTCTCGCCATGCGCTCCTGTGAGGATCGGGTCAAAAAAGAGATGGAGGAACTGGAGTTTTGAGAGAAAATAAACCAATGAAACTGTTGTCGGTAGCGATTCCGTGTTACAATTCGGCGGCATATATGCGTAACTGCATCGAATCCCTGCTGCCGGGCGGCGATGAGGTGGAGATCCTGATCGTGGATGACGGTTCCACAAAAGATAATACGGCGGAGATTGCCGATGAGTATGAGAGAAACTATCCGGGAATTTGCCGGGCGATTCATCAGGAAAACGGTGGTCACGGCGAGGCCGTCAATGCGGGACTGCGCAATGCGACGGGCGTCTATTATAAGGTCGTGGACAGCGATGACTGGGTCAACGAAGAGGCATATATGGAGGTTCTGGATACGCTGCGCAAATTTGTCCATGACAATGTGACGCTGGATATGCTGATTACCAACTTCGTTTATGAAAAACAGGGCGCGAAGCACAAAAAAGTTATGAACTACAACATGGCGCTCCCAAAACGCCAGCTCATCGACTGGAACGGTGCAAGAGGCTTCCGTCTGGGACAGTATATCCTGATGCATTCGGTCATTTACCGTGTGGAAATGCTTCGGAACTGCGGCTTGGAACTGCCAAAGCATACGTTCTACGTGGATAATATTTTTGTATATCAGCCGCTTCCACACGTAAAATCCATGTACTACCTGGATGTGAATTTCTACCGCTATTTCATCGGACGCGACGATCAGTCGGTCAATGAAAAAGTCATGATCAGCCGTATTGATCAGCAGATACTCGTCACGAAGCTGATGCTGGGATATTACGATGTGACCAAGATCAAGAATCCAAAGCTGCGCCACTACATGGTCCGCTATCTGGAGATCATGATGACAGTTACTTCAATTCTGGCGATTCGCTCGGAGACAGAGGAGAATCTGAAGAAGAAAAAAGAACTGTGGCAGTATCTGAAACAGCAGAATTTCACGCTGTATATGCGCCTGCGCTGGGGCTTCCTCGGACAGGGCGTAAACCTGCCGGGAAAAGGCGGACGGAAGGTGTCGATCGCCTGCTATAAGATTTCGCAGAAGTTTTATGGGTTTAACTAGAAATTCATTATAAAAATTGAAATAATATGGATTAGAAAACGAAATCAAATCTATCATAAAAGTGAAATTAAAAGATCCGATCGTCTGGAAAGTCGAGTGTTTCCAGATGGTCGGATTTTCTGATTCTATGTCAATCATTAGATATGATTCGATAAGGGATTACCACGTGATGAATGTTAGAGACCTAGTTTTCGTAATGGCTGCGGCAGGGGGGATTTATCGCAGATAAAAAGCTGGCACCTGTCATACTTTGGCGCCAGCTTATGTTTACTTGTCTTGAGAAATCCTTCACCGAATATACTCTGGTTCGTTCTCTGTCTCTTCCTGCGTGCTTCCTGCATATACTAACGGATAGATAGCTGCGCTTAAAAGAATCGCGCCTGCGACGTCCAGAACCGAGTGCTGCTTCAGCGAGACAGTTGCCATGCAGATAGCGGCCATCAGGATACCGGAAAGAATCCGGATTACTTTGTGCTTTTTCAGAGACTCACTCTTCATGACCGCGATGTGGGTTCCGATGGAGTTGTACACGTGGATGCTCGGAAATACATTCGTGTTTGTATCAGCCTGGTGGAGCATATAGACCAGACGGGAACAGAGATTCCTGTCCGGATCTACGACCGTCCGCAGGTCAGTTCCATTCGGGAACAGGGTGCAGATTAAGAGTGACAGCGTCATGCCGGTAAATAAAAATGCACATAACCGGTAATATTCTTCTTTGTTCTTGAAGAACAGGTATGCAATCGCAGCGGTCACATAGGCGAACCACAGTAAATATGGGATGACGAAGTATTCATTAAACGGAATCATATCATCCAGCGATGAGTGCATGATATGGTAATTGGAGGTCACGGTTTTTTCCAGATGCATAAACCACGGAAGATAGATAAATCCGTATCCCAGAATCCATATATGCCCGTATTTCTTCAGGAGTTCCTTCAGAAAATGTTTCATATCAATCAACCTCGATTTTCTTTTTATCATAAATAAATTAACATTATTTTAACATCTCTCCAAGTTCGTCTGATTATAGCACACTCACCCGCCAACTTCAAGGCTAAATAGGGATTGTTATAAATATTAAGAAAAAGGTTATGGAATGTGAAATTTGTTAAACAAAAATTTTATGGATGGACAGGGACGTTAAGTAAAATAAAAACAGCTTGCTCAACTGCAAGCTGCTTCATCAATAGCGAGAGGGGGATTCGAACCCTCGACACCGCGGGTATGAACCGCGTGCTCTAGCCAACTGAGCTATCTCGCCATATTAAATTTTAAAAGTGGGACCTACAGGGCTCGAACCTGTGACCCTCTGCTTGTAAGGCAGATGCTCTCCCAGCTGAGCTAAGATCCCAGATAAAATAGCGAGAGGGGGATTCGAACCCTCGACACCGCGGGTATGAACCGCGTGCTCTAGCCAACTGAGCTATCTCGCCATATTAAATTTAGAAAAGTGGGACCTACAGGGCTCGAACCTGTGACCCTCTGCTTGTAAGGCAGATGCTCTCCCAGCTGAGCTAAGATCCCGCTGACACTCGCACAAATCACGACTGCTTTGCAAGTATAATATAAATTTTCAAGATTGTCAACACTTTTGAGAAAATAATTTATAGAAATTTTCTTATCATTTAAAAGGAAGTATGGTATACTTATCTCATGCAAAATTGTAATGGCGCTGTATCCTGTGACAGGTATTCTGGCAGGGTAAAAGATAAAATATAACGCCCCGGCAGGGGAGTTTCTGTATTTTCGGAAAGCAGGGGACGTTATGGCAAAATATGAGGATGGAGTAATGTATTATTTCATTATTAATCCCGCTTCACAGAGTGACCGCGGCTATAGGATATGGAAGAAAATAGAGCAGCGGCTTGTGCGGGACGGGGTTGAGTATCAGGCATATTTGACAGAATATGCGGGGCAGGCGACAGAGTATGCAAGGAAGCTGACGTCCCACTGCAAGGAGGCACGGGTGATTGTGGTCGTGGGCGGTGACGGGACGATGAATGAGGTCGTGGACGGAATCGTTTCCTGCGACATGGTGACGCTGGGCTATATTCCGGTGGGGACAGGCAGTGATCTGGCGCGCGGGCTCCGGCTTTCGAGAAGACCGATGCGTGGACTGCGCCGGATTTTTAAGGCGCGGCGGATCCGGCAGATCGATTATGGTGTGATTGCATATGGCGATGATGTGCTCCGACATCGGCGTTTTATCGTCAGCGCGGGGATCGGGCTGGATGCGGAGGTATGCCAGCATATGCAGCGTTCGGCGATCAAAAATATCTGCAACCGGATTCATCTGCGGCGATTGTCGTACCGGATACTGGGATTTATACAGTATTTGAAGGCGAAACCGATCCGGGGATATATTTTGCTCGATGGAACGCGCCGGGTGGAATTTAATTATATTTATTTTATCAGTGCACAGATTCAACCCTGCGAGGGTGGCGGATTCTGGTTTGCGCCGAAGGCGGACAGCAGCGACGGCAACCTGGAGGTCTGCATTGTCAGCCATGCCTCGAAGCGGCAGGTGCTTGGAACTCTGCTCCGGGCGTTGTTCCGGCGCTCCCACAACCGGGGGCTTCGGTGCTTCAGCTGCCGGGAGGTCCAGATCTACACGGAACGCCCGATGGCAGTTCACGTGGACGGCGAGAGCTGTCAGTACCAGAGCAATCTGGAAGTCCGCTGTATTGAGCGAAAATTAAAAATTGTTGGATAAGTGTATATTTTTCAAAAGTATAAAATAATTTATCAAATAAAGTAACTGCGGGCAGTCCGGACAGTTACAAAATGACCAAGAAAGGAACTGGAATACGATGAGAATAGGACAGGGATATGATGTGCATAAACTTGTTCCGGATCGGGAACTGATTTTAGGCGGCGTGACGATCCCGTATGAGAAGGGGCTGTTAGGACATTCGGATGCGGATGTGCTGGTGCATGCGGTGATGGATGCGCTCTTAGGGGCGGCGGCACTGGGCGACATCGGACAGCATTTTCCGGACACGGATTCGGCATATGAGGGTGCGTCGAGCATCGAGCTTCTGAAAAAGGTAGGGAAACTTCTGCAGGAACGCGGCTATGTGATTGAAAATATCGATGCCACGATCATTGCGCAGCGCCCGAAGCTGGCGGCATACCGCCCACAGATGGCAGAAAATATTGCAGATGCGCTGGGGCTTCCGGTCAGCCGTGTGAGTGTCAAGGCGACGACTGAGGAAGGGCTTGGTTTTACAGGCAGCGGCGAGGGCATTTCCTCACAGGCGATTACCCTGTTGACGGAAGTGGAGAATTACTGTTATGATAGTGAAATGATGACGCAGGCAGCGGCTTGCGGTGGATGCGGCGGCTGTGGCGGCTGTCAGGCAGCACCGGAAGCAGATTTAAAATAGAAGAGGAGTAATGAGGTTATGAAAATTTTCAACACATTGTCCCGCAGAAAAGAGGAGTTTGTGCCGATCGAACCGGGCAAGGTTAAGATGTATGTGTGCGGACCGACTGTTTACAATTTTATTCATATTGGAAATGCAAGACCGATGATCGTATTTGATACGGTCCGCCGGTATTTTGAGTACAAAGGATACGAAGTAAACTATGTATCTAACTTTACTGATGTGGATGACAAGATCATCAGGAAAGCCATCGAGGAGGGCGTGGATGCGGAGACGATCTCCAAGCGCTATATCGCAGAGTGCAAAAAAGATATGGAGATGATGAACGTCAAACCGGCGACGAAGAATCCGCAGGCGACTCAGGAGATCGGCGGTATGATCGAGATGATCAATACGTTGATCGAAAAAGGACATGCGTATGTGGCAGCTGACGGCACGGTTTATTTCCGCACCAAATCCTTTAAAGAGTACGGAAAACTGTCCCATAAAAATCTGGACGATCTGCAGTCCGGCTTCCGTGAGATCAAGGTAACCGGAGAGGAAGGCAAGGAAGATCCGACCGATTTCGTTCTCTGGAAACCGAAAAAAGAAGGAGAGCCGTTCTGGGAGTCTCCGTGGTGCCAGGGCCGTCCAGGCTGGCATATCGAGTGCTCCGAGATGTCCAAGAAATACCTTGGCGAGTCCATCGATATCCATGCAGGCGGAGAGGATCTGATCTTCCCGCACCATGAAAATGAGATCGCGCAGAGCGAGTGCGCGAATGGCAAGACCTTTGCCAACTACTGGATGCACAACGCATTCTTAAATATTGATAACCGCAAGATGTCCAAATCTCTTGGAAACTTCTTTACTGTGCGTGAGATCAGTGAGAAATACGATTTGCAGGTTCTGCGTCTCTTCATGCTGAGCGCCCAGTACCGCAGCCCGCTCAATTTCAGCGCGGATTTGATGGAAGCTTCGAAAAACAGCTTAGAGCGCATCCGCACTGCGGCAGAGCATCAGGCAGACTGCCTGAAAGCAGCGAAAGAGGGCGAGATGACGGCAGAGGAGAAGCAGAATCAGGCAGCAGTCGAGGAGTTGGTTCAGAAGTTCGAGACGGCGATGGACGATGATTTCAACACCGCAGATGCGATTTCAGCTATTTTTGAGATTGTACGACTGAGCAACTCCACGATTTCGGAAGCATCGACGAAGGCATACGTTTCCTATGTTAAAGAGACGATGGATAAACTCTGCGATGTGCTCGGTATTATCACGGAGAAGAAGGAAGAGATTCTGGACAGCGAAGTAGAAGACTTGATCGCAAAACGCCAGCAGGCGAGAAAAGACAAGAATTTCGCACTGGCGGATGAGATCCGTGGACAGCTTCTCGATATGGGAATTATTCTGGAAGATACGAGAGAGGGCGTCAAATGGAAACGGGCTTAAATGCGTTTAAGGAAGCGCTGCATTTAAAACATGTTGAGGCGGGGGAGTATTCCCCGCTGGCGCTGGCGTATATCGGCGATGCGGTCTATGAGCTGGCGATCCGCACCCTTGTCATGAACCGCGGCAATATGCAGGTCAACAAGATGCACAAGAAGACGGCGAACCTGGTCAAGGCGGACGCACAGGCACATTTTTATCTGCTTCTGGAGGAAGAGCTGACGGATGCGGAGAAGGCGGCATACCGACGCGGACGCAATGCGAAATCTTTTACGATGCCGAAGCACGCGACGATGAAGGATTACCGGATGGCGACCGGATTTGAGGCGCTGATGGGCTATCTCTATCTGACCGAGCAGTTTGACAGGATGGCAGAACTTCTGGGAAAAGGGCTGGAACAGATGGGAGAATTAATATCGTTATAAATCATGATGAGGAAGATAGATGGAACAGGAAAATAAGCAGGAAAATAGATTTGAAGAGACGATGATCGAAGGCAGAAATGCCGTTTTAGAGGCATTCCGTTCGGGCAAGACGGTGGATAAGCTGTTTGTGCTGGATGGCTGCCAGGATGGACCGGTCAAGACGATCACGAGAGAGGCAAAAAAGCAGAATACGATCATCCACTATGTGGCGAAGGAGAGACTCGACCAGCTTTCTGAGACCGGCAAGCATCAGGGCGTGATTGCACAGGCAGCGGCATACCGCTATGCAGAGGTGGAAGATATGCTAAAGCTGGCAGAAGAGAAAGGCGAGCCGCCGTTTCTCTTTATTCTGGATGGCATTGAGGATCCGCATAATCTGGGTGCGATCATCCGTACTGCCAATCTGGCAGGCGCACATGGCGTGATCATCCCGAAACGCCGCGCAGTGGGACTGACATCGACGGTTGCGAAGACCTCGGCGGGAGCGCTGAATTATACGCCGGTGGCGAAGGTAACCAATATTTCAGCCACGATCGAGGAGCTGAAAGAGAGAGGACTCTGGTTTGTTTGCGCCGATATGGGCGGAGAGAGCATGTACCGCCTCGACTTAAAAGGACCGATCGGTCTGGTGATTGGCAATGAGGGCGAAGGTGTCAGCCGTCTGGTGCGGGAAAAATGTGATTTCATCGCATCGATCCCGATGAAGGGAGATATCGACTCCCTGAACGCATCGGTGGCAGCTGGTGTGCTGGCATATGAGATTGTGCGTCAGAGAATGATGTAGGGTAAGTGAAAGGTATCGGGCAACCGATTCCGCTACTCCCCTCCCCGTTGGAATCATATAAAAATATGAAAAGATAGGAAATGAGAATCGGATGTCTGCGAATGAAAACGGAGGCATCCGATGAAAAAAACGGGAAATTTAAAAAAATAAAAAAAATTCAAAAAAACCGTTGACAAAACGATTGTATCATGATAAACTAATCGAGCTTAGAGATGAGCCGAAAACAAAAAGATGCTGCTGTAGCACAGTCGGTAGTGCGTCGCATTGGTAGTGCGGAGGTCACGGGTCCGATTCCCGTCAGCAGCTCTGCTAGAAAAGAACGGAAGCCTTTGATTTACAAGGGTTTCCGTTTTTTTTATTCTCTACTTGCAATTCATTCCAGTTGTGCTATAATGATAACAGTTTGGACGGGGACATAGCTCAGCTGGGAGAGCGTTGCGTTCGCAACGCAAAGGTCGCGGGTTCGAATCCCGTTGTCTCCATGATAGAGAAAGCCTTGAAAACACTGGTTTTTCCTTTGTTTTCAAGGCTTTTTTGTGTTTTTAAGATTTCAAGCGGAACAAAATATTCCGTTATAGGTACAAACTTTTCGGTACAAGGATCACACGAAAGATCACACGGACTTTCAGTATCGATGAATTTGCCGCACATTTTTTAAAAAAGAACTTTCGAAAAAATTCAAAAAAATAAAAAAAACTCTTCCATTTTGAACTACCCTATGTTATAATAAACTCACTTGTGAGTCAGAAAGACAAGCAAGCGGGCATGGCGGAATTGGCAGACGCGCCAGATTTAGGTTCTGGTACGAGAGTGTGCAGGTTCAAGTCCTGTTGCCCGCACTAGAAATTACGCAGAAGTGGCGGAATTGGCAGACGCGCACGGTTCAGGTCCGTGTGATGGCAACATCATGAGGGTTCAAGTCCCTTCTTCTGCATGATTAGCTGCAGAACCTGAGTGCAGCGTGGAACTCCCAGAGATGATTTCTCCGGGAGTTTTTCTTTTTCTATACAAGGAATCAAAAAGGGGCAGACGCGCAAGCGAAAGCCCCTTTTGTAATTCGAATTTGTAATATAAATCAAAAAATTAGAATTTCTGAAATTCTTCTACATTTATTACAAATACGGTTGCTCCGCCGACTTTCATGTTCATCGGAACGGTCATATTAACGGTCGGGCAGCAGTTTCCGGCCATGGTCGGCGGCGTGTATACAAGCTGCTCGCGGGCACCGGACATTTTTTTGATGATGGAGATGGCGTCCTCGACGCGTTCATCTTCGACACCGAGCATCAGGGTTGTACTTTTCTTTTTCAGAAAGCCGCCCATCGTGGAAAGCTTGGTGACAAAGAAGGAGTGCTGGTTTAATTCATATACTAAATCATCGGCGTCCTCACTGCCAATGATTGCGATAATCATTTTCATAAGCGGTACCTCCTGAAAAATTTTCTATTATTGTACCATTAATTTATGAAAATGGAAATAAAAAAATGAGAAATTTATGTTAAAATATAAATGATTATGATTGCTTGCAGGTGAGAATTTTTTGGACTGAAAATTCCATCTGCCGCAGGAATGGCGGCAGATTTGCGGGATGAGAGAAAGGCAGAAGTATGATTCGAAATATAGTATTTGATATGGGAATGGTTTTACTGGAGTATGATCCGGTCAAGGTGTGCTGGGAGTACACAGATAATCCGGAGGATGTGGAGTGGATGCACCGCGAATTGTTTGATTCGAAGGAGTGGTCGCTTTTAGACGAGGGAACGCTGACGGATGCACAGGCGCTGGAGCGGGTGCAGAAACGCCTGCCAAATGAACATCTGCGCTGGCTGGCGAAGGAAAGTCTGGAACACTGGCATGAGTACAACATCTGGCAAAGCCGGGGATGGGAGAGCTGGTGAAGGAACTGAAAGAAAAGGGCTGCGGCATCTACCTCTGCTCGAATTGTTCCGTGCGCCTGCGTGTGTTCGAGTATGAGATTCCGGGCATTGAATATTTTGATGGCACGCTTGTCTCAGCGGAGGAGAAGCTGGCGAAGCCGAATCCGGCGATCTATGAGAGATTGTTTGAAAAATTTCATCTCAAAGCGGAAGAATGCTTTTTCATCGATGACCGTCAGGATAACATCGATAGCGCGAAGGGCTGCGGCATGGATGGTTACTGTTTTGCGGACGGGAATGTGGAGAGGCTGCGGGCGTACATGGAGGAGATGGAAATATTATAGAAAAGCAGTGCAAGGTGGCCGATAAAAAGATTATTTTCCTAAAAAACACCGGGAGAGTCATAAGCTGATGAAAAGAAAGTGAAAAGGTTTTGGAATCAGGCACTTATGGTCTAAAAAAAATACAAAATCAGCAAGAAATTTGATTGATAATAATATCACAATATGAGATAATGAAGAAGAATGGGGAAAGATGCATTTTTAGTAAATTCCCCTGGAAGATGCATGTGAACAGGCAGTTTTTTGACCGGGAATCTCCGGTGAAAGGCTGCGTCTGTTTTATAACGGATAGTGAGGAGGTCATTATATGAGAGTATCGATTTGTATCGGAAGTGCCTGTCATCTGAAAGGATCCCGTGAGGTAATCCAGAAGCTGCAGAAGCTGGTTTCAGAGAATCATCTGGACAGTGAGGTAGATTTAAATGGAGATTTCTGCAGCGGCAACTGCCGTAAAGGTGTCTGTGTGACGATAGACGGAGAACTGTATTCCGTAAAACCGGAGACAACCGAAGAATTTTTCCAGAAGGAGATTCTGGGACGCCTGAACGCGTAATCGTTTACATATAACGGCAAAAAGAGAGGGAGAGTCTATGCCGATTATTGATTTTAAGGCGACGATGTGTAAGCATTGTTATAAATGTGTGCGGGGCTGCGAAGTGAAATCAATCATGATCCGGGATGGTCATGCATATATCATGCCAAATCGCTGTATTCTCTGTGGGCAGTGCCTTTTGAACTGCCCGCAGTCGGCAAAACGTGTTCCGAGCGAACTTTCCAAGGTCAAAAAGCTGATTGAGAGCGGCGCACCGGTCATTGCATCGCTGTCGTCTTCCTATATGGGGGTTCTGCCGTATAAAAAGCGGGGGCAGGTCAAGTCAGCATTAAAAAAGCTGGGATTTACGAATGTTTGTGATGCGGCGGAGGGCGCCGCGCTGGCGACGGAAGAGTATGTCCGTTTATTAGAGCAGGGCGAGATGAAAAATATCATCACAACTGCCTGTCCGAGTATCGTGAACCTGATTGAGATTCATTATCCGGAACTCATCAAATATCTGGCACCGGTGCTGATTCCGTCGGGGATCCATACGCGCATGCTGCACGCGGAGTTCGGCGAGACGGCGAAGGTAGTTGTGATCGGACCGTGTATCGCGGAAAAAGAGAAAAACAGGGTTGTGAAGCCGGATGCAGTCCTCACATTTGAGGATTTAAAACAGTGGCTGTCAGAGGAACAGATCGAGATCGAAGCATGTGAGGAAGAACCGTTCGAGGATCGTGAACCGGGCGCGAACCTGCGTTATCCGGTCAGCGGCGGACTGCTCACGGCGGTGACGGCGACCCAGAAGAAACCGGACAAGTACCGCAAGTTCTACGTCAGCGGCGTGAAGGACTGTCTGGATGTCTGTGAGGCGATGAAAACCGGCGAGGTGGCTGGCTGTTTCATCGAGATGAACGCCTGTCATGGAGGCTGTGTCAATGGACCGTCCACGGCGACCTCGGTGTCGAGTTTTAAAGTTAAGCTGGATCTGGAAGCGATGCTTCCGAAGGAACCGGCAGATTTGTCCCTGATGCATGAGGCGGCGCGTCAGGTAGAGATTCACCGGACGTTTGCGGACCGTTCCCAGAAGGAGCGGATTCCGACCGAGGAAGAGATCCGGGAGATCTTGAAAAAGACGGGCAAGACGACACCAGAGCAGGAATTAAACTGTGGTGCGTGCGGTTATCCGACCTGCCGGGAGAAAGCGATCGCCGTTTTCCAGAAAAAGGCGGAGGTCGATATGTGTATTCCGTACCTGCATGACCGGGCGCAGTCGCTGTCTCATCTGGTGATGGATACGTCCCCGAACCTGATCATGATCATCGACGATGATATGCGGATCCGGGAGTGTTCGGTGGCGGCAGAAATGTATTTCGGCGTCAAACCGGAGGCGATCAAGGGAAAACCGCTGGAGGACTTTATCAACGCCGAGGATGTACGCGAGGTATTCCGGACGCACACAAGCGTCCACAGCCGGAAGGTGATCTATCCGGATCGGAATCTTGTGACGCTTCAAAACATTGCGTATATCGATGACGGCAATTTTGTCATTGCCACGATCATTGATGTGACGCGCGAGGAAAAACAGGCAAAACAGGAATATGCCAAGAAAAAGGCGACCATTGATCTGGCACAGAATGTCATTTACAAACAGATGATGGTTGCACAGAATATTGCCGGACTCCTGGGTGAGACGACGGCGGAGACGAAGACAACCCTGATGAAGCTTTGTTCCCTGATTGACGATGAGAGCGAAAGTGAGGTCCGATAAATGGGAGTAACCGTAGATGTCACGTTTAAAAGTCTGAATAAGTATTCAGAGATCCTGTGCGGCGATACGGTAGAGTGCCTGAAAACGGAAGATTCGGACGTTATCATTCTGGCGGATGGCATGGGAAGCGGCGTCAAGGCGAATATTCTTTCGACGCTGACGGCAAAGATTCTGGGTACGATGTTTTTAAATGGAGCCACGCTGGAGGAATGTGTGGAGACGATTGTGCAGACGCTTCCGATCTGTCAGACGAGACAGGTGGCGTATGCGACGTTCTCGATTCTCCAGATTTTCAACAACGGCGAGGTATATTTAGTTGAATATGATAACCCGCGATGCATTTTTTTGCGCTGTGGTCATGTGGTGGAGCTGCAGAAATACAAGCGTCTCGTCAAGGACAAGGAGATCAGCGAGTGCCGGTTCCAGGTTCAGAAGGGTGATGCGCTGGTACTTGTCAGCGACGGCGTGACGCACGCGGGAGTCGGAAAGAGCGGCAAATATAAATTTGGCTGGCCGTGGGAGTCGGTGGCAGAGTTTGTTTCGGAACAATGCCTGACCTCTCTTTCGTCGGCACGTATGGCGGCGGCACTCTGTGCGGAATGCAGCCAGATTTACGAGGGAAAACCGGGCGATGATACGACGGTTGTGGTAGCTCGGATCATTGACCGGAAACCGGTCAACCTGATGACGGGACCGCCGCTCGACCGCAACGACGATGAGACGATCACGGCGGATTTTATGAAAGATGAGTCGGCAAAGCACATTGTATCGGGCGGAACCAGCGCGACGATCCTGTCGCGGGAGCTGGGACGACCGCTGCGGGTATCAATGGATTACAGCGACCCGGATATTCCGCCGATCGCTTTTATGGAAGGCATCGATCTGGTGACGGAGGGAGTCCTGACGCTGCGGAAAGCGATCGAACTTCTGAAACGCTATCTGATCGAATGCGATTTAAGTTCTGAGTTTTTCAGCGAGTTGGACAAGAAAAATGGTGCGTCCATGATCGCGAAGATTTTGATAGAAGACTGCACGGAATTACATATGTTTGTGGGAACGGCGGCGAACAGCGCCTACCAGAATCCAGGGCTGGCGTTTGATCTGGGAATCCGCCAGAACCTGGTCAAACAGCTAAAAGAAGCAGTCGAAGGTATGGGAAAGAAAGTTACGGTAACGTATTATTAATAAGGAGGATAAAACATGGTAACGAATGACGCGACAATTCTGCGCATCAAACATGAGATACTTTATGAGGTAGCAAAGCTTGCTTGGAATGATCAGTTAGAGGACGGAAGAGACGATATTCCGTACAAAATCAGCCCTGGTCCGCAGGCACAGTACCGCTGCTGTGTATACAAGGAGAGAGAGATTGTCCGCCAGAGAATCCGTCTGGCAGAAGGTAAATGTCCGTCTGACCGCAATACAAACAACGTCGTACAGGTTATCAATGCAGCCTGTGAGGAGTGCCCGATTGCGTCCTACACAGTCACCGATAACTGCCGTAAATGTATGGGTAAAGCCTGCCAGAACTCCTGTCCGTTTGGAGCGATCAGCATGGGAAATACCAAGGCGCACATCGACCCGGATAAATGCCGCGAGTGCGGAAAGTGTTCCCAGGCATGCCCATACAATGCGATTGCCCATCTGGAGCGCCCGTGTAAGAAGGTCTGCCCAGTGGATGCGATTACCTACGATGAGTATGGTGTATGTGTGATCGATGAGAAAAAATGTATCCAGTGTGGCGCCTGCATCCATTCCTGCCCGTTCGGTGCGATCGGTTCCAAGACCTTCATGGTCGATGTGATCCGCCTGATCAACGCAGGCAAAAAGGTCGTAGCGATGCTGGCACCGGCGACCGAAGGCCAGTTTGGACCGGACATCACGTTTGCAAGTTGGAAAACAGCTTTAAAGAAGATTGGATTTGCAGATATGATCGAGGTTGGTCTGGGCGGCGATATGACCGCGGCAGCCGAGGCAGAAGAGTGGGCGGAAGCTTACAAAGAGGGCAAGAAGATGACGACCTCCTGCTGTCCGGCATTTGTCAACATGATCAAACAGCATTTCCCACAGCTGCTTGACAATATGTCCACGACGGTTTCCCCGATGTGTGCGGTCTCCCGTATGCTGAAGGCGCAGGATCCGGAGGTTGTCACTGTCTTTATCGGACCGTGTATCGCGAAGAAGAGCGAGACGCTGGATCTGAATATCCAGGGCAATGCGGACTATGCGATGACTTACGGAGAGATCCGTGCGATGATGCGGGCGAAAGACGTAAATCTGGAGCCGGAAGAGAACAGTATGCAGGAAGCCAGTGTATTTGGAAAACGCTTCGGCAACGGCGGCGGCGTAACAGCGGCGGTATTAGAATGTCTGAAAGAGTCTGGTGAGAATACCGATATCAAGGTAGCGCGCTGCAACGGTGCGGCTGAGTGTAAGAAAGCCCTTCTTCTTCTGAAAGTGGGACGTCTGCCGGAGGACTTCATCGAGGGTATGGCGTGCGTCGGCGGCTGTGTCGGCGGACCGAGCAAGCACAAAGCCGAGATGGAGGCGAAGAAGTCGAGAGACAAACTCATCGCCGAGGCAGATGCAAGAGAAGTACATGAGAACCTGAAGGCGTATGATATGTCGTCGTTCTCGATGCATCGGCATTGATGTGGGATACTCTTGGGAGAATGTGGCTGAGATAAAATAAATAGGAATTTATCTCAGTCTAGAAGACTCCCACCTCTTCAGGTGGTGAGTAATGGCAAATTTGTCTCAGTGGGAGTCCAATCTCCGAATGAGATAAACGCTCCGCGAGGATGCGCAGTGATTCTGATAGGAATATGTCAGCTTTGCTGACCAGAATCACGCGCCAAGTCTCACGGATGTTCGACTTGAAATATGAGTTAGTGGGAAAGTGCCTGCTCTGGAAAATGAAATTTGGAATATGAATTTTATTTTCTGGGGCGGGCATTTTTCGTTGTGAAAATTCCAAAAGAGTTCTTGCATTTAGAGAATAGATGTGTTAGACTCAATATATCTTATCGAAATGAACTGCGGTCGCAGGTGGTTTCGTTCTAATTTATCTTTTTATTCTGGTAATTTGTGAGGTGCGTTTCGCACAGAATTCGATGATTTAGGAAAATTTGGGAGAATCGGATAACTGTATCGTTATAAAAAATGTGCAATATATTATATGATATATGCAATGCAAAATGAAAGCTTTTTATATACAGAAAGAACCGCTGTCTGACTCAGAGTGAGAGTGTGTTTTGAATCAAATTAGAACTTATATAGTTACTGTTCACAGGTAGGCACTTTTGGAACCGAAAGTGCCGTAAGAAAACGTGGTGGCAGCAGGAATTTGCCGTATTTAAATGCGAAGCCACGGCAAATTCCGTTAC
>NZ_QUDH01000029.1:0-14688 GCF_003477445.1 Clostridium sp. AF50-3 | reverse complement strand
CCCACAAATGGGCGGTATTTGTTACTGTTCACGCATACGTGCCCAGTAACGGAATTTGCCGTGGCTTCGCATTTAAATACGGCAAATTCCTGCTGCCACCACGTTTTCTACGGCACTTTCGGTTCCAAAAGTGCCTACCTGTGAGCAGTAACAAGGGTTTTGCGCTGTAGACAGGTACAGTGCAAAACCCTCTATTGTCTCATCTGACTCTTTTTTTCTGGAAAATATCTTAAATATCCCGGAACTTCATTTCCGCTACTCCTGCGGTCCCATGTACTCCGAATCACCAAAACCAAGAATCAGCATAAAAAGCGGATTCAGGAAAAATAAACCAATAGTAAATCCTATCCCGTGACCATAGGCACACGCCAGCTTATAGAGTGCCACCACATTCATGAGTGCTGTTCCCAGAAGCGCAAGCGAACCGATAACTCCCACGATTCCGCCGAAGGAATTTAAAATACCTCCGCCGACCGCCAGTCCGAGTGCCACCCAGAAATACTGCACATCCCAGGTCAGCCGGTACTGTACATAGCCATTGTAAATCGGAATGATGGATTTCCATCCTTCTTCCCCGGCTTTTGTAAAGATCTTCCAGTATGCAATTACCTGCAGAATATAAAAGATAAACGCAAATAATGCATATGCCATAATAAACGCCACCAATCCCATACGCTTTCCTCCTTTCAGTTTTTACTGTCCGAAGAATGTATTCACGCCAGCCAGCAGTCCGTTCGCCAGAGTCTCAAGCGTCGCACCCGAATGATCGGACGCCTTATCTCCCAGCTCAATATCCACACTCGGAATCGTTGAATAGGAAGTCTGGGTCAAATCCATCTCCATGCTGCCTTTAGAATAAATCTTCACACCCGCGCTCTTTAAGCCGCTGATCAGCGACTCGCCCAGTTGGTTGTGCTGCTTCCAATGAGAGGCAACCGGCTCCATCGCACGGTAGGTTGCATTGCTTGGAACGCTCATGAAAAAGGCACCCTTGTTGCTGCTGGTTGAATCCCAGTGCAAGGCTATATGACAGTCCGCGTTGTTATTCGCAATGACCGTACGAGCTATATTATCCAGCTGTACATCATCTGATTCACGGATCATCAGTACATCATAGCCTGCATTCAGAAGTTTTGTCTTAAGCACCTTTGCCATAGCAAGTGTTACCTTGCTCTCTGCTGTTCCATCTGCAAAGGTCATACCGCTGGAAACTGCCACTGCTGAGGTAGCACCGGCTCCGGTTGTGCCGCCGGTTACTTTCGCACTTCCATCCGGATGACACTGGGTCTTGACGCTTCCGCCACCGTTTGTTCCATGTCCGGCATTGACACAGACCACTTTATTTTTCTTGTTGGAAGCAGTCGAGCGGTACAGGGTCGCAGTTCCGCTGTTGATCTTTGAATAATTTGCGTATTTATAATTAGAAGAAAGTGCGATCGCCGTGCCGCCGGATGTCTGCGCTCCCGCTGCTGTCTGGCTGGTTGTCTGGACAGCACCTGCAGATGCCGGTTTTTTGCTTGTCACATAGGCGGATGAAACGTAATACTTCTTTCCATTCAAAAGAATCATCGTCCACTGCCCGCTGGTTCCCACGCGCTCCAGCTTCTGACCGTAGGACAGATTGCCCGCGATATTATTGTCCTTGATCTGCGCCGATGTCCGGTAGCGCAGGGAAGACGTATTGACATACACCGAGTCACCTGCCAGCGCGATCTGCGACATACCGGCTGTCATCAGCAGAGCCGCCGCCAGTCCCAGTGTGTGTTTTTTGAGCCAATTGTGTCTCTTCATCTATATAATCTCCTTCCAATGTCTCTATTTTTAAAATAATTGTTTCTGTTTTGAAAGTCTAAAATCGTTAAATTTGTTCTTTAAATTTATACAATTTAATCACATTACTTTGGATTTTAAACATTTCCTTTATAAGTATAACGGATTTTCCCCTTCGATTCAACCAATCCCGCGCTTCTATTTCTTACGGTTTTCTGTCTATGATATGGCAGGAACGAATGTGCCTTGGCACATTCGGGCGTCTCGCGCGGTCGCTTGCGACAACCTACAGCTTCGCGCGAGTGCGCATCATTGGCACAAAAAAAGACCGCCGCATCTCTGCGGCGATCTCCAAAAAACGATTCCGTTTTTCATTTTTAATTATTCTTCACTCAGCTCATCCTCGTTGAGTACAATCTTGTCTGCCTCGTCCAGTTCAGCCGGCTCGTTGAAGTCGTCCTCTGCCAGATCGATATCATCCTCTTCCTCAACATCAGTGTTCAGCTTGATAGAGCGGTAACGCTTCATACCGGTACCAGCCGGAATCAGCTTACCAATCAGAACGTTCTCCTTCAGACCAATCAGCTTATCTACCTTTCCGTTGATGGCAGCCTCGGTCAGAACCTTGGTTGTCTCCTGGAAGGATGCAGCGGATAAGAAGGAGTCGGTTGCCAGAGATGCCTTGGTGATACCCAGCATAACCTGACGTCCGATCGCCGGCTCTTTGCCCTCGGCTTCCAGCGCCTCGTTCATCTCGTTGAAATCGAGTACATCCATGGATACGCCCGGCAGTACGTCGGAATCTCCACTTTCCTCAATCTTAATCTTCTTTAACATCTGGTGTACGATCATCTCGATATGCTTATCGTTGATTTCTACACCCTGTAAGCGGTATACACGCTGTACTTCCTGGATCATGTAATCCTGTACGGCGCGGACGCCCTTGATCTTCAGAATATCGTGCGGGTTCACGCTACCTTCGGTCAGCTCGTCACCAGCCTCCAGAACCGCGCCGTCCTGAATCTTGATACGGGAGCCGTAAGGAATCAGGTATGTCTTGGAATTGCCCGTCTCATTATCCGTGATAATGATCTCACGTTTCTTCTTGGTATCTTTGATGGTTGCCACACCGCCGAACTCAGCGATGATAGCAAGTCCCTTCGGCTTACGTGCCTCGAAAAGCTCCTCGACACGCGGAAGACCCTGTGTGATATCGCCACCGGCAACGCCGCCCGAGTGGAACGTACGCATGGTCAGCTGTGTACCAGGCTCACCGATGGACTGTGCCGCGATG
Source organism: Clostridium sp. AF50-3 (assembly GCF_003477445.1). Classification (NCBI taxonomy): domain Bacteria; kingdom Bacillati; phylum Bacillota; class Clostridia; order Eubacteriales; family Clostridiaceae; genus Clostridium; species Clostridium sp. AF50-3. The sequence goes on along the minus strand of NZ_QUDH01000029.1, from coordinate 11,624 downwards.
ATGCCGACTGCCTCACCGACCTGAACCGGCTGACCGGTTGCCATGTTGGCACCGTAGCACTTCGCACACACACCGATATGGGATTTACAGGTCAGAACGGTACGGATCTTGATGGAATCTCTGCCCTGTTTCTTCAATGCTGCCATAACAGCCGCTGCACGCTTCGGCGTACACATATGGTTCTTCTCAATCACCACTTCACCTGTATCCGGGTCTGTGATTGTCTCAGCGATGAAACGTCCTGTGATACGCTCCTGCAATGTCTCGATGGTCTCCTGACCATCCATGAATGCCTTGATCTCCATATACGGAATCTCCGGCTTATCCCAGCAGCAGTCCTCCTCGCGGACGATCAGATCCTGGGATACGTCTACCAGACGTCTGGTCAGGTAACCAGAGTCGGCAGTACGCAGAGCCGTATCGGACATACCTTTTCGAGCTCCGTGTGCGGAGATGAAGTACTCCAGTACGTCCAGACCCTCACGGAAGTTGGACTTGATAGGAAGTTCAATCGTATGACCGGTCGTATCTGCCATCAGTCCTCGCATACCAGCAAGCTGTTTAATCTGCTTATCCGATCCTCGCGCACCGGAGTCAGCCATCATGAAGATGTTGTTATATTTGTCAAGTCCTGTCAGCAGGTCGTGAGTCAGCTGATCATCGGTTGCCTTCCAGGTCTCGATAACTTCTTTGTAACGCTCTTCCTCTGTGATAAGACCACGGCGGAAGTTCTTTGCGATATGGTCAACCGTTGCCTGAGCATCAGCAATCAGCTTCGGCTTGCTTGCCGGTACGGTCATATCGGAAATCGATACGGTCATGGCTGCACGTGTAGAGAACTTGTAGCCAATCGCCTTGATATCATCCAGGGTGATCGCTGTCTGGGTTGCGCCATGGACATTGATAACCTTCTCCAGAATCTGCTTTAACTGCTTCTTGCCTACGTGGAAGTCAACTTCCAGTTTCAGCTCATTCTCCGGCTGAGAACGATCTACGAAGCCAGATCCTGCGGAATGATCTCGTTGAAGATGAAACGTCCAACGGTAGATTCGATGATACCAGTCTTCGTTGTGCCATCCGGCATCGTGCGGGTTACTCTTACTTTGACACGGGAGTGCAGGGTAACAACCTTGTTCTCGTATGCCAGAATTGCCTCGTTGATGCTCTTGAACGCCATGCCCTCGCCCTTGGCACCCGGACGCTCCTGGGTCAGATAGTAGATACCAAGTACCATATCCTGGGAAGGAACGGCTACCGGACCACCATCGGACGGTTTTAACAGGTTGTTCGGGGAAAGCAGCAGGAAACGGCACTCTGCCTGTGCTTCCACGGAAAGCGGAAGATGTACCGCCATCTGGTCGCCATCGAAATCGGCGTTAAACGCGGTACAAACAAGCGGATGCAGCTTGATTGCCTTACCTTCTACCAGAATCGGCTCGAATGCCTGGATACCCAGACGATGCAGTGTAGGAGCACGGTTTAACATAACCGGATGCTCTTTGATTACATCCTCGAGAACGTCCCAAACCTCCGGCTGAAGGCGCTCTACCATCTTCTTTGCATTTTTAATGTTATGAGCGGTTCCGTTAGAAACCAGCTCTTTCATAACGAAAGGCTTAAACAGCTCGATCGCCATTTCTTTCGGAAGACCACACTGATAAATCTTAAGTTCCGGTCCTACAACAATAACAGAACGTCCGGAATAGTCAACTCGTTTACCCAGAAGGTTCTGACGGAAACGTCCCTGTTTACCCTTTAACATATCAGAAAGGGACTTGAGGGCACGGTTGCCAGGACCGGTAACCGGACGGCCGCGGCGGCCATTATCAATTAATGCGTCAACTGCCTCCTGAAGCATACGTTTCTCGTTGCGCACGATGATATCCGGTGCGCCGAGCTCCAGAAGTCTTGCAAGACGGTTGTTACGGTTGATAATACGACGGTACAGATCGTTTAAGTCGGAAGTTGCGAAACGTCCGCCATCCAGCTGTACCATCGGACGGATATCCGGCGGGATAACCGGGACAACGGTCATGATCATCCACTCCGGTTTGTTGCCGGAATTTCTGAATGCCTCTACGACTTCCAGACGCTTGATGATGCGGGCACGCTTCTGTCCGGTTGCATCCTGTAACTGGTTTCTCAGATCCTCAGAATCCTTCTCCAGGTCGATCGCCTTTAAAAGCTCCTGAATCGCCTCGGCACCCATGCCGACACGGAAAGAACCGTAACCGTATTTCTCGATCTCGTCACGGTACTCCTTCTCAGACAGAACCTGCTTCATCTGCAGTCCGGTCTGTCCCGGATCCAGCACGATATAGGAAGCGAAGTACAGAACCTTCTCCAGAGTTCTCGGAGAAATGTCCAGAATCAGACCCATGCGGCTCGGAATTCCCTTGAAATACCAGATGTGGGAAACCGGAGCTGCAAGCTCGATATGACCCATGCGCTCACGGCGGACGCTGGCTTTTGTAACCTCAACGCCGCAGCGGTCACAGATAACACCTTTATATCTGATTTTTTTATATTTACCACAGTGGCACTCCCAGTCCTTGCTCGGTCCAAAGATTCTCTCACAGAACAGGCCGTCTTTCTCCGGCTTTAATGTTCTGTAGTTGATGGTCTCCGGCTTTTTAACCTCGCCGTGAGACCACTCCAGAATCTTTTCAGGGGATGCCAAACCGATCTTGATTGCGTCAAATGTCAATGGTTGATATGTTTCATTTGTCTCTGGCATGAGCGGTACTCCCTCCTATCGATTATTCTTCGTCGTCAGATCCATTATCATCGGAAACGTCTGCATAGTCATCGTCCGTATAGCCGTCTGCCTCTGCTGTATACTCATCGTGCTCTACATCGGTCAGCTCACCATCTTTAAATTCCTGCTCCTGGTAACCGTAGTTGCCGAAGGACTCATTCTGAGAGTAACGCTTGCTGTCACCCTCGATGACGGAACGAAGATCGGTATCGCCTTCGTCGATGTTCTCCTTGAGCTCGATCTCGGAACCGTCTTCTGCCAGAACTCTGACATCCAGACCCAGGGACTGAAGCTCTTTTAAGAGTACCTTGAAGGACTCCGGAATACCCGGCTCCGGAATATTCTCGCCCTTGATGATTGCCTCGTATGTCTTCACACGACCTACCACATCATCGGACTTCACGGTCAGGATCTCCTGCAGCGTGTAGGATGCGCCATACGCCTCCAGAGCCCAAACCTCCATCTCTCCGAAACGCTGGCCACCGAACTGAGCTTTACCACCCAGCGGCTGCTGTGTAACGAGGGAGTAAGGACCTGTGGAACGTGCATGAATCTTATCATCAACCAGATGATGCAGTTTCAGGTAATGCATGTGTCCGATTGTAACCGGGCTGTCGAAGTATTCGCCGGTACGTCCATCTCTCAGGCGGACTTTACCGTCACGTCCGATCGGAACGCCCTTCCAAAGTTTTCTGTGCTCCAGATGGGTACCCAGATACTCCATAACTTCCGGATCTACAATATCTTTATATTTTGCTTCGAACTCTTCCCAGGAGGTGTTGACATAGTCATTTGCCATCTCCAGAGTGTTCTGAATATCTTTCTCGTCTGCACCGTCGAAAATCGGGGTGGATACATCAAAACCAAGTGCTTTGGCAGCAAGGCTTAAATGAATCTCCAGGACCTGTCCGATATTCATACGGGACGGTACGCCCAGTGGGTTCAGTACGATGTCGAGCGGACGGCCATTCGGAAGGAACGGCATATCCTCAACCGGAAGTACACGGGAAACGACACCCTTGTTACCATGACGGCCAGCCATCTTATCGCCGACGGAAATCTTTCTCTTCTGTGCAATGTAGATACGAACGGTCTTATTTACACCCGGAGCCAGCTCGTCGCCGTTCTCTCTTGTAAATACCTTCGCATCAATGATGATACCGTATGCACCATGCGGTACTTTCAGGGAGGTATCACGAACCTCTCTTGCCTTCTCACCGAAGATCGCACGTAACAGGCGCTCTTCTGCGGTCAGCTCGGTCTCTCCCTTCGGAGTAACCTTACCTACCAGGATATCACCGGCACGAACCTCTGCACCGATGCGGATGATACCGCGCTCGTCCAGATCTTTCAGTGCATCCTCGCCGACACCCGGAACATCTCTTGTGATCTCTTCCGGTCCCAGCTTGGTATCACGTGCTTCTGCCTCGTATTCCTCGATATGGACGGAGGTATATACATCCTCCTGAACCAGACGCTCAGACAGAAGAACGGCATCCTCGTAGTTGTAGCCTTCCCAGGTCATGAAGCCGATCAGCGGGTTTTTGCCCAGACCGATCTCACCGTTGCAGGTGGACGGACCATCTGCGATAACCTCGCCAGCTTCGACATGGTCATTCTTGTATACAATCGGTTTCTGATTGTAGCAGTTGGACTGGTTACTTCTCTTGAATTTTGTCAGATGGTATACATCGCGGTTTCCATCGGAATCTCTCTTGATGATGATCTCGTTGGAAGCGGAGCGCTCAACCACACCGGCATTCTTTGCAACGACACACACACCAGAGTCAACAGCTGCCTTCGCGGAAATACCGGTATCGACAACGGCTCTCTCGGTGGTCAGAAGCGGTACCGCCTGACGCTGCATGTTCGATCCCATCAGAGCACGGTTCGCATCGTCGTTCTGCAGGAACGGAATCATGGAAGTAGCTACGGAGAATACCATCTTCGGGGATACGTCCATCAGGTCGATTTTCTTCTTCTGGAACTCGGAGGTTTCCTCACGGAAACGACCAGATACGTTATTGTGGACGAAGTGTCCTTCTTCGTCTAACTGCTCGTTTGCCTGTGCAACAACAAAGTTATCTTCCTCGTCTGCTGTCAGGTATACAACCTCATCCGTAACAACCGGGTTGGACGGATCGGTTTTATCTACTACACGGTACGGGGCTTCGATGAAACCGTACTCATTGACACGTGCGTAAGATGCCAGGGAGTTGATCAGACCGATGTTCGGTCCCTCAGGTGTCTCGATCGGGCACATACGGCCATAGTGTGTGTAGTGTACATCTCGTACCTCGAATCCGGCACGGTCCCTTGACAGACCGCCAGGACCCAGGGCGGAAAGACGTCTCTTATGGGTCAGCTCGGACAGCGGGTTGTTCTGATCCATGAACTGGGACAGCTGGGAACTTCCGAAGAACTCCTTGACTGCTGCTGTAACCGGCTTAATATTGATCAGGGACTGGGCAGAAACACCTTCCATGTCCTGTGTTGTCATACGCTCACGTACCACACGCTCCATACGGGACAGACCGATACGGTACTGGTTCTGAAGCAGCTCGCCGACCGCACGGATACGACGGTTGCCCAGATGGTCGATATCATCTGGATTGCCGATGCCGCCTTCCAGATGCATGTTGTAGTTGATGGAAGCGATGATATCTTCCTTCGTAATGTGCTTCGGAATCAGGTCATGGATATCTCTGCGGATAATCTCTTTTAACTCCTCATCAGAAGCGCCGGCATTTTCTTCCAGAATACCCTGGAGAACCGGATAGAATACTAACTCTGTGACGCCTACTTCTTCCGGATCGAAATTCACATAAGCGCCCAGATCTACCATCATGTTAGAAAGAACCTTGTGATTCTTCTTCTCACCCTGAATCCATACAAACGGAACGCCTGCGTTCTGGATGTCAGTAGCAAGTTCCTTGGTGACCTTTGTTCCCTGCTCCGCCAGAATCTCTCCGGTAGTTGTATCAACCACATCCTCAGCCAGAACGTGACCTACGATACGGTTCTTAAAGTGAAGCTTTTTATTGAATTTATAACGACCCACCTTTGCCAGATCGTAGCGGCGCGGATCGAAGAACATGCTGTTTAACAGGCTCTCTGCGCTGTCTACGGAAAGCGGCTCACCCGGACGAATCTTCTTATATAATTCCAGAAGACCATCCTGGTAGTTGTTGGACGGATCCTTCTCGAAGCTCTTCTCCAGTTTCAGCTCATCGCCGAACAGGTCAATGATCTCGGCGTTAGTACCGTAACCAAGAGCACGGATCAGAACAGTAACAGGAACTTTTCTGGTCCGGTCTACACGCACGTAGAAAATGTCGTTGGAATCTGTCTCATACTCCAGCCAGGCACCCCGGTTCGGGATAACGGTGCAGCTGTATAACTCTGTACCGATCTTATCGTGCGCGATTCCATAATAAATACCAGGGGAACGAACAAGCTGGCTGACGATAACTCGCTCCGCTCCGTTGATAACGAAGGAGCCGGTGTCGGTCATAAGTGGAAGATCACCCATGAAAATCTCATGTTCATTGATCTCATCTTTATCTTTATTGCAAAGTCTTACCTTTACCTTCAGAGGAGCTGCATAGGTCGCATCGCGCTCTTTGCACTCTTCGATCGTATATTTGATATCGTTTTTACACAGTGTAAAATCCACAAATTCCAGACTCAAGTGACCTGCGAAATCCGTGATCGGGGAGATATCAGCAAACACTTCTTTCAGTCCCTCATCCAGGAACCACTGATACGAGTTTTTCTGAATCTCAATCAAATTCGGCATTTCCAGAACTTCTTTTTGTCTTGAGAAGGTCATCCTTACACCTTTACCGGTTTTTACCGGACGCATCCTGCTTTTCTCCATTCGATGTTTCACCCCTGTTTTCTTTCTATCTCTATGGTTTGCATTTTTCCATCTCCGAACCAGCCTTGTTTCATGCCGCCGGAGCTGCACTGTCATTTGGGCATACGAATACCCGGAAAACACAGTTTTCCACAATAGTGCATTCTCCATCTTAGCATGGGATTTGATGGGTGTCAAGTGGTTTTTTGATGGATTTGGAATAAGCCATAGTTACCCGTCTATTTTTCTTGCCATTTCCCCTCTCCAATGCTATAATACATAGTAATTGCGCGGCTATTTTCGTTATTTCTGCGAAATGGGATTGGATTTTCGTCCCGCCGCTATCTACAACGGAGGTATATATATGTCATTTTGGAATGTACTGCTAGTTATTATCGTCATTCTGGCTATCCTTCTTGTCGTACTGTATATTCTGGGTTCCCGGATGCAGAAACGTCAGGCAGAGCAGCAGACTATGATCGACGCTTCGAAACAGACCGTTTCGATTCTGGCGATTGACAAAAAGAAACTGAAAATCGGAGATTCCGGTCTCCCGAAGATGGTTATTGACCAGACTCCATGGTATATGAAGTGGGCGAAGCTCCCGATCGTAAAGGCTAAGATCGGACCGAAGGTTGTGACCATGATCGCGGATGAGAAGGTATTCCTTCAGTTACCGCTCCGCACCGAGGCAAAGGTTGTCATCAGCGGTCTTTATATCACAGAGATCAAGAGCGTGCGCGGAGGTATCCCGCCGCTGCCGAAGAAGAAAAAATTCTTTGACCGTTTCAAGAAAAATACAGAAGAGGCAGCAAAGAAAGAAGCTTCCAAGTCCAAGAAAAATAAATAATGGATCTTAAAATCCCGGAAATGTAACTGATTGCACGTTTCCGGGATTTTTGATTCATCGATTTTATTTCTTTGTTTCTATATTCTTTTATATTTACTGCTCTTTCAGGTTCAATTTCGCCGTCGCCTTCGATTTCACATCAATTTCAATATGGCTCTGGCTGGTCTGCTCATAGTTGAGTTCCAGCGTATAATCAATCTGAATTTTCAAATGATCCGGACCTTCATTGATCTTGATGCGGTCGGTCGTGACGCCCACGATCATCTGACCGTATGGAGTCACATAACAGCTGACATTCGGACGGTTCTCCTGAAAAATCATATGCGCCCGCGCATCGCCTCCCTTGATCATATCGACGCTATCCGCATTGGCTTTGATGGTATTGCGGATGCTTCCTTCCTCACCCTCCAGGATCTCATCATAGATGATATAATGCTTGCCATTTTTGAAATAATAGCTGCCTGCCGTGATAACCTCCAGGTTATTCGTCTCCCCGTCCGCAATATGGGCACCGCGCACGGATACAAGCACATCTTTCGTCATATTTTAATACTCCTCAATGTTAATCTGTTTCGTGTCTTTTACCTCTTTTGGCAGAATCGCCTTGGCAAAACGCGTGAAATTCTCCGCCCGGTCGCTGACAAAGAACTGATACTGGTCAAGAATCGGGTCCCCGGCAGCAGCGCGGCGGCTGTTTTCCTCCGAAAAACGTTCCAGATCCTCCGAACTGCGTGTCAGATCCATGTCCCGCAGCAGAGTTTTAAGTTCAACCGCCGTCTCATATGCCGGATTTACCAATGTCACCTCGTCGCCCATCAGCCGATGCAGAGTCGAACGCAGCAGCGGATAATGCGTACATCCCATAACCAGCGTATCAATGTATTTTTCTTTCAGCGAAGAAAGATACCGGGAGGCAATCTCATCTGTTACCGAATCATGGAAGAGTCCTTCCTCCACCAGCGGCACAAAGAGCGGACACGGTTTTCCAATGACCTCAATATCCGGGCGCAGCTTCTGCATTTCTCTGGTATAAATACCGCTCCGGATGGTCGCCTCGGTTCCAATTACGCCAATCTTTCCATTATGGGTTGCCTCGGCAGCCGTGCGCGCGCCCGCGTAGATAACCCCGATGATCGGGATATCCAATTCCTGTTTGACCGTCTCCAGTGCACACGCCGAGGCCGTGTTGCAGGCAATCACGATCGCCTTGACTCCCTGTGTTTTCAGAAACGGATGATCTGGCGGGAATAGCGCAGCACCGTCTCCTGCGATTTGCTTCCATATGGAACGCGCGCCGTATCTCCAAAGTATACGATGCTCTCCTGCGGCATCTGACGCATGATCTCACGGGCTACCGTCAGACCGCCGATGCCTGAATCAAAAACTCCGATCGGGGCATTTCTATCCATGTTTACCTTCCTTTCGGCAAAATTCTTATGGTCATGTTTCCATTCTTTCCCGAACATCTGTGTATATTGAATCATATAACGTCCAAAAGTAGATTCTCTCACACTGTTTCAGGATTCTGAAACATTTTTATTTATTTCTAGGCTTCGTAGCGTTTCAGTCCGTGTTCAATCAGCTTTGTCACCATCTCCGGCTTCGGGATTCCGGCCGCCTCAAAGAGCATCGGGTACATACTGATCGCGGTAAAGCCCGGCATGGTATTGATCTCATTGAAGATAACCTCGCCGTCCTTCGTCACAAAGAAATCGACACGCGACAGACCATAGCCATCTACCGCCTTGAAAATACGTCTCGCCGCCTGACGCACACGCTCGGTCGCATCGCCCGGAAGCTCTGGATTTACCACGGTTCTGGACTCTGCGTTGTAATATTTCGCATCAAAATCATAGAAATCGGCTGCTGCCAGAATCTCGCCAACACCGGAAGCGATGACCGGTTCTGTGCCATTTCCAAAGACCGCACATTCGATCTCACGGCCGACAATCGTCTCCTCAACCAGAATCTTGCGGTCATGGTGCGCCGCCTCCTTTAAGCCTGCAATCAGCTCTTCGCGATCCGACGCCTTGCTGACACCTCTGGAAGAACCTGCATTGGACGGCTTGATAAATACCGGATATGAGAACCGGTTCTCGATGCGTGCCACAACCTCATCCATCTTTTCAAGTTCTTTGCGGATGACCAGCTCATATGCCGCCTGGCGCACGCCTGTGTGGTCAACAATCTGTTTTGTATACACTTTATCCATCGAAACGCTGGACGCCAGCACACCGCATCCGACATACGGGATTTTTGCCAGCTCAAAGATGCCCTGAATGGTGCCGTCCTCGCCCCAGAGTCCATGCAGAACCGGGAATACCACATCAATGCGGATCATTTCCGCCTTACCATTTTTCAGGACGATCACGGATTTCTCCGTTGCATCCGGGGAAAGGATCGCGGTCGTCGTGTTCTTTCTCCAGCTCTCATCCTCGATCTGCTCGACCGAGTCAACCAGCAGCCATTTTCCCTCTTCGGTAATTCCGATCAGGGTTACATCATAGCGCTCTGTATCTATATTTTTAATGACATTGATTGCCGACATACATGAAACAATATGTTCCGAAGACTGTCCGCCAAATACCACAAGTACACTCTTTTTCATAATATCCGCCTTTCTGCCGGGTGTGGGAAGCTTCACCACACGCCGGAATGCTATTCCAAAATATAGTTTAGATTATACCATAACTGTCAATACTTGCGACAAGAAGATTCGATTTCTTTCAGTAAAAGGAGAGCCATTATGATAAATCAAATGATTTCGTTCCATCCTGAAAATTGTCCGTCACCCACATCCAGGATTCATCCACCTGTCACCAATAAATGCCGCCATTTTTCCACCGGTTCCTGTAAACCTTCCCATCTATACGGTGGAGCACTCCCGCATCTCGCCTTATGTTCCATGCTCTTATTTCTGCTTTTCTGCCTGCCTCTTCTTACTTTTACCAGAAACCAGATTCAGCAGAAAGTCCTGGCGTACGCGGTCGCCCCGCCGATCCTGCAGACTCATGTGATCGACAACTGGTGGGGTGTTCTCTATCCGCCGCCCGCCCTGTCCGGAGGTGTCATGCCGGAAGAAAACTCAAAAAATCAGAGCGCCGATTCCGTCTCTGACGCTCTGATTTTTGATAACGATATGAACTGGCTGTCGCAAAAGAAGCATATCATTTTTGATGTAAACAAGAAAGCTGCTGCTCTGATTTCCTCTAAAGCTGACCCGATGACTTGCTCCAATCACTCGGAACGTTCTGGAACAGCTTCAGCTTCAAAAATAACCACCGAACCGACAGAATCTTCTTCGAACTCAAAAATAGCAGCCACGCACGCCGTTTCCGCTGACAGCAGTCTGCTGGATAAAGCTCATGCTTCCTCCGACAATTCGATTACTCTTCGGGTAACGTGTCGTTTTTTATCTTTCCTTCCCGGAGGCTCGGAGTGATGAAATTCTCATAGGAATAGTTCCACAGCGTCTCCGAGCCCTTGGCGGTATTCTTATTTCTTCCAAGAATCTGGCTCAGGTGCACGCCGCGCGTCGCCCACGCCTTTCCATTGGAAGCATCATTGAGCATCGTCGGCTGGATGTTGTCCATCGTATGTGCAAACCGTGCTTCCGGCGTCTCCCCGGCTTCAAATTCATCCCAGAGAGAGCGCAGTTTTTCGCCCTGATCCGGCGGCAGCATTCCGAAAATGCGCTCTGCACCCTTTAATTCTCTCTCCCGCTGGGTTTTCTTCGCCTCCTCATCATAGGCATACGTGTCGCCGGCATCGATCTCGACCAGATCGTGAATCAGAAGCATGGTAACCGTTTTCAGCACATCAATCGGCTCATTGGAATACTCCGCCAGAAGCACCGTCATGATCGCCATATGCCATGCGTGCTCCGCGTCATTTTCCTTCCGCTCGCCGTCTGTCAGATACGTCTGGCGACCGATAAATTTCTCCTTGTCTATCTCCCGGATAAATGCAAACTGCTGCTCCAGACGTTCTTTCTGTTTCTGATTTATATCCATTGTTTCCGCCTCCCTGGTCTATTTCACCACATTTCTAGTTACTGTTCACGCATACGTGCCCAGTAACGGAATTTGCCGTGGCTTCGCATTTAAATACGGCAAATTCCTGCTGCCACCACGTTTTCTTACGGCACTTTCGGTTCC
>NZ_QUDH01000028.1:0-17966 GCF_003477445.1 Clostridium sp. AF50-3 | reverse complement strand
TTACCACGTCAATTTTCTGCTCATATGCTTTACTCAATCGAAATTCCTCTCTGCGAGAATCCAAAATCCGTATCACAGAAATCTGCTCATCGAATCCTTTCCGTAAGTACTATGCATAAAAGCACAGCCGCAGAGTACATCTGTGGCTGTGTTTTGTGTTCAGTTGCTCACTGTTGCGTGGACTGGATATGGAGAGACAACATATCTCCCGATCTTACATGGGTGATCTTATCTGCCATCACTCTGGCAGTTTTCCTTGCAGATATGTCGGCATCCCCACTGCGGTCGTATCCGGCCTGACCTTAAACATGGCTTTTTCAATCTACCTTCCTTATCGGTTTTCCGCGATATATTTCTCCGCCATGTGGACTGCCACCGCGCCGTCCGCCACGGCGGTGACCACCTGACGGAGGGGCTTCGTCCGCACGTCGCCCACGGCGTAAACGCCGGGAATACTGGTTTCCGTGGTCTCTCCGGCCACGATATAGCCGCCGCCGTCCAGCGCCAGTTGACCCACCGCCAGCGCCGTGGCGGGCTGTCGACCCACGCTGACAAATACGCCGTCGCAGTCCACCACGCTTTCCTCACCGGTGACGGTGTCCCGCAGGCGTACGCCGGTCAGCCTGTCCCCGGAAAGCAGCGCGGAAACGGTGCTGTTCCAGCGGAATTCCACATTTTCGGCCTGTTCCAGTGGCTCGTGATAGATCTTGGTGGCCCGCAGGGTGTCTCTGCGGTGGACGAGGATCACCTTTTTCGCCACGCGGCTGAGAAGGAGGGCATCTGCCGCGGCGGAATTGCCGCCGCCCACCACGACCACCGTTTTGTCCTTGTAAAACATCCCATCGCAGGCGGCGCAGTAGGCCACGCCCCGGCCCAACAGCTCCGTCTCTCCGGCAACGCCCAGCGTTCTGGGGTCTGCGCCGGTGGCCAGCACCACGGTTTTCCCCCGGAAGATCCCCTCGCTGGTCTCCACGAGCTTGGGAACCGCCGTCAGATCCATGCGGAGAACTTCCGCGTATTCGCTGCGTGCCCCAAAACGCTCCGCCTGCTTTTGCATCTTCTCCGCCAGAGAGAAGCCGTCGATCCCGTTCTCAAAGCCGGGGTAGTTGTCGATCTGCTCGGTCAGGGCCATCTGCCCGCCAGCAGACAGCTTTTCCAGCACGACGGTGTCCAGCCCCGCCCGGGCCGCGTACAGGGCGGCGGTGTAGCCGCCCGGGCCGCCGCCCACCACGAGCATATCATAAACATGATTGTTGTTCATATCTGAATCCTCCGTTATTTCGCCAAGGCTTCCTGAATGAAGCGGTCGATCTCTGCCTTTGAGCCGGGCGCGGTGATGGAATCCACGGCCTTTCCGTTCCGGTACAGCACCAGAGTTGGGATGACCTCGATCCCCTCGGCCCCCGCCAGCCGCGGCTCCTCGTCAATATTGATCTTGCTGACAACGAGGCTGTCCGCGTATTCCTCTCCAATCTTCTCATACGCAGGGCCGATCCTCCGGCAATAGCCGCACCAGGCGCCCAGAAATCCACCAAAACGGGCTTTTCGCCCCGGGTCGCCTGCTCAAACTGCTCCTGATTCATATTCATAGCTGCCATATCTGTCAGCTCCTTTCTTTTGTTTGGGTATTCTCAAGACTCCGTTCTCGCCCCACACCACATCGTGACCTCAACCTGAGATGACGGTACTCTGCCCTTGGGACATAAAGCAGATGAGTAAGACCATCATCTGTACGAGAATAGCTGCGGTTTGTTGCAGCTTATTCCGCGCAGAGCTCCGCCACAAGAGCGTCCATCTGCGCTTCGCTGGTTTGGTTCAGTGCGCCGCGCAGCGATACCTCCGTTTCACACAGTCGGAGTTCCTTCATCTTTTCCAACTCGGCGCGCATCAGCCGCGCGGCAGCAGGGGCCCATGAGCCGTTTTCCATGAGGCCGATCCGGCGGTTTCGGAATCCCTTTGTCTGTAAATGATCCAAAAAGTCCTTCATGGGCGGGAACAGTCCTCCGTCATAAGTGGAGCAGGCCAACACCAGTTTCCCGCAGTAGAACGCACTGGCAACAGCGTAGGAAAGATCTGTCACAGTGAGATCACATATGCTGACCTGCACGCCTTTTTTCTCTAATTTACCCTTTAGGGTCTTCGCCGCATGGGCAGTATTTCCATGGATGGATGCGTAGGCAATCAGTATGCTCTCCGATTCTTCAGGTTCCCATTGTGACCAGAGATCATAGAGCCGCAGACACTCCTCCAGCCCTTCTGTAAGCACGGGACCATGGAGCGGGCAGATCGTTTGGATCTCCAGCGCGGAGGTCTTTTTCAGCAGAGCCTGCACCTGTGCGCCATATTTCCCGATAATATTGTAATAATACCGTCGGGCCTGCGGCACCCAGGGGGCACGGGCAGTCCGTTCCAGTGAGCCAAAGCGTCCGAAGCATCCGCCGAGAACAGGATTTTTTCCGTTTCCTCATACGCCGTCATCACCTCCGGCCAGTGTACCATCGGTGCCAGCAGGAAGCGCAGCCGGTGTGAGCCCAGAGAGATCGTGCTGCCCTCGCCAACCTCCAGCATACGGTCTTCCGACAATGCACCCGTGCCAAAGAACTGCTTGATCAGGGTAAATGTTTTCGCGTTTCCCACGATCTTCATCTCCGGGTACTCTTGCGCTATCCGCATGAGGCTGCCGGAATGATCCGGCTCCATGTGTGTGACCACAAGATAATCGGGGTTGCGCCCCCCCAACACCTGCGCTACATTGGAAAGCCATTCCTCCGCCGCCCGTGCGTCCACGCTGTCCATCACGGCGATTTTCTCGTCCAGAATGACATAGGAGTTGTAGCTCACTCCCATAGGCTGGACGGGGTACTGGTTTTCAAAGAGTGCCAATGTGTTATCATCCACCCCTACATAGCGGATGGCATCTGTTACCGTTCGGATATCCATATAAAAAATACCTCCTATTCTGATGTCTTTGGTTTTCTTATAAATCGTCTATCAGTGCGGTGCTCTTGGCGTAGGCGGTACTGCGTGCCTCAAAGAAATCGGTCTTGACCATATTGGCGTCAGCGTACTGGCTGACCCATTCCATGCTCTCCGGTTCGCTCTCAAAGCCCGGATACAATGCCGGATAGCCAAGGCTCGTCCAGCGAAGATTCCCGAGATAGCGGATGTAATCGCTAATCATCTGCCGGTTCAACCCCGGGATGTCGTCGCCGATCACATAATGCCCCCATGCGATCTCCTGCTCCACGCCCTCACGCATCATCTCGCGCAGCGCTTGTACGCTCTCGGCGGTGAACAACTCCGGCTGCTCCTTTTGCAGCTCCGTGATGATATTGCGGAACAGCCACAAGTGCGTGTTCTCGTCGCGGTTTATATAGCGGATCTCCTGCGCCGAGCCGGGCATCTTCCGTTTCGGGAGAGATTGTAGAAGAACATAAAGCCGCTGTAAAAATAGATGCCCTCCAAAATATAGTTCGCCATCATCACGCGCAGCAGCGTGGGAGCGTCCTTCCGCTCCTGAAACTCGTTGTAGCAGTCCCCAATGAAGGTGTTGCGGCGCAGCAGATGCTCGTCCGTTTTCCATTGATAGAGGATGTCATTGCGCTCCACGGGGGAACAGATGGTGTCGAGCATATAGCTGTAGCTCTGTGAGTGGACACACTCCTGAAACGCCTGAATGGACAGGCAGAGATTGACCTCGTTGGCTGTAATGTAGGCGCCGATATTAGGCAGGTTCGCTGTCTGAATGGAATCCAAAAAGACAAGAAAACTCAGAATTTTATCGTAGGCGCTGCGCTCGGCTGACAGCAGGCGGGGATAGTCCTTCACATCCTGCGAGAGATTGATCTCCTCAGGGATCCAAAAGTTGTTCATGGCCTGCCGGTACCAGTCGCTGACCCAAGCGTACTTCATATTGTTGAAGTCGTTGAGGTTGGTGGTATTGCCGCCGATCATGCGCCGCAGGCGCACATCAAGGTCGCCCTCCGGGTTAAAGAGGGGCTTTTTCTTCAGTTCCATCATGCTATCCTCCTTATGACGAGCAGCTTTCACAGGCCTCGACCTCAAGGGCCTTGCTGCGGACATAATAAATGGTCTTGACGCCGGCCCTCCACGCCTCCAAATACAGTCTGAGCACCTGACGCATGGAATAGTCGTTGGTGATATAGAGATTCATGCTCTGCGCCTGGTCAATATGTCTCTGGCGAAAGCCCGCGGCGCGTACCGACCAGCTTTGGTCGATCAGATGCGCCGCCTTATAGTACCACCATGTATCCATAGAAAGCTCCGGAGCAACGCGGGGCAGCATGCTGCCCTTTTTTTCCTCTAAAAAGAATTTCTTCATAATTGGATCGATGCCCGCCGACGTGCCGGAGAGGATGGATGTGCTGGAAGTGGGTGCGACAGCCAGCAGATAGGCGTTGCGCATTCCCTGCACCGCCACCGTTTCCGCAAGCGCCCGCCACTTTTCTGAGGTATAACCTCGCTTTTCAAAATACGCGCCTGTCTGCCAGTCGCTGCCCTCAAAGAGCTCATAGCGGCCCTTTTCCCGTGCCAGTGCTGTGTCCGCCTTGACGGCGGCGTAGTTGATATGCTCGAATACCGCATCGGTGAAGGCAAGGTGCTCATCGCTCTCCCATCGGATGCCGCGCTTTGCCAGCATGTGGTGGTAGCCGCTGACGCCCAGGCCGATGCTGCGGTACTTCTGATTGGTAAGCCGCGCGTATTCCAACGGGTAGAAGTTGAGGTCGATCACATTATCCAGTGCGCGGATGGCCGTTTCCACCGTGCGTTCCATATAGCCTCGTCCTCCACCGCCAGATTACCGAGAGACAGACTCGCCAGGTTGCAGACCACAAACTCACCGGGGAGTGTGGCCGTCACCACCACTGTGTCGCCGTTCTCCGTGTGCACCTCAGTGCTGATATGCTCGATGGGCGCCATGTTCTGTGCGATCTCCGTGCAGAGATTGGAGCAATAGATCATTCCCGTGTGGCCGTTTGGGTTCATACGATTTACGCTGTCGCGGTTGAAGGCGAAGGGCGTGCCGGTCTCCACTGCCGAGCGAAGCACCAGCGCACGATGTCCTTGACGGTGACGCTGCGCTTTTCGATGCGCGGGTCATTGACGCAGTCCAGATACCGCTTCTCCCATTCCGTACCCCAGTAATCCTCCAGTGCGTAGCCCTTGACCGTGAGGATCTCATGCGGACACATGAGATGCCACGGCGCGTCTATGTTCTCCTCCGCCAGTCGCCAGAAGAGATCCGGATAGCACACGGCGGGAAACACATCATGCGCCTTCATGCGGTCGTCGCCGTTGTTGGTGCGCAGTTGAAGGAATTCAGGCAGATCCCGGTGCCATGCGTCTAAGTAAACCGCCGCAGCGCCCTGCCGCATCCCCAACTGATCCACCGCCACGGCGGTGTCGTTGACCAACCGGATCCAGCGGATAACACCGCCCGCCGCCCCTTGAAAGCCACGGATGGTGCTGCCTGCAGCGCGCACCTTACCGAAGTACATCCCCATTCCACCGCCAAATTTAGAGACCTTTGCGAAGTTGTCCAGCGAGCGGTAGATGCCGTCCAGACTGTCCGGCACAGTGTCCACAAAGCAGCTTGAAAGCTGATGGTAGGGCTTTCGTGCGTTGGACATGGTAGGTGTCGCCATCGTGACCTCCATACGGCTGAGCATATCGTAAAAGCGTTTTACCCACCCCATGCGGTCAGAGCCTTCGTTCATAGCAAGATGCAGCGCGATACCCAAAAACATCTCCTGCGGTGTTTCCAGCAGCACGCGGCTGCGTGACTGGATCACATAGCGTTTGAGCAGCAGGTCAAGGCCGGAGTAGGTGAACAACTCGTCCCGTTCCGGGCAGAGAAAGTCCTCCGCCATAGCGATCTCCTCGTGGGTATAGTGGGCAAGAATATAGTCACCGTAGAGTCCCTTATCCGTCAGATAGCGAAGCCTGCCATAGAGGTCGCCGACGCCGCGCCCCTCCCATTCCTGTGCGTTGCGACAGCGAAAGGAGTGGTTCAGAAGCCGCGCCGCGATGAACTCCCACTTGGGTGCCTCTGCCGTAGTCAGCTCTACCGCTGCCTTGGTCAGTGCCTCAGCCCTCTCATCCTCCGTCATGCCCGGGCGACAGAAGCTCTCAAACTTCATTTGAAGCGCCGCGAGGGAGTAGATTTCCTCGGTAAAATCCATCTGGATACGGCGCAGCACCTCGTCAAGCGAGTTATCCCCCACCGTCTGCGCGATGGTATGCCGGACGCGGCGCAGCGCAGACCGCTTTTCGCGATAGAGGATGTACGCCTTGGCCACCTCATAGTGTCCGCGCTCCATGAGCGTCCGCTCCACCTCGTCCTGCACACGTTCCACGGTGAGCGGTACTGTGACGGAGAGATTGTTGAGAACGGCGGCGAGGATCTCCTCCAGTTCTCCGCCCCCAATCTCCCTTCCCTGTCCATCAAACGCTTTTTTCATGGCGTTGAAAATTTTCTCCTGTTGAAAAGGAACAGACTTCCCGTTTCGTTTTCTGATCTCCATTTCGATCCTCTCATCTTCTCCGGTCACTTTTCATGTCCTTTTGGGCAAAGAGCGGGCAAGCGCAGTATCACGCTTGCCCGCTCTATTTTTGAAAGCCGGTTTTTCTGCAGCCGACACGGCGGGGCTGTTTGTTGTCTGTTGTCTTGGTTTTGGCTTTCCTGCCAGTTACTTCATAGATTCCAGAATGCGTCCGCCAGTGCTTCCAGCTCAGTGCGCTTGTCCGTGCCCATGGACGAGGCGAGGCTGAGCCGCTCGTTGAGCACCGTCATGTTCTTAAGCTCATCGTTGACAAATTTCTGCATGAGGTCACCGGACTTCACCGCCCATGAGCCGTTTTCAATGATGGCAAAGGTGCGGTTTTGCAGATTCAGTGCCTTCATATCCATGAGGAAGTCATGCATGGCGGGGTAGATGCCGAGATTGTAGGTCACAGAGGCCAGGACAATGTGACTGTACTTAAACGCCTCGGAGATCAGCTGGGAGACATGAGTGGAGGACACATCGTACATCGCCACCTTGCTCATGCCCTTATCGCAGAGCGACGCCGCCAGCGCCTGCGCCGCGTTCTCCGTGTTGCCGTACATGGAGGCGTAGACGATGAGCACGCCCTGGGTCTCAGGGGCATAGCGGCTCCATGTGTCGTACTTTTCGATGAACCAGCCCAGATCCTTGCGCCACACGGGGCCGTGGAGCGGGCAGATGTACTGGATCTGATCCAAAACGCCGCCGGCCTTTTTCAGCAGGAGCTGGATGTGGGGGCCGTACTTGCCCACGATGTTGGTGAGATAGCGGCGGGCGTCGTCCAGCCAGTCCCGCTCGAAGTCCACCTCGTCGGCGAACAGCTTACCGTCCAGCGCGCCGAAGGTGCCGAAGGCGTCGGCGGAAAAGAGGACGCCGTCGGTGACGTCGAGGGTCACCATGGCCTCCGGCCAGTGAACCATAGGCGCGCCCACAAAGGTGACGGTGTGCTTGCCAAAGGAGAAGGTGTCGCCCTCCTTCACCTCGATGCACTCATGTCCGTCCACATGGAAGCCGAACTGCCGCATGAGCATGAATGCCTTCTCGTTGGAGATCAGCTTCACCTTAGGATGGCGCAGCAGGATCTCCTCGATGCAGGCGGCGTGATCCGGCTCCAGATGGTTGACCAGCAGGTAGTCCAGCTCGCGGCCATCCAGCACATACGCCAGATTTTCCAAAAGCTGGCGGCAGGCAGACCAGTCCACCGTGTCAAAGAGCACCGTCTTTTCATCCAGCAGGCAGTAAGCGTTGTAGCTTACGCCCGGGGAATGGGAAAGCAGTTTTCAAACAGGGCCAGGCGATGGTCGTTGGCGCCCACCCAGTAGAGGTCGTTTGTTACTTTACGCACGCAATACATCTTATCTTACCTCCTTCACGGCTCAAGCCTTTACAAATTGATCCTTCGTCTCCGCGCACTCCGGGCACACCCACTCGGCGGGAAGCTGCTCAAAGAGCGTACCCGGCGCGATCTCGCCGTCCTCGTCGCCCAACTCCGGCACATACTCGTAGCCGCAGCCGCTGCAGACGTAGCGGTCGCCGATGGGGGCGGGCTTCGGCGGTGTGGGCCGCTTCATCTTTACCATAGGCGGCGCGGGCAGCTTTTCGCCGCTATCCAGCGCAGCAGTGAGCAGGGGCAGGATCTCCTCCACATCGCCCACGATGCCGTAGTCGCAGTTCTTGAAGATAGGCGCGTTACCGTTCTTATTGATGGCCACGATGGTGGAGGCGTCCTTGATGCCCTTAAGGTGCTGGGATGCGCCGGAGATGCCACAGGCGATGTACAGATTGCCGGTGAACTTCTGACCGGACATACCCACATAGCGGTTCAGCGGCAGATATTTGAGAGTCTCCGCCACAGGGCGGGAAGAACCGATGGCCGCGCCGGCAGCCTTGGCCAGCGACTCTACCAGTTTCATGTTCTTTTTCTCCCCGATGCCCTTGCCCGCGGAGACCACCCGCTCCGCCTGCGGGATGGGCGTATCCATAGGGATGCCCACGGAGAAGTCGTGACCATCCTTCTTCAGCGCCGCTACAAGGTCGGCCACCTGCTGGGCAGCATCCCCTTCCCGGAAGATGGTCTTTTTGCGAATGCCGGTGATGGGCGCGGGTTTCTTGGCCGCCGAACGGCTCTCGCCGCCGGAGCTCTTGCCCAGCCTGCCCACCAGATGAGAGGCGATGACCACCCGCTGGATCTCGTTAGTGCCCTCGTAGATGGTGGTGATCTTGGCGTCGCGGTAGGCCCGTTCCACCTCCATGCCCTTGAGGAAGCCACTGCCGCCGTGGATCTGCAAGGCATCGTTGGTGACCTCCAGCGCGATGTCCGAGGCGTACATCTTCGCCATGGCGGACTCCATGCCGTAAGGCGCGTGCTGCTCCTTCAGCTCCGCCGCGGAGTAGATGAGGAACCGGGCGCAGCGCAGCTTGGTGGCCATATCCGCCAGCTTGAAGGCGATGCTCTGCTGGGCCGCGATGGGCTTGCCGAACTGGACGCGCTCCTTGGAATAGCTCAACGCGTGCTCAAACGCGCCTTGGGCGATGCCCAGCGCCTGCGCGGCGATGCCGATGCGTCCGCCGTCCAGCGTGGACATGGCAATCTTGAAGCCCTCGCCCTCCTTGCCCAATAGGTTTTCCTTGGGAACCTTCACGTCGTTGAAGATCAGCTCCGCCGTGGAGGAGGAGCGAATGCCCATCTTGTCATAGTGGTCGCCGAACTCAAAGCCCTTCCAGCCCTTCTCCACGATGAAAGCGGAGATGCCCCGGGTGCCGATGTCCGGCGTGGTGACGGCGAAAACCACATAGGTGTCCGCCTTAGGGGCGTTGGTAATGAAGATCTTGCCGCCGTTGAGGAGGTAGTAGTCCCCCTTATCCAGCGCCGTGGTCTCCGTGCCGCCGGCGTCGGATCCGGCGTTGGACTCCGTGAGGCCGAAGGCGCCGATCTTCTCGCCCTTGGCCAGCGGAACCAGATATTTCTTCTTCTGCTCCTCGGTGCCATAGGCGAAAATGGGCCATGAGCCGAGGGAGACGTGGGCGGAGAGGATTACGCCCGCGCCGCCGTCCACACGGGCCAGCTCCTCCACCGCGATGGCGTAGCTCAGGGCATCAAGACCGGCACCGCCGTACTCCTTGGGGTAGGGAATGCCCATCCAGCCCAGCTTACCCAGCTTCTTGACAGCCTCCTCGGGAAACTCATTGTTCTGATCCATTAAAAATGCGAGGGGCTTGATCTCCTCCTCCGCAAAACTCCGGATCTTCGCGCGCAGCTCTTCGTGCGCCGCCGTGGTTTGAAACAGCATATGGGTACCTCCTCTTAAAATTTTACAGCTTGCTTGTATCTTGGGGATCGGATCCGCCGGTCAGCAGCCTGCGCAGGCTCACGGCACGGAACGCCTCGTCCTGCTTTTGCTGCAAGGCCGCCAGCTGACAGTGGATGGCGCACCGCCCATGCTTGTCCTGCCAGCGGCATTCATATCCCGGCTCCATGCAGGCGCACAGGATGCCCCGCTCCCCCACGACCCCCATGAGATCGTAGAGGGAGGTCGCGTCCAGATCGCAGGACAGCGCGCAGCCGCCGAGGGCGCCGCGGCTCACCCGCACCAAATTGCCGGCGGAGAGCTTGCGCAGAATCTGGTAGGCAAACTGATTGGGGATCAATTCCGTTTCCGACATCTCGGCCACCGAATGCTTCTCCCCGTCCAGCAGCACCCGCAAAATGCGCAGTGCGTAGTCCGTCTCTTTGGTGATGATCATGCTCCACATCCTCTTTTCGCTTGCTTGTTAATGCCATTATATCAATCTTGATAAATTTTATCAAGATAATTTCCAAAAAAATATATCGTTTTAACACAGACCGCTCCAGCCCGGGTCAGCTTCGCTTTCCATTCAGCGAAAAGCCATGTTCCTTACAATATAGAAGCCGAAAAAGCTGTGCCGTGGCAGTCCGCCGAAAGCAGAAAAGACTATGCCTGAAAACCAGAAAGCGGAGAAATTGGTTGGGGCTCGCAGGGGTCGCCCACCCAAGGCGGATAAGGCGGTCCCTGGCAAGTCCAAGGCAAGCACCAAAGTGCGTGCTTTTCATTTTATATTCGACACATTATGTTATGATATGCAGTAAATGTTCCATCTTACCGTCCCATTCTCTGCTGGAATCGGCGCACTCTTTCAGTTCAGTTTCGACTTCAGCATTTATCGGCAAGTTTTTCTTATAGCGGATGGTATGCTCAAGGCTTGCCCAGAAGTCCATAGCGATTGTACGGAGTTGTATCTCCACCGGCACATGGATCACTTTTTCCGCAAAGAATACCGGCAGCCGGAGCGTCAGGTGCAGACTGCGATAGCCATTTGGCTTAGGGTGTGAAATATAATCTTTCTCTGTGATGATTTCAATGTCAGACTGTTTTTTTAAGCACTTTGCCAAAAAGAACACATCCTCCTCGAAAGAGCAGATCACCCGCACACCGGCAATATCCATGATATTTGTCTGCATGGTCGGAAAATCCAGAGGAAGTCCGCGTTTCTGCATCTTATTCATAATGCTGGACGGCGACTTCAAGCGGCTTTTTATACTTTCTATCGGATTGCGATCATGCTGCAATGAAAACTCTTCGTTTAGAATTTCCAACCTGCTTTCCAGTGCTTTCAGCGCACATCGGTATTGCAGCATGACTTCCTGATACCTGCGATTTTCGCTTAAAAGGCGCTGGCACTGCAAATCATCTAAGCCTTTATCTGCCGCAACCGTCAAGCCAAATAAATTCTCACTCATAGCTTCTCCATTCCGCAGGGATAGGCGCTCCGCGCTGTCTGCCGCTCTTGTATTACGACCTGATAAAAACTGTATCCGCCGGAGAGATGGGAACAGGTGAAACCGTACTGCGTCAAAAGTCGGCAGGCCAGATAACTGCGAAGCCCTGTCTGGCAATTCACATAAACAGGCTTACCCCGGTCTAACTCGTCCAAATGCTCCCGCAGATCGTCCAGTGGAATATTGCGGAATCCATTCAAGTGCCCACGCCGATATTCGCCTTCTGTACGGACATCCAGCAGTGTCGCATTGCCATCGCAAGGCAAGTCCTCAACCTCATTCCAATGGAACTGCCGTACCTTCCCGCTCTCCAAATCCTCGATCATAAAACCGGCCATATTGACCGGGTCTTTGGCAGAGGAATAGGGCGGCGCATAGGAAAGGTCAAGCTCCGTCAGTTCCAAGGCTGTCATTTTTGCGCGAATGGCCGTTGCCAGTACATCAATGCGCTTGTCCACGCCCTCGCCGCCAACGATCTGCGCACCCAGCAGCCGCAGGCTTTCTTTTTCATACATCACCTTCATTGCCATAGACTGTGCGCCGGGATAATAGATAGCGTGGGATGCCGGGAATAATACGACTTTGTCGTAAGCGATCCCTGCTGCCTGCGCTGCCTTCTCATTGATCCCCGTGGAGGCCGCTGTCAAGCCAAACAGTTTCAGAACAGACGAGCCCTGAGAGCCGTGAAAGCGGCTGTTTCCGCCGCAGATATTGTCAGCGGCAATGCGTCCCTGCTTGTTGGCAGGCCCCGCCAGCGAGATCAATGCTTTTTGGCCGGTCACGAAATGGGTGACCTCTACGGCATCGCCCACAGCGTAGATATCCGGCACGGAGGTTTCCATCCGCTCGTTGACAGCGATGCTGCCCCGGATGCCCAGCTCAAGTCCGGCCTCTTTTGCCAGATGGGTGTCCGGCGTGACGCCGATGGCCAGCAGCACCATGTCGGAGCGCAGCGGCTCACTTTCCTCCAGCAGCGTCAGCACGGAATCTCCGTCCTGTCGGAATCCGGTGACGGTTTCATCCAACCGCAGAGCCACACCGTGTCTGCGCATTTCCGCATGGACAAAGCTGGCCATATCCGCATCCAGCGGCGCTAATAGCTGCTTCAGACGCTGGACGATGGTAACCGAAACGCCCATCTCCACAAGGTTTTCCGCCATTTCCAGACCGATAAAGCCGCCGCCAGCCAAAACAGCGGTTTTCGGCTTCTGATCCTCTACAAAGCGTCGAATGCGGAGGGTGTCTTCCACGGTGCGCAGGGTAAAGACCCGCTCGCTGTCCACACCGGAAAGCGCAGGAATCGTCGGCTTTGCGCCGGGGGCAAGAAGCAGTTTGTCATAGGTTTCCGTGTAGACCTTCCCGCTGTCCAGTGCGTGGACGGTGACGATTTTCTCTGCGGGATTGATCGCAGTTACTTCCTGCCGTACTCGCACATCAATGCGAAAGCGATCCCAAAAGCTCTCCGGAGTTTGCAGCGTCAATTCTTCCTGCTCCTTGATCACACCGCCCACATAATACGGCAGACCGCAGTTGGCATAGGACACATAGCCGCTGCGCTCGATCATGATGATCTGCGCGTGTTCATCCAAACGGCGGATGCGGGCGGCGGCAGAAGCACCGCCCGCCACACCGCCTACGATTACAACTTTCATCTTGCGCCCTCCACCATTGCGGCAATCTCCGACTTAGGCCGATAGCCCACCGATTTGGCAACGGCCTTTCCATCCTTGAATACGACCAGCATCGGGATACTGGACACCTGAAAACGCATTGCCAGCTCCATCTGCTCGTCCACATTGACCTTTCCCACCTTGAGCGCGCCGCTTTTTTCTTCGGCAAGCTCATGCAGTATGGGAGAGAGCATTTTGCACGGTCCGCACCAGTCGGCGTAGAAGTCCAGCAAAATGGGCTTGTCGGAACGCAGTACCTCATTTTCAAAATTCGCAGCAGTAATTTTCAGTTCAGCCATGAGTAAGGCTCCTTTCTGTTATCTTTGTTTATTCTTTGTTTTTCAGCTTGCAAATCCCCTGCGTCATGGTTCCCATGGGGCAGAAGGCACACCATGTACGGGGCTTGTAGAGCACCATGACGATGAGGCCGATGAGCAGCGAGGTCAGCATGAGGCTGTAAAAGCCGAAGCTGAATTGGGCTACCCAGTCTGTCACCGTTCCGGCGGTGTAGGCCCAGCCCCACGGCACACGGAAGGTCCAGAACAGCTTAATGGCCTCCCGCAGGGACGAAGTACCCGCAGCGACCAGATATGTCTGAAACACCATGTTGCCGAACATCGTCAGGAAAAAGATCAAAAAGCCATAACGGAACCACTTGGAGGACATCCAGCGGGGCGTGGGCTTGCAGCGGGAGCATTTAAGGTCTGTCCCTAGCTTGCTGAACAGTTGACCCCGTCCGCAGAGGTGGTTGCAAAAGTATTTGTTCCCACCAAAGATGGCTAAGAACAGCGGCAGAAGAAAATCGATCATGCCCAGCCACGCGAACAGGATATTGAAAAAGCCCAGTGCAAAATAGATGATTGCATATACCCACAGGTAATCGTACCAATGCTTTACTTTCATGCGTCAGCCCTCACTTTCACCTCAATGCAGCCGACGGGACAGATCTTTGCGCACTTGCCGCAGCCTACGCATCGTTCCGCCTCCACAGCGGCGTAGCAGCCGCGGCGCACCTTGACGGCCCCCAGTGGACAGGTATTTTCACACACGCCGCAGGCGACGCACCGCGTCTTATCTATGGCGGCCAGTTTCTTTGACAGCATAGCGTTCCTCCCTTAATCCTGCAAGGATTTGTAATAGAGCATACAGTGGCAGAATCCCTCGAAGCCCGGATCTGCAATTTGATCCTTAAACTCCTGGCACATACATTTGGTCGCCTCTGTGCTCTCCCTGCGGCAGGGGCAGTACCCGCCGGTGCGCTTGAGTCCTTCTCTGATGGTGCTGACAATCTCCTGATCGGAATTGAGCTTGATTTTCATGTTCGCCACCTCTTTCTTGTTGATTGATTGTGGCTTTATCATACCGCAGTACAAAGCATTTTTCTGTGACGAGGTTACGTTACGGCAAATTTTTATATAAGTGAGAAAGAGCCGTGAAGCGGTATCTTACATACTGCTTCACGGCTCTTTGTTTATAGGTTTTGTTGTGCTTCCTTACTCAGCCACAGAAAACTGGTCTTTGCCAACAAAACATAAGGGGCATTCAAAATCATCCGGAATATCTTCCCATTTTGTACCCGGTGCAATGCCGCCTTCCGGATAGCCATTTTCTTCGTCGTATTCCCAACCACACACATCGCATACATATTTCATAATGAAATTCTTCTTTCTTGTTTTTTATTTCGCACACAACATTAGCCCGACTTTATCGTCATCAGAAACAATAACGATTCCTATCTTACTCAAAGAATATCCACAGCTTCCGCTTGTTTTACTCTCTTTGTTTTCTTATTCCCTGAAATCATTTTATGACCCGTATATACTGCCATAACCATGCAGATCAAGGAACTAAGCGCAAGGTACTTATGCGTTGTTTTTGAGCCTTTATATCCAGTGCAAAAAGTTCCAAACATGGTAATTACCGCTCCGATTGACCAATATTTATGTGCTTTCATGACTTGTTTGCCTCCTGCCTGCAATACATGACATTCAGTTCTCTATGTTGGTTCTAAGATACCATGCGCGGAACGATCACGCTTTCCACAGACTGTGGAGGTTGCAGTAGGCGTAGACCGCCTCGACTTCGTCGCCCTCGCAGAGCGCAAAGCAGACCTCCGGCTTCTCGCCCGGGTGCAGTTCCTTGCGCTGGTTGCCCTGATTGGTGTGGAGGGACACCCACTCGATGTAGTGCTCCGGCAGCATGGGATGCTCTACGGAGCCGACCTTGACATGAACGATGCCGTTTTCCACAGTCCAGACAGGGACGTGCTTCTCCACGGCGGCGTCGGTGGTACCGGGGATGATCTCGCTCATCGGCTCACCGCAACAGATGACGGGAACGCCCGTGTCCTTGACCTTGGCAATGATGTTGCCGCAATGCTTGCAAATGTAAAACTTCTGCTCCATGATTCGTTCTCCTTTTCTCTTTAATAGTTTTCTGCGTGAATTTCAAAGTAGCTCTGGGGATGGTTGCAGGTCGGGCAGACCTCCGGTGCTTTCTCACCGATCACGATATGCCCGCAGTTGCGGCACTCCCATACCTTGACCTCACTCTTGGCGAAGACCTCCGCCATCTCCACATTGTGCAGCAGGGCACGGTAGCGCTCCTCATGATGCTTTTCAATGGCGGCTACCAGGCGGAAACGCTGGGCCAGCTCATGGAAACCCTCCTCGTCGGCGGTTTTGGCAAAGCGTCGTACATATCCGTCCACTCGTAGTTCTCGCCCTCAGCGGCGGAGAGAAGGTTTTCGGCGGTGTCGCCAATGCCGTTCAGCTCTTTGAACCACAGCTTGGCGTGTTCCTTCTCATTATCAGCGGTTTTGAGGAACAGCGCCGCGATCTGCTCGTAGCCTTCCTTCTTGGCCTTGGATGCAAAATAGGTGTATTTGTTGCGCGCCTCGGACTCACCGGCAAAGGCAGCCATCAGGTTTTTTTCGGTTTGAGTTCCTGCGTATTTCGTTTCTTTCATGGCGGATACTCCTTCCTGTTTTTCTGCTTTTATTGTAGCAAATCTATGATTTTCTTCTGTAACGAAGTCACATTTCTTTTTATTTTAGACGATTTAGTCTGTTCTTATCCCGCAGCGTGATTGCACCACGCTTCAGCTCCACCAGCCCGTCCTCCGAGAAGCTTTTGAGCATCCGTGCCACTGCCTCCCGTGCCGAGCTGATGTGCTGGGCGATCTGCTCATGGGTCATGCGTATCGTGTCGGAGCCGGTACGTTCCGCTTCGGCAAAGAGAAATTCTGCCAGCCGCTGATCCAATCCCTTGAACATAATCTGCTGCATCGCCCACATCACATCAGAAAACCGTTTCGTTGCCAGTTCATAAAGAAAACAGCGGACATGGAGATTTTTCTCCTTGAGTGCAGCAATGACATTTGCAGAGATAATCAGAATGTCCGTATCCATTCCGGCAGTCATTTGTGTATCAAAGGTGATCTGACTGATCACGCAGGAGGCGGAAAGCACGCATAGTTCGCCCGGATACAGGCGGAACAGCGTTACCTCCCGCCCCTCATCAGAGAGAAGATAGGTGCGGATCTCGCCGGAAAGAATAAACAGCATTCCGAGACATTCATTGTCGCTGCTGTGAACGAACGCACCCTTTTTATAATGACGGACAAAGGCACTTCGGCGTAGTGTGTCCATTTCGCGTTCGGTCAAGGATGACCAGAACGGAAGTTGTGTCAGTGTGCGTTCCATATCAATGGCAGCTATGCTTGCCGCAGCCGTGGTCACCGCAGGAGTGACCAGCCTCGCCGTGTTCATGGTCATGGTGGTCACAGTGAACATTGGGATCGTAGCCCAAACTTCCGTTGAGCAATGCGCTCACCGCCGCGTCAGCGTCCCCGCTGACACCGCCGTAGAGCTTGATGCCCGCTTCGGCGAGTGCTGCCTGCGCACCGCCGCCGATGCCTCCGCAAATCAAAGTGTCCACGCCGTTCTGCATCAGGAATCCTGCCAGTGCGCCGTGACCGCTGCCGTTGGTATCAACGACTTCCGCATGGACGATTTTGCCGTCCACAGATTCATAAAGCTTGAACTGCTCGGTGTGACCGAAATGCTGAAAGATCTGACCGTTGTCATAGGTAACTGCAATTTTCATAATGGAATCTCCTTTGCAAGTTTTGCCTGATTTTTCCATGTTGGCTCTCTGCATCCGGCAGCAACGGCCGCAGTGAGCTGCCTCCTGTCCTCCGCAGATGCGGTAGTTTCCCCCGGTGATGTGCAGCGGTTTCCCGTGGACAAGACACGCTACGATCTTGCTCCGTGCGCTTTCGTAAATCTCCTGCACGGTAGAGCGGGAAATCTCCATTTGAGCGGCACACTGCTCGTGGGTTTGCTGCTCCAAGTCAACCAGCCGAATGACCTCGTATTCGTCCAGCGTCAGCAGGATCGGCTCGGTATTCTCGCACCCGTTAGGACAGAATGTATCGACCTGTGGTACGCCACAAATTCGACGGCACCGTGGCGGTCTTGGCATGGGAGCTTTCCTCCCTTTGTATTCGGTATATTCCAATTATAGCACTTTGAGCAGAAAAAGCAATTTTTCAAAAGCTGCTACATTTTCCGTCCTCATATGTGTGCTGGCTGATATTCGGTGTCGAAGACTACGTGTGAGCCATGTTCGTATTGTCAGATTATCTACATTTGACAGAACTTCGCAGGGTATCCTCTTCCGAATAGTTCGCATTGATGTCCATCGGGTTGATATACTGCGCGCTGGAAGGCTGATTTTAATAACCTGCCCCTAAAATTTCTTCACCAGTGCCGTGTACTCGGCTTCCGGATCGCACACAATTACATCGTCATCCGTCACCAGAAACGCATTGGCGATTTCTCGCTTGGCAGAGAAGGATTTACCGGAACCGGGAGTACCCAGAATCAGCCCGTTGGGGTTTTTGAGCTTTTTCCGGTCAACCATAATCAGG
>NZ_QUDH01000027.1:0-27088 GCF_003477445.1 Clostridium sp. AF50-3 | reverse complement strand
GACCAGCACTGCTTGTGGTGGTCTTATTTTAGTGCCTAATTTTAACCATGTAAAATTTTATATTTTTTTCCCCATTAAGTCTTGACTTTTTATTTGCAGGCTAAAGTAATGAGAATGCGGTGTGCCGTTTTTCAATCAAATTAAAAAGAGACACGGCATAAATTATTCTGATAGATTTTACATCAGATTTCTTTATGCCGTGCCTTTTATGTTATCATAATGATTGCTACATACATATAGCAGGCTTCACCCTCCGTTATACACCGGATTCGCATTGATTTTCGGTACGAAGGCAACAGCCGTTCCGCAATTTTCACCATCCTCCCCATACTTCTTCATAGATCTGTCCGGCAGAAAATACCCAGGATGGATGTTTTGCCAAGTATACCAATGTTTCAAATTCCCGACGAGTCATAGAAATCAACTCACCGTTTCGGTATGCTGTTCTCTCCTTCAGCCGAAGCTCCAAGCCCGGAAAAACAAGAGTGTTACAAGGGTGGGATGTCACAATATGGTCAAATCCTGGCTCAACCGCAATAATCTCCATAATTCTACTGAGTATATATTCTTCATGGTCGGTAAGCGACAGTATTAGAAACTTGCCCATATTGTTCACATCCCTCTTTATTGATATTATTTTTGCATTACATTACGGGTTCATTTTTCATCTGTCGGATGCGGTATTCACCGCCATCGTCCCGTCTGCATAGAAGTAGTACCACTTACCATCGATCTGCTTCCAGCCTCCGGCAAACATCATTCCGGTGACCTTGTCCAGCCAGTACCACTTCTGATCCTCGGAGAGCCAGCCTTTCACTGACTCCCCGTTTCTGTAATAGTTCCACTGGCCGCTGTCATTCTGCTGCCAGCCGTTTGCGGCCTGCGGGTCAATGACGATTTCCACAAACCGCCGCAGAACCGTGGCGACCTCGGCGCGGGTGGCGGTTCCCTTGGGGTCAAACTTATTTTCATTCTTCCCGGCCAGGATGCCCGCCTGCTGCATGGACTTGACCGCATCCTTTGCCCAGCTGCTGATCTGTGTGTTGTCCGCAAAGGTCACAGCCTTCAAGGTCTGGGGCAGGTCATAGCCCAGCTTTGCAGCGTAATTTTTCATAATCACCGCCATCTGTTCCCGGTTGATGTTGGTGTCCGGTGCAAAGGTGGTGGCGGTAATGCCTTCCACAATACCGGTCTGTGCCGCCCAGTTCACATAGGGAGCATAGTAAGCGTCGGCTTTCACATCGGTGAATTTCCCGGTCTGGTAACTGTCCGGGTTGATGCCCGCCAACCGCCCCAGAGCTGTCACAAACATTCCTCTGGTCATGCCGGTGTCCGGGCTAAAGGTGGTGTCGCTGGTGCCGGAGAGCAGTCCCCGGCTGGCTGCAAAGAGGATGTTATCTGCTGCCCAGTGGCCGGTAATGTCGGTAAAGACCGGGGCAGGGTTCTTGTAGCCCACGCCGTAAACGCTGAAATGACCGGTTTCAAAAACCACCGCTTTCAGGCTGGCATTGTAGCTGGATTTGGTGATCCATTCCACCTTGCCAGCGTCATCTACATAGACTGCATAGAGATTACCTGTCTGCTCACCATTTGCCGGTGTGTAGGGCAAACGCACCGATATAGTGTGACCATTTAAGTTGGCAATCGGTGTTTCTTTGCCGCCGGAGAGGTAGACCAGTGACAGGTCATAGGCCGATCTTGTGCCGATGGTGGCTTTGGCCTCGGTGGAACGCAGTGCATCCACCTTATCTGCCCGGAGAATGATGTCCCCGCCAGCGTAGGCGGTATCCAGCTGCTTCAGAGTATCCAGGCCGATATTAACCGAAACCAGATGGTCTGTTGCTACGGTAAACTGCCGGACGTTTTCTTTAACCAGCAGATCCAGTGTCTGCGCCTTGATGGTCACGTTAAGAGAGGTCTGGCCTGCCGCCGGGATGATGGGAACAGTAACGCCAATCCCGTTCTCTGTGGTGCCGTTCTTTTTCGCATCCTGTTTGGCCTTGTCGATGGCGGACTGGACAGAGCTGTTATCCACTGCCGCATTGCCGTTTTTATCCGGCTGTATGGGTTTGGTTTCACCGGTGACAGGGGCTTCCGGCTGGTTGGTGTTATCATTGCTTCCGGAACCGTTAGAACCGCCGGAGGATGAGCCTCCACCGCTGCCCGAACCACCAGAGGAGGAACCGCCGTCGCTGGAAGATTGCTTGGAAACAGTCAACGTTCCAGAAACATAGGTGATCGCATAATTGTCATTTGACAGCGTACCAGTAATGTTGATCGCAGTTTTGCCGGTTTTGCTCATATCCGGTGTCTGTGCGTAGTCCAGCGTTACCGTGCCGCTCAGGGTATCTGCACCAACCAGACCTTCCACCTTGTAATCCTTATCTGCTTCCGGGCTGCTCAGATCGGGCGCGGTGCTGCCGGTGTAGGCGCTCTTGTCAAGCGCCGTAACTGTGACCGATTTCTTCGCTACGGTCACAGTCACGTTCTGTTCTGCCACATCTGCGTACTCTGCGTTTCCCTGAACCTTATACCAAACAGTGTATTCCCCCGCGTTTTTCGCTGTGGGGATCTGCTCACTCCACTCAGAATCGCCAAGCCGGTAGAGCATTGCGCCGCCAGTGGTCTTGCCCGCTGTAACCAGAGCCTGTTCTGCACCATTGTAGGTCAGTGTATTGACCGTAGGTGCCGTAACAGTGGGGACAAGCTTGTTGGTCGCATTGACATTGACGGTCAGCGTGATGTCCTTATAGTTCGTGCTCTTGATCACTACGGTCACTGTGCCCACAGAGCCGGTGGTTTCCACGTCATTTTTCTGAATCGGCAGGGTCAGCTTGCCGTTTTCCACCTTCGCGCCGCTGGTGTAGTAGCCGTCATTGAGTTTGATCTCGCCCAGCTCATAGGTGGGTGCACCGTACTCTTTGGGCGTTTCCAGCTTGGGCAGGGCGGGGAGCGTCACAGTGTAGGTCTTTTCGTGGCCGTTTACAATGGTAAGCGCAGTTTCCTTGACGAAGTCAGGCGCAGCGGCCTTGGCGATACTGGCAGTCGTAGGGAAGCTGCTCTGCTCCAGGGAGTAATTCTTCGCGGCCTGCCCCATCAGGGTCACTGTGGCAGTGACGTTCTTGCCGTTGCCCACGCCGGCATCGTCAAAGCTGGCGGCCACGGTGTAGTCTGTGCCTCGGTTCAAGTTCATGCCGTCGAAGGTTACGCTGGTAATGCCTGCGTCTGTCGTGCCATCATAGGGCTTGGACACAGCCGTTACCCCGCTGATCGTCAGCGGTTTCTTTCCAATGCTGACCTCCACGCTGGCGGGTGCGGTATCATTGTGGTTTGCATCGCCAATCACCCGATACCACACGGTATACGTTCCGGCATCGGTGCCGGTAGGGATGCCCAGGCTGTATGTACCGTTCTCGGTCAGGCTGTACTGCATGGTGCCACCGCTGGTCACGCTGCCTGCGGTAATCAGCGCCTGCTCCTGACCGGTATAGGTCAGGTTTTCCTGTGCTGTGGGAGGCGTGATGAGGCTTGACCTGATGTCGGCCTTTTGTACCGTTACAACAATATCCTGGCTCATCTTCTTGTAGCCGTCGCAGGTGGCCAAAAAGCGGAAGGTGTGCTGGCCTGCGGGTAGCTTTTGCGTAGAAAGATCAAATTGATTCTTTGTTGCGTTGTCAACCGCTGTCTCTTTGCCGTTCTCCACCTTGTACCACTGGAAGCTCACAGCGCCTGTGCCGCTTTCCTTATTTACATTGACAAGAAGCGTCCCCGTACCGCCATAAGTCATGCTCATCTTGTTCGGATAGTCCATGCTCTTGATGGGGATCTTGGCCATAGAAACATTGGTCAGCTCCTTGCCGGTAAGATCGGTTATCCAGGTACTGCCGCTCTTAAACACGTAACCCTCCGGCAGCAGGGATGCCAGCGTAACATTTCCGGTAACGGTCAGTTTTGCCGCCGTCTTACCGTTCAGATCCAGCTTGAGCGGGCTGCCGATGGTGATCTCGCCTGCATTTGCCAGCAGCTTCACCGTACCGCCGTCGGCTGCGGCGATGGCCGCGTCTGCCGTCAGATAGTAGGAAATGCTGCCGTCCGTCTTTGTCGCCGCAGCGGCATAGCCGCAGTAGGGGCAAACATTCCCGCCGGAAGGGTCATCCGGGTGACTGCACTTCACAACGGTTACGGCAGTATTCTCATTCATCTCCGACAGCCTGACCAATGCGCCGCCTTGCTTCTGATAGGCATAGCCCTTTTCCAGCAGGGATTGATACTTTGCGCCATTCTCGATTTGGATGCTGCCAAAGGAGCCGCCGGACAGGGGCACTGGAATACCCTCGAGCGCACCCAATTCCAGCCGAGCCACACTGCCGCCGGACATGGTCAGCGCTCCCTCCGTGTAGATGCCGCCGGGGAACGTGCCGCTCGTTACCACAGCTTCGTTCCCGGTACAATGGAAAGCCCAGTTCCACCGGAACCAATTCCGCCGCCTACGCTGCCCTCCAGGGTGACATTGTCCAGCGTCAGCTTTGCGCCTGTGTGGTCAAATTTTCCAACTTCCACCGCGGTAGCGGGCTTGCTGGTGCAGGTGCTTAGCACCTTGCCGTTCATGATGGCTACATTGGAGCCGAGGATGCGTAGAAGCGCATTCTCAGCGGATTTACTCAGGGTGTGTCCATTCAAGTTCAGTATAATATTTTTGCTGATTTCGATAGGCTCTGCGTTCTCGATGTCCAAAGGCCCCCGCAGCGTGATAGTGTCACCGTCCTGCGCGGCAGTCAGCGCGTTTTCCAGACTGGTGTATCGCTTGCCGCCGGTTTCAAATGCCTCCACCAGCATATGGCAGCGGGTGCAGTAACCGGCGCTGTCCACCTTGCCCGCATGGTCGCAGACTCTGCCGCAGGCGCATTTGCCGTTATGATATTGGTCGGTATGCTCGACCACCTTGACCGCTCTATCCGGAATATCTACATTGGAAACGTTCAAAATTTCGTCGCTATCAGCGTCTGCAAAGGCATATCCGTCCGCCAGCAGAGCCAGGGCCTCCTCACCAAGTTCTGCATTGATTCCACATTGGAACGTGCCGCCCTGGAGCTGGGTTTTCCCAAGGAATTTCACCTGATGCTGAAACACGCAGTCGCCCTTTACCGTCAGGGTAAACAGGTTATTAACGACACCCCCGCCTGTTGTAACGCTGTCTAATATCAATACCGTGGGGCCTTTGGTGGCAATGACCTCTCCAATGCCCTCTATCGTGCCGTTTTTGATGGTGACGCTGTTGTACGGGCAATCTTGCAAATCCAGCGCCTTGACCTTGTGGCCCTGCAGGTCCAGCGTAAGGTCCTTTTTGTTGGTCCCATCACCTCCTCCCGCACGCAAGATTGCGTCAATATCCCGCACAAAATAAAAGGTTCCGCCGGAAATCAGCCTGCTCCCAACCATGGCCTGATTGTTCCCGAGTTCAGACGAATAGGGGATACCATCTTCGTCAATAAAGAGCACTTCCTTGCGACACGGTTCGCCGCACTGTTGGCATTTGCCATCGTGGGTGTATTTTGCATGGGTGCAGGTGTTAATGGTAACGGTGACAGTTTTTGTATCTACGGTATAGTTATTATAGGACAGCTTGCAGTAGACCTGGCCGCTGTACTCCCAGTCCCTGCCCTCCACTGGGGTCAGGTTGGACTTGGTCAGGACGATTTTATTATAACTGCCGCTGCCTGTGCCCTGAAATTCTTTTCCGTTCACATACCACTGATAGGTAATATTACCGGACTGACCGCTTGCCAGAGAGGCGCTGACATCGACAACCGCTACACTTTCCCCATCTAATTTCTCATATACGACCTGCGGCTGCGTTCTTATGGTAATGGGTTTTTGGGCGCGGCGGCGACGGTGACCGTTGCGGTGGCGGTCGCCTTGGCAGGAGAGTATCCTGCTTCGCTGTTTGCGGTCAGCTTCAGCTTATAGCGGCCCTCCTTGACATTGTTGTCCGCGGTAACGGTGATGGTCTGGTTGTCAGCGGATTTTGCCGCCGTCAGACCGGTGTGGTCGCCCACCCATTCCACGTTCAGGGTATTCATCTGGACCTTGCTGCCGGTAACGGAGAAGGTCGCCGTCTGACTGCCTGAGCCTTCCTGCAGGGTTCCCTGCTGCGCGCCGACGGTCAGGCTTGCGCGGGGCGCCATCTTGGCGATATAGATGGTCTTGACGTCCCCTTCTCTTGTCGTATCGGCCGCTGTGCCGACCGACATATCGTCTGTTTTTGCATTCTGACTTTCCGAATACAGAATGGTCAGGTTTTTGTTGATGTTTCGGGCGTTTCCATACCTACTATTCGAAATCGCACCATATTTTCCGGTGGCGTAAAGGGTTCCTCCCTTCATGGTCAGGGATGCAGTGTTAATACCCCAACCGGAATTTAGATTCAGCTTTCCATTCTCAATCACGATGGTTTTAGCGCTCAAGCCGCACAAACCGCCGTTGGTGGTTATCTTTACCCCGTCTTTTATGGTAAGCGTCCCGCCGGCGGTGTCGCTCCAACTGCCGTCCGCAATACCATCTTTCCCGCTAGGAACATTGACCGTCAGACTGCCGCTTCCCTGAATGGTCAGATTGGCGGAATACATATCCAGAGCGGCGGTATATGCGGTATCGGTAATCGTAATGGTATTCTCGCCTTTCAGCGTGATTGTTGTGTCGCCCTTCACCGTCACCGGGGTAGTTATGTTTCTGTTCTCCCAGATAACATTGCCGGAGATGGTTTCATCGTCTGCTGCAGCTGCCATCAGGGGCGTTGCCTGCTCTGTTCCCTTGCAGGCAGAGAGATCCGCATCTTCCGCAGAGCAGACCGGACAGTCGGGATTGACCGCCCCCTGCTCACAGCGGGTTTCGCAGATACACTCCGCCGGAGCATTCCCGGACACGCCGGGAACAAGCCCGTTGTCCTGAGAATTGCACAGTTCACAGGTATACCCGCAGGGCGTCCCCTCTGTGGCCGGGATGTAGCCGCAGCTATCGTCATGCTCGCCGCGTTCATGAGGACAGCTTAATTTTTTTGTGATACAGCCGCTTTCCTTACTGCATTTATGGGTACACTCGGTCGGCTGGGCCTCCTCTACTTCAGATGAGGTCGCCGTATTTTCTGATACGCTGCCTTCCAAAACAGGGTAACAGCTTTCGTCATGTTCATGGATACACTTCTTCACAAGGGTGTAGCAATCCTCAGTATGCTCATGTTCACAGGCTGCCCCTTCGGTTCCTTCCGTATATCCGCAGTCCTCTGTATGTTCCGGGTGATGCTTGCACAACCCCGTATGGACGGCGGATACACCCGCTTCCACCGCAGATGCCGGAACTCCCGGCATCGTAAAATCATTGCCGCCGCCAGTAAAAACGCGGCCGGCCGTTTCCATTTCCATATCATTTATTCATCCTCCTCACGCGGTTCGTTCCTTCTCGTTGTTTTCTGAAGCAGCTGGGATACCGCCTCCCGCAGCTGATATTCTGTCACAGGCTTTACCAAAAAGGTGTCCGCCTGCATCCTGCGGCTTTGGGGTTCAAACTCTGCCTGGTCGCTGATCCACAGGAGAGGGACATCCTTGCTGTACCCTCGTATGCTCATGCAGAAATTCATTCCCCTGGCTCCGTCCTCCATGACCACCACAGCATCATAAGGCCCATCCCGCTGCATGGCATAGGTACAAAACACACCATTATCAAAGCGGTCTACTTTGCCCAGCTTCATCAGCAAAGCGGTTTCTTTTTCTTTCTGGCTATAACTGCACAGCGCAATTCGCATTTCCATACCTCCGTTTCCTGATGGGCTCCATCGCCTCATATAGCTCCTGATCACTACAATCTATGGAGAGGAATGCCGGGATACGAAGCTGATACGCGATCAGGGCGAAGTTTTTATCATCGCTCCACCAGACAAGCGGTGTTTCCGGTGCCAGCTGCTTTGCCTGAATGGCAGCCTCCAATCCCCTTGCCCCGGTCATTGCGATGACAACCGCATGATATCGGCTCCGCCGCAGTGCCTGAGATAGCTGCTTCTCATTCCATAGCTCGTCGATGACAAGCTGTCCGTCCCCAGCAAAAAGGGAGCGCAGCCTGCTCTCAAACCATTCTGCATTCCTTAATTCCGTACAAAGTGCGATTTTCATGCTGAGCCTCCTTTCCTGAAAAGAAAAACAAGAAAGAATGTGCCTTGCGCGGTCGCTTGCGACAATCTACATCTTCGCGCAAGTGCGCATCTTTGGCACGTTAGTGCCTTTTTTATGTGACAGGGAATTCTTCGGAATTTCCTGTCACAAAAAAAACAGACCTTCTCATCGGAAAGTCTGGTAGTATAATTAGAGTAGCATCTTGTCAAGGGAAATGCAACCGACTTTGTTTAAGACGCAGGTTTCCTGTTTAAGACGCAAGTTTTTTCCTGCGGTTTTATGTTATACTAATATTGGATTATTGTGCAAAGGAGATGGCACGATGCAGATTGCGATTGTGGATGACAGAGCAGAGGACAGAGCAGAACTGTCTGCCTGCCTGGAAAATTATATGAAAAAGCATCAGCTGGACTATACGCTGACAGAATTTGAGGACGGAGAGAATTTTCTGAAAGCTGCCGCCCAGGTCAATTTTCAGCTTGTCTTTATGGACATCTATATGGAGAACATGGATGGAATAGAGGCCGCCAGAAGGCTGCGCCAGAAAAACAGGCTTTGTAAGATTGTTTTTCTGACCATTACAGAAGATTATGCCCGGATGGGGTATAGCCTGTCCGCCAGCTATTATCTGCTGAAGCCGCTTTCGCTCCATCAGGCAGATTTTGAAGAAGCGATGGAGCTGTGCCAGCTAAAACCGCCCTATGAAGTGATGACACTTTCGGTTATGGCTGACCGTCAAAAGCTGGAACTTCCCACAGAGAAGATTCTATACATAGATTATCAAAACCGTATGACACGGATTCATACGGCGGAACGCGTGATACCGGTAAGCGGAGGCTTTCAGGAGGTTACTGCCGCATTGCAGAAGGACAAGCGTTTTTTGCCCTGCTACCGGGGCATTTTAATCAACATGGATTACATCAGCCAGGTTGACAGTCAGACCTTCCGTTTGATAAACGGGGAGGAACTTCCGATTGCCCTCCGCAATGGAAAACAGCTGCGGGAATCCTACCGTCAATATGTTTTCTCTGGAATGGGGGGTATCGTATGAGAATGAAGCAAATGCACAGGCGTATTCTGGAGGGCTGTCTGGCCTGTCTCCTCTGCTTCACCTGCAGTAT
This sequence comes from Clostridium sp. AF50-3, assembly GCF_003477445.1. NCBI lineage: Bacteria > Bacillati > Bacillota > Clostridia > Eubacteriales > Clostridiaceae > Clostridium > Clostridium sp. AF50-3. The sequence continues at coordinate 17,805 of NZ_QUDH01000027.1, read as the reverse complement.
CCCAGCATTTGCCGCCGAAACTGCAACCCCATCCAATGCCGATGAAAGAAGGGAGATTTTGCCGGATTTAGAAAGCGATGCTCCGGGGACACTGGAGAGCAAAACCCCGGAAGCATCGGAAGAAGTATCCCTCGTCCTTGTCACAGAAATACAAAATGAAGACGAACTGCTCTCCCTGCCAGATTTCACCCTGCCCCTTAGAACCACACCGTCTGATGATGACCTGGAGGAAATTTATCAGCTGGCCCTTCGGTATCAAACCGTCTGCGCCACGGTAACAGCAGGTGAAGAAATCCGGCAGGAAACATTTTCTGTCGCATGGGATTTTTCGGCCATTGACCAGACCACTCCAGGCGAATATACCGCAGCAGGCCGGATTGAACTGCCGGAGGGGTATGCCTTTGGTGAAGCTGTCTTGCAGGAGCTTCAGATTTCCGTCCGGGTGAAAGAAATGCCGCCTGCTGTCATTACCTCCATAGAGAAGTGGTATCCTTATACGGACGCGTTTGCGGTTCAACAGGGCAGCGAAACCGAAACGCTGGAAAATTTGTTTTCCTTTTCCCCTTACTATCTGGAATGCTATGCGGAAAATGGAACCAGCTACACCGCTGTGGTGGAATGGGATTTTTCTGGTATTGATTTGAATACTGTGGGACTGTACCATGCAGCAGGAAGGCTGACTGCACCGGAAAATACCATATTTGCGGATCGTGTCGATTTCCCTGAAATTTCAATTCCTGTTTCTGTTCAGGCTCCGGGCAGCCCAGACATCAACTGCTTCCTGGTTCGCAGAGGAAGCCTTTATTTTCCCTGGGTTACACCTCCGGGGAATCTGGACAAGGTCAGTATATGGCTGTCTGAAAACAACGGTTCATGGAACCGTCTGGAAAGTGGCGTTTATGTGGGTCAGGAAATGCTCTCGATTGCCACCCGTCTGCTGGCACCGGGCAGCAGCTACCGCCTTCAGGTTGATTATGACGGCGGACAGACCGGCATCCTGTCCTTTACCTACGCAGATGAAATTGTCCTTGAAGGGTATCATGAAGGCGACCGGGATGGAGGGGATGCAGGCGGGAATCCACCCGATACCATCATTCAACCGCCTCCTGAAGATACCGACGATCAGGATGACGGTTTCGCAGACAGGCCCTCCACAAAGCCTCCAAAACCGCCTGCAACAAATGGCGGCAGAGTGGATTCCAACGATTCTGAAAAAACACCACCTGTCAGTGAAGAAAATGATCCTGCGGATCATGAACCATCCCACAAGTCTTCCGAGCCATCCTTGGAGGGAAAGGATGATTCCATAGATATAGATAAAGACGATTTCCCATCGGAACAGGCAAACGGTGATACAGAGGAAGATGCGGATTCCAAAAGCCCTGATTTTTCAGAGTTCTTCGATGAAACCACCGACCGGATTTCCGGCATGCGCTTTTTGATGATGCTGCAAACAGGGGAGCAAAGAGCCGTCTTTTCCAAACAAGGAATCACCATCAGCATACCAAAAGACGCCTTGCCGGAGGGCATCCAAAACGAAGATCAGATTGAAGTCATCATCCAAAAGGATACGGACGGCGGTTTTTCTTTTTCGTTTTCCATCAATGGAACTGCACTCAGCTCCCTGCCGGATGTTTCTGTCATGCTGCCCTGTCCAAATGACCCGGCAGCCGGCACATGGTTCCTCTGTGATGAAAGCGGCGTGGAAATTCCCATGACCGGTTATGACGATGCGGCAAAAGCCGTCTCCTTTCAGATCAGCCATACAGGGGCATACACCATTGTGGGAAAGGAAGATGCCATTTCCCTGGCACAGGCCGCCGACACAGAGCATAGCCGGTCGCCCATACTCCTTTTGATTCCGGCCTGTCTGCTTCTTCTGTCTGCCGGTGTGTTTTTCCTAAGGAGGAGGCGAAAATAAGATGGTATCTTCTGCGGTAAAAAAATATGCTGCCTTATGTATGGTCTGCCTGTGCTCATCCCTGTTTTTTCTTGGCCTGTATCAGTTCAATAATAAATATAGCCAGAACACAATCCAGGCGGCAAATGGGATTCTGGCGCTTTCTGAGGAAGAACTTCAAAAGTCACCGGTGCGCTTTCTGGTATCCGGCTGGGCATTTTATCCTGACGCGCTTTTGACCCCGGAAGAAATACAAGATGAAAGCCATTATATGCGCTACCTTTCCATCGGAGAGCAGACCAATTTCTCCAGCCCTGCAAACTCTTCTCCCTATGGCTGCGGGACTTATCAGATGACATTCTTTCTGCCGGAACGGAAGGAAACATATGCGCTGGAAATCCCGGAAGTGTTTTCTGCTTACAACCTTTATCTGGATCATGACCTGATCCTGCAAATGGGGGAACCGGCACAGGGGACACCATTGGTTCAAAACCGCATGGTCACTTTTCATGGCGGAAAACCGGTCACACTCACCATAGCGGTCAGCAACTATGACCACTTTTACGGAGGGATTGTCTATCCGCCTGCTTTCGGAACGATGCTGGCGGTCAATACAACCAGAGGAATCCGGTTTGCATTCTGCCTGTTCAGCTGTACAGTTACCTTTGTCTGTGCGCTGTTGTCCTTTTATTTCAGCCGCCGGATGAAACAGAAAAATACATTCCTGTTCGGACTGATCTGCCTTGCCATGTGCGGTCTGTCATCCTATCCTGTGCTTCATATGCTGGCTGCGGTTCCCGTATTCCCCTGGTACACGATTGAACTGTTCTGTATCTATCTGGTTACCTGGCTGATCATAGTTCTGCAAAACCGGATATGCAGGCCGGGCTTCCTGCCTGCGGCCATCAGTAATGGAGTGGGCGCTGCCTTCCTGGTATATGCGTTTGTGTATGGCATGATGGCTTCCCATCTCTCCCTTGGAGCGATTCGTTTCTTCTCTGCATCGGTCTTTTGTTATAAGGCGGCATCTGCGCTCTATCTGCTTATCATCGCTGTGCTTGCCATTCACAGAGGAGAAAAACGGAGCAGGCCGATCTTCTATGCTGCGGCAGCCGCAACCTGCGCCTTTATATGGGATCGCCTTCTGCCGGTTTATGAACCGGTTATCGGCGGTTGGTTTTTGGAATGGGGCAGCTTTTTCATAGCAGCAGCCATCGGTTATTCCCTCTGGCGCGATGTGATAGAAGGATATGGAAACAGCCTGATTTTCCAGGAAGAACGCAAGCAGGTCATCCGTCAGCTTTCTATGCAGACCGAATACAGCCGTCAGGTTTCAGAGGCAGCGGCAGAAAACAGAAGGCTGATCCACGACATCAAACACCATCTGCGCACCATAGACCGCATGGCCTCTGAACGTGGGCAGACAGAGATCTGCTCCTTCCTGTTACAGGTAGAGGAACAGGTTGCGGCATCATCGGGTCACTCCCCTGCCCAGTTCTGCAAAAATCCCGTTGTAAATGCACTGATTGAATACTACTACGGCATGGCGCAGACACAAGGGACAGAATTTCAGGTACGGCTCGATCTTCCCGATCAGATGCCGCTTACCGATGTGGAACTGTGTACGGTGCTGGGCAATCTTTTGGACAATGCCGTTGAGGCGTGCAGCCGCCAAAAGCAAGGGGTGCGCCGCGTTTTCATTGCAGGCGAAACCAGAGGCAATATGTACTTTTTGAAGATTGAAAACACTTACGACGGTCTGGCCTTGCAAGAGGGAAAAACATTCCTCTCCCGAAAGGGCGCATCCGCCGATCATGGAATCGGGCTTTCCTCTGTCCGAAAAATCATTGAAAGCCATGGCGGTGATCTTGATCTCGTTCCCGGTGAGGAATCCTTTCTTGTTGGAATTACAGTGGGTTTATAAACATTGCTCATACAAAAGGACACCATTACTTACATTTGCATAAGCAATGGTGTCCTCTCTATTTTCCAAGTTCTTCTTCCATAATATTCCTAATCGCTTTAATATCCGTAAAAGTCAATTTTATTCCACGATTATACATAGCCAGTACTTCATTCAGATTTTCAACAAGTACCTTATCCAACTTTTTATGTATCGTTACAGGCTGTTCCTGAATCGTATGAACATGGTCAAAATATTTTTCAATAACAGGAAATGTATTCTGTATCAAAAAAGCATTTTCTTTCCCTGCAAATAATCCAATCACTATCGTATTGCATTTACCATATCGTTTCTTTTTCTTTTCAACGATTTCCTTGTATTTCTCAGCTTGTGAGCTAATTGGTATCATCCAATACAATTTTGGATTTTTTCTATCCTGAATTGCATAGTAATGAGGACGATAGTTCCCCTGTTCCTTATTACTCATCAAATATTTATCCTGAACCAAGTCAAAAAATTCATCCTTGATATGATACGAATATCCCTGTTGTATCTCCATAAATAACCTTTCCTATGTGATAAAATTCCCCATCAGAATTCACTGATGGGGAACATTTACAAACTATACTATTTTTATCCCACCTGTATAGCAAGTGGCTTCATTTACGAACTGAATTATTTATACCCCGCACCATCAGCAAGCGGCAAACATTTACTTCTATCTTTAGTATATACAGTTTCTCTGAATTTAGCAACCTGTTTTTTAAGTTTAGAAATATTTTTTACTATATCATGGCTCATCATTTGTCGTAACTCTGTCGTAAAATACAAATTTAAGCCTCTTAAATTGCTTGAAAACGCCCTGTTTTCGGCATTTTATTTCTCCAAACTCTTCATCGTCGGGAATTTTTTTAATTTTTCTTCATTACCCTTCGTGATGCTTCGCTGTGCTATTTCTATTAAATTGTCTTCTCTTCATTACCATTCATGATGAATCATTGTAAAATCATATCTGTTGTCAATTTGATCTCATTTGGTTATTTCTGTTGTCAGATGAAAGGGTTCATAAGCCCTTCTTAAAATACATCCATTGTTGCAGCCAAATGTTCAAATGTTTCCTGTTTTTTCTTCTCTGTCGCTTCTGCATAGATATCCACAGTGGTCTGAATATCCTTATGCCCCATGATCGACTGGATTATTTTCAGGTTCGTTTCTCTTTCACAAAGCCTTGTGCAAAATGTGTGTCTCAAGCTGTGCGCTGAAAAATCCGGCAAGAGCACCGGCTCCCGGTGCTCTTTTTTGCCTCTATTTCTTCTGTTGCGTTATAAGCAGATGAGATTCTCTTGATTGCCCGATTAACTGACTGGGCATTCATTATATTTCCATAACGGTTACAGAAAACAAAGCCTGTCATCCCATCAATCTCTGCATCTGTCCAGCCATTTTCTTTCTGCTCTTCCCAGATCATTTCAAAAGCATCTTTCACTGTATCCAACATGGGAATCGTACGCATTCCGGCTTCTGTTTTCGGCGTTGAAATGTGATTTTCCGATGCCCGGTCTTCTCCTACCGGATAATACGTTAGATTATATATCCAGACCGTCCATCTGATCTTTCATGAGCTGTGCTTCTTTTTCCCGAAGCGTTACAAGGTCTTGTGCATAAACATATTTACGTCTTCCGAGAGGATCCGTATAAGTATATACATATCTTCCGTCTGAACGTCTCTGTGATTCACCTTTTTGCATGAAAAAAGCAGCTAACCTATTTTTCATAGACTAACTGCTCGTATTTTAGTTCCATATTCAGTTTTATTCTACAAATCCGACAGTGAACTTCGGTCGTATGCGCCATTTTTCTTATCTTCCGGATGTGGTTCCAGTCCGATAATTGTAATATCTTTCTGGTCTGGTCCATAAACCCAGTACATTCTCATTGCGCCACTGGTTTTATTTTCCAGATATGATTGCCACACTTTCATTCCATAACGTCTGGATAATGGCTCTATTTCATGGGTTTGAAGACTCGGATAACCCGGATCAGCCGACAACAGCTTTAAAGCCTTTCCCCATTTTTTATACAACTGTTCTTCCTTCTTTTTTATATTACCGGAACGATATTTCTCCTGCAGATCTAACCAAAGTTCCTGCATTTCAGGAATTCCCATTCATATATTAAAATTCATCTCTTATTCCTTTTAAAAATCTGACAGGTCAATAGCCGGGGAAACATCGCCTCTCTTAAAGTTACTTACTGCACGATCCATATCTGCCAGAGTTCTGGCTGAAATGCTCTCTGGCACTGCCAGTTCCCGAGGTTCCAGAATAATGCAGCCATTTCCGTATTCTTTTACATTGTAATACTGATAAGCAGCTCCTCTGAGCGTAATTCTTTTTTTGTTATCCAGATGGGCAACATAATCTTTCATCGCTTCCATTACCAACACCTCCTACGCAAGCATTTGTGTGGGAAATCCCACCTCTTATTATTATAATACGCTTTTCTATATTATCTGTCAATCTACTTTTACTTACTCCTGATACTTGAAAGTATTCATGCACCGGCAGACGGCAGGTGGCAGATGAGTCCGACATAACTAAGCTCTTTAATAGCAAAATTAAACTTAAAATCAAATTTTTTGTACTGATTTCCTGTTTTATTAGATGTATATAGTTTCTGTTCAAATTCAGCAATATGCTCATCTAACTCACTAATTCTGTCTCTAATTTCAGAACGCTCTAACTGTCCACCTGCTTCCTGAAGGACTTCACTCATTTGGACAAAGGGGTATGAAATGCACACCCAAAATCGCTGCTTTTCAAAAAATTTTTCAAAAAATTTTTCGAAATAAAAAAAGCCGCCTGCTCCGGTTAGGAAACAGACGACAAAACACGTTCTAAATGTATTCAATTTTCAATTTCTTTTTCTTTGCTTCAAGCACCTTACATAGAACATCATCTACTGCATCGGTGTATCGTCCCTGAGCTGCTAAATTGTTCTTCAGTGCAATGAGTGATTGTATCACTGGGCTTCGTTCTTCTTCATTTAAGTATCAGGTGTAAGCGGTAAGTTCTTCTCCGACCACTCCGAAACAAGCTCCGGGTGTACTTCTGCTAAACTGTTGTTCATAGCCAAACCTCAACCTCCTTGTGCTTAGAGTATATGAAGTTTTGGCTTTATCTTGTAGTTTGCGAATATCTGTATAAATAGAAAAAGCCCTTTGAGAAAAGGATTTCTCCTCTCTCAAAGGGCAAGTTGGCAAACTGGAATTTGGTGTGTGCTTTATAAATTTTTTCCGATCCACTCAAGTTCGTTCATGGAATCCTTATTTTTTTCAAGTTCATCTCTGGCTGTTGCGTAATATGATTTTTTGAAAAGCATATCCCATGAAAGATATTTTGCCATACAGTCAAACTGCTTATCAATCAGCTCATACTGGATACTGCCTACGGGAGAACCACCTACAACAATTGTGCCAACTTTTTTGTTTTTTAACTGCAATCCACGGCAGTAGCACTTATCAATGATAAGTTTCAATTGTGCTGACATTCCCCACCAATAAACTGGTGTAGCAAAAAGAATCATATCTGCGGCAGCAATTTTATCAATTGTAGAATTTGTATCATCCTTGTCGACGCATCCCTTAGAGCATTGACAGACACCACATCCCTTGCATGGTGCAATGTTGAGTTTGTCGGGTTCAATGATTTCAATTTTATTCTTTTCTGACGCTCCTTTTATAAATGCATTGATTGCTGCCAGCGTATTTCCTTTTCTGGCACTTCCATTAATGATTACAATTTTCATGCGTGTATCCTCCAACTTCCGATTTGTATTTCTGTTTGTTTTAAAATGGGCAACTCCGATTGGAATTGCCCACTCATTGCACTAATTATGCGATTTTTTCTTGCTTGCACCGATTTCTGCATCAATTGATGTAAGTTTGATGTAAATCGCTGCTTTTTCAGTTTTTTATCAAATGAAGTACGTCCCGTCTATTCGGTAAAATGGTACATCTTTACATCACGTCGACTGGCGTCTCCGTGCGTTTTTCGCCTTATGTCGGTGTTCGCAAGCGCACACCGCCGCAAGGCTCAGTTTCTCATCTTAATAGAGCTTTGCACCTGCCGGAATATGGTTATCAACCATCAGAAGATGAAGTTTTTCTTCGCCCTCTTCCTCATGGATTGCACTAAGTAACATTCCACAAGAATCAATTCCCATCATGGCTCTTGGTGGCAGATTTGTGATTGCAATCAGTGTCTTTCCAACTAACTCTTCCGGCTCATAAAAGCTATGAATACCGCTTAAAATGGTTCTGTCTGTGCCTGTTCCGTCATCAAGAGTAAACTGTAACAGTTTCTTTGACTTCGGTACTGCAACGCACTCTTTAACCTTTACTGCACGGAAATCTGACTTGCTGAATGTATCAAAATCAACCATTTCTTCAAACAATGGCTCGACTTTTACCTTAGAAAAATCAATCTTTTCAACCGATTTTTCAGCCTCTGCTGGAGCTGCTTCGGAAGTCTTGGAAGCTTTCTTATCAGCGTCCAGTGACTTCATTGTCGGGAATATAACCGAAGCTAATCCACCACAGTCCAAATAAGTTGATAAACGCTTTTTTACACGATTTTCATTATATATCGCCAGTCCATATTTGTCCACCAAAATCCAACAAACTAATGTCATTTTGATGTATTCTGACTTTTTTGATGTCAGGTTTGTCTTGGAAATCGTCCCCTTGCAAGGACTTCTTCCTAAAATATATCACTATTATTTTCCAGAGCTTTAATTGCTTCCTTTTTCTTCACATCTGTTGCTTCCGCATAAATATCCATCGTTGTTTCAATATTTGCATGACCCATAATACTTTGAATCACTTTCAGATTTCTTTCATTTTCACAAAATCTGGTGCAAAATGTGTGTCGGATATGATGACACGAAAAATGAGGAATCAATACCGGGCGTCTGCTCTCCCGTTTTGCCTTAATAATTTCTTCGGCATTGTAGGCTTCGTAAATTCTTTTGATTGCACTGTTGATTACGCTGGGTTTATGGATAATTCCGTCTTTATTGCAAAAGATAAACCCACTCATACCATCAACCACTTGCACATTAAAACCGGTTTCTTTCTGTGCTTCGTATTCATCCTTAAATGCCTGTTCTACAGCCTGCATCATCGGAATAGTACGAATCCCGGCTTCTGTCTTTGGCGAAGAAATATGAAATTCACTCTTTCCATTCTCCATTACTCGATAGATAGCCGCATGGTTTATACTAATGGTTTTATTCTCATAATCCAAATCTTCCCAACGCAGCCCTATCATTTCTCCTATGCGACATCCCGTTCCAAAAAGTGCTGTAAACAGTGGCAACCAATGGCAATACACAGGACTGTTCGATACATAATTCAAAAATGCTCTCTGCTGTTCCAATGTAAGTGCGTGTCTTATGCCCTTATTCTTTCCATTCGCCTTTTTGATTTCTGCCATTACACCGCTTGCCGGATTATTGCGTATCACATTGTCCCTAACTGCCATCTGAAAGGTTGGGTGCAGAATCGTATGAATATTATCCAATGTATTCGCCTGTAACCCCAATATGTTCATCAACGAACAATAAAAGAATTTCACATCAGAATACTTTATATCATTGATGATTCTTTTTCCAAAAGTATCTCTGACAAAACGGTTATACATATACTTATAATTTACCCGTGTGTGTTCTTTCAAATCATACTTCGTTGAAATATACCTGTCAAATGCATAGTTCAAAGTTGTCTTTCCACTGCAATAGCTTTCAAGACCGTCCAACTGATTGCGAACAAGTTCTTTTTCCTTTTCCCTTAACTCCAACAGGTCATTTGAATAAACGACCCGCCTTTTACCTGTCGAATCGGTGTACTGGTAGATATACCTTCCGTCGTTTTTCCTCTGACTTTCGCCTTTCCTTAATACTCTGCCTTTTGAATCTTTTCTCGACATTGACATTATGTACCACCTTCCTCTCAATATAAGAAAGAGGTCACAAATGCCATTACTCATTCTCGGTATTATCCTGCTCTTGCAGCTTTCTAAATCCTTGAACAAGCGTCTGTGTTATGGTCAGATCATGAGAGCTGGCATACTCTGTTATATCTGTATGCTCATCTTTTGTAAGACGGATGAATACACCTTCACTTCTCGGATTTTCTAACTTAGGTCTACCCATTCTTGCCATCCGTCAACACCTGCCTTTCATAACCTGACTTCATTTTACTACTTGTATATCAAAAAGTCAAATGCTTTTTGATATACAATAATTCGTTTTCCTCTTTCTTATCATGTCTACGCCCGAAAAGATTCCAAATACTCCTCAAAAATCTTCACGTTTACCAATGTGATACGGTTAATTTTATAAACAGCACGAGCATCCTGTGCCAATTTCATAAAGCTGTGTTTACTCATAGAATACCTCTCCGCACCCTCGTCATACCTTATAAAATTTTTTGTGTTCACTTTTGCCTGCATTCTTCCACCTACCTTTTCAAAGTGTGTTCTTTTTCTCTTGCTATGGTTATGGCATATCTGCCAATAAAAACATACTTAACAAACAAATATGCTTTTATTGGAAGATATTAAAAAATCCGTACAGGTGGCAGCTCATTACACTACCCACATCGGTATCGCACCGTCATCTTATCTGACCGGACTAAGCCGGAAGTATCATTATCAAAAATATGTATCAACGCCTCCGTGTAACTGCTACACATTTATGCCGGATATTTCTCGCTCCACACCTTAACTTCAATATCTGCTTTCAATATTCCTTCGTATCCACCTCTGCCAAAGGCAAAAGCAGGTGTCTTATGGCGTATCCTCAAAGCGGCTCCACATATTCCACACGTCCTGTACGCATTGGTTTATGAAATTGTCAAGGTACAATCGCAGACATCGTCTGCATTTTGGATAAAATCAAAGCTGAAATTGTCAGCCTAAAAAGCACATAAGCACACTTCCGTCTGCTATGAACGGTTCTGTAAAAATTATGTGCTTTATCAGAATGACAAGATCAAAGTTGTAATTTATCCGGTCCATATTTTCTTAGAACTTGAAATAAAACTTTTTTATGTATGCCCTCCGTCCAATCATATAATTCATGCAAGGCAGCTACTTCCATAGGTGTCAGCGAATTGGCATAAGGCTTGTAATCCTCTCTTATAAAAATTCCTCCGTTCTCTCCCTGTTTTGTATAAATCGGATAAACCGGAGTTAAAGCCTGAATATCATACTGTATCGTGCGAATGGAAACGCCAAATTCCTGTGCCAATTCATTCGCTGTTGTATGTCGTCTGATAATAAGAATATTGATTATTTCCGTTCTACGATGTACGGTATTCATGCTTCACCCCCTCTCTTCTGGTTTTCCAATTCTAATTTTAAATGCAGAATATGCAGTATCTTTGCTTATTCCCCTAAATTTCTCTGTAAATCTTTTATCTCTCTCCAGCCATTGACTTTCCCCTTTCCCATTGATAAAATCATAATGGATAGAATCAAAAATCATAAAAAGTCACACAAACTGCTATGGAGTTTTTACGGGCAATCCATGCCCTTATGAACCGTGGCAGTTTTTTATTGCTTCTGCCCAACTGCAAAGTCGAATTATCAACGCTATCCATAACAAGGGCGGTAACGCCCTACTGTGTTGCAAACCGCTCGCCTATACTCACGCAACACGCAAATTCCCTACGGGTAATTTGCAGAAGAATAGCAAGCACTGCCTGTGTTCCCTCACAGGCACCATTTCCGCAAGTTTCTACCAAGTGAAAACTTGCAGAAATTGGCTTGCATGGGGCATATCCCCCTGTCCCCCTAAAAGCAAAAAACAACCGCCGGCTACGGCATATTTGAAAATCTTTTATACAAATAAGGAAAGGACTGATACTGCAATGGCAAACCGAGAAAGACAAAATGAACTTAAAATCTATCTCAGCGATGACGAGCAATACATCTTAGATCAGAAATGGAAAGCCTCCGGCATGAAGAGCAAATCCGCATTTATTCGGCATCTGATTTTGTATGGCTATGTCTACGATGTAAACTACGAACACCTGCGGGAATACAACACCACGCTCGCCCGTATCGGCAATAATCTGAACCAGATTGCCAAGCGGATGAATGCTACTGGCAATGTTTATAAAGCCGATGTAAACGAAGTAAAGGAGCTGATGAAACAGGTATGGCAATCACAAAAATCCATGCTATCCAGGCAACCGTCCATAAGGCAGTAAACTATATCTGTAATCCCCAAAAAACAGATGAAAGTATTCTCATTTCTTCCTTCGGATGCAGTCCTGAAACCGCTGCCTTTGACTTCAAATTTGCTCTGTCAAAAACAAATCAGGCAGACCCCAACAAAGCCTTTCATCTGATACAGGCTTTCGCTCCGGGAGAGGTATCTTATAAGGAAGCACATCAGATCGGTGTGGAGCTTGCCAACAAGCTGTTAGAGGGGAAATTTTCTTATATCGTTTCCACTCATATTGATAAAGGTCACGTTCACAACCACATCATTTTCTGTGCCGCAGATAATGTGAATCACGAAAAATATCATGACTGTAAACAGACCTACTACCACATTCGCCGCCTGAATGATGAGCTGTGTTCCAAGCATCAGTTATCCGTCATTTCTCCCACAAACCAGCGTGGTAAAAGTTATAAAGAATGGACATCCGGCAGAAATGGCACCTCGTGGAAAATCAAGCTCAAGCAGGACATTGATGAAGCAATTCAAAACGCTGATACATATGAACAGTGCATGGAGCTGATACGGGCAAAAGGTTATGAAATCAAAGGCGAAACCATTGGAGGAAACGCCTTAAAGTACATTTCCTTCCGCCCCCTTGACCGGGAGCATTTTGTCCGTGGCAGCTTAAAGTCTTTGGGTGCAGAATACACCAAAGAACGGATTAAGGAACGGGTAGAAACAAAGGCTTTAGCACAGACACAAAAACGTGTCCCATTCCCTGCCCGAAAGAAACCTCTTATCAAGGATTATTCTTCCCGAACGCTCATTGACACCTCGGAAGAAAAGTTCACGCAAAGCCCCGGTCTGCAGCATTGGGCAGCGATTGAAAATCTCAAAATCGCTGCCAGCAGTTACAGTAAAGCAGGTTCTATCATCGAGCTTGAAAAACAGATTGAAAGTAAGTCTGTTCTTGCAAAAACCGCACGGAACAGTCTTGTGGAAACAGAACGTCAGCTAAAGGATTTAGGACAGATATTGAAATACGCTGAACAATATCAGAGCAATCATATCTATCACATCCGTTACCGGAAATCGAAAGACCCTGACGCTTATCTCCGCCACCATGAAACAGAACTCCTGCTCCATGACGGTGCAGAAAATATGCTGAAACGCTTTGGAATCAGCTTAAAACATTTTGATATTGATAAGTTTCGTAATGATTACAATGCTCTGTATGCCAAGAAAGAAGCCTTGCAGAAAACCTATAAATCTGCTGAAAAAGACATACAGGCTCTCAACCGAAAACTGGATAATCTGAACCAGTATCTTGACCGGACTCCGGGACAGGAACAGACCACAAACCACAAACCGGAAAAAGACTTTACAACGCTCTGATTTCCCCACAAAAAAGGTGTATCGCGTTGAAGTTTTATACTTCTTTGCGATACACCTTAGTGTGTAATATGCTGCTATCTCAAAACTTTTCACTATTCTTTTTCTATGTATTTTCCCATACTTTACATCCATGTATTACGCTCCATATCTACACTGTATTCTATTGCAATTCACTCGTTTTAATAGGTATTGTAAACTACTATCGAGGTGAATTATAATGCATGACATAAAACAAATTCTTGCCATTGCAGTGCGTGAAGCCCGTACCGAACTCGGACTTTCACAAGAAAAGCTGGCTGAAACTCTTAATATGGATACCCGCACCATACTAAATATTGAAGCCGGACGTGGTAACCCCAAATATGATAAGCTGTATCCTTTGATTACATATCTGAAGATACCCGCCGATAAGATTTTCTACCCAGCCAACGCAAACCAACATCCAAATCTCCAAAAACTCCTGACCCTGCTGAATGACTGCACGGAACAGGAGGCTGCGGATTTATTGCCTATGGTTCGTTATCTGCTTGATCTGCTGCACAAGCAAGACCATCCAACTCTGTAAGAATGCCAATAGACTCCTTGTGACTCTATTGGTTTTCTTATTTTCAAAGCACTTTATTTACAATTTCAATCATCCTGATTCCACTCCTTTTTTTAATTCTTACTTATGTAATATTTGAATTATTACATAAGTAAGATTTCAAGTCAATCTATTTTCTCTTAAATTGACAACTACACAAATAACATCTATAATATTTTTATTACAGCCGTAAGATTTAAGGAGGGATTTGAAATGAGCGATTTACCACAGATTTCTGAAGCTGAATTTGAAGTTATGAAAATCGTATGGAAACATGCGCCGATCAGCACCAATGAAATAACTGATAAATTATTACAGACTACGAGCTGGAGTCCAAAAACAATACAAACTCTAATTAAACGTCTAGTGAACAAGGGCGTTCTGACTTATGAAAAACAAAGTCGGGTGTTTGTTTACACTCCAGTTGTGAAAGAAAGTGAATACATCGGTCAGGAAAGTAACTCTTTTCTAGAACGATACTACGATGGAGACATCACTGCCATGCTGTCTGCATATATAGAAAATGACAGACTGTCCGAAACGGAAATAGACACTCTCCGCTCTCTTCTTTCCAAGAGGTCAAAAAAAGGAGGTAATTAACATGGCTGATTTTATGATACGCTTTTTAATATGCAATGTATTTATCAGCGGTATCATCGGAATTCTTTTGATAGCCAAGCGGATATTCAAAGGCAACCTATCCAGCCGGATGCAGTATAATCTGTGGTTCCTGCTACTTGGATTGTTGGTAGTTCCTTTTATACCGTTCCGTTTAATTGGGTTTCCGCAAATTCTCTCGTGGCTCAGTAGCCTGAAAAGTTCTCCTACTTCTGGCACCAGAACCGCCATAGGAGAAGCTGTTGGGATCAATCCAGCCGGAAATGCAGACTGGATGAATGACTTTGCCCTTTCGGTAAATAGTGAGACTCCATCCAGCATCGGATACATACTATTTGGAATATGGCTTGTAGGCATCCTTGCAATGATTATATTGGTAATCAAGTCCTCTATCCGCTTACAGAACTTGAAAAAATCTGCACTTCCCCTTCAGAACCCGGAAGTCCGAAAACTATATCATCGATGTATGAAAGAAATGGGAATTAACAGAAATCTCCATGTTTACAGTACTGCATTTTTGAAATCTCCGATTATTGTGGGGCTTTTGAAACCTTGTATTTATCTGCCGATTCATCTCATCTCAGATTATAACGAATCGGACATGCGATACATGCTGTTACACGAGCTACAGCACTATAAGCACAAAGATGCTATTGCCAACTATCTAATGAACTTTGCCGGAGTAATATATTGGTTCAATCCTCTTGTCTGGTATGCTCTGAAAGAAATGCGTAATGACAGAGAGGTTGCCTGTGACACCTCTGTTTTAAAGATGCTTGAGGAGGATGATTATGCAGATTATGGTAATACACTGATCAATTTTGCGGAAAAGATTTCACTTACTCCATTTCCGTTTGCCGCCGGTCTTGGTGGAAACATGAAGCAGATGAAACGGAGAATTATCAACATTGCATCTTATGAGAAGCCGACATTTATAAAAAGAGTAAAAGGTATGACTGCATTCATGTTGACTGCTGTCCTTCTCCTTGGATTCGCACCTTTTATTTCTACATACGCAGCAGATGGAAGCCACTACCAATGGGATTCCTCTTCTGAGAATATTTCCTATGTAGACCTCTCCACATACTTCGGAGAATACGAAGGCAGCTTTGTTTTATACGATTTGGAAAACGATGCATGGAGTATACATGACATGGAGCATGCCACCTTACGGGTTGCTCCAAACTCCACCTACAAGATATACGATGCTTTGTTCGGATTGGAAGAAGGCGTCATTACACCGGAAAATTCGTTCATTGCATGGAATGGAGAAACCTATCCATTTGAAGCATGGAACGCAGATCAGACCTTACAGTCTGCAATGAACTCCTCTGTGAATTGGTATTTTCAAGCAGTAGACGAACAGCTTGGAACCTCTGACGTTTACAGCTATGTTCAAGAAATCGGATATGGTAACGAAAACATGAGTGGCGATTTCTCCTCTTATTGGATGGAATCCTCCTTGGAAATCTCTCCAATAGAACAGGTCGAACTTTTAACCAAGCTGCAGAATAACAGTTTCGGCTTCGCCCCTGAAAATATCAATGCAGTAAAAGATGCCATCTGCCTTTCAGCTTCCGATGCCGGAACATTCTACGGAAAGACCGGAACTGGCCGTGTGAATGGACAGGATGTAAACGGATGGTTCATCGGTTATATCGAAACTGCAGATAATACATACTTTTTTGCCACCAACATTAGTGCAGACAGCGATGCTACTGGCGGCAACGCAACTGAAATAACCATGTCTATCTTATCAGACATGAATATCTGGGTATCACAGAAATAACAAAAACGAGTAAAGGTTAACTGTAGAATTAACTTTTACTCGTTTTTTCGAGGCTTATAAATATTAAATGTTTTTCTCCCTTTTCGGAAAAGTGAGTTGTTAAATTACAGCTTTCTGTACATCATCGGGTGCTTTCCCGAATTAATGCCAATCATTTGTTTTCTCATCCGTAATCTCCAATGTCTCAGTATCTATTAGATAGAAATCCACAACCTTGGTGGAAGCTACTTCATTACCGGATTTGTCTTTGAATTTAATTTGATAAACATATTCTCTTGAACCATTTTCAACATAAGATTCATTAATAATAATGTAATGCGTTGCTATAGTTGAAATACCATCTTGCTCGTATACTTGCTCCGCAATATTAACGTAAGGATATCCCTTAGCCGAAATATTATATGCCAGAAACTCGCTGAGTTCATCCCCAGCCTTTACTCCTTGGTATGACTCGGTATTTCTGATATAAGTTGCAACAGCTGTTAGTTCCTTCTTATAGGACTGAAATTCTTCTGTCATAGGATAGCCGTCACTGTCTGTATCTATTGCTGTGTCATCCTCCTTCTTCTGTTGAGAAAATATATTTTCATTATCTATTCTCTCGTCTTCTGAATCATCAGTTATTTCAGTAGTATCATCCATTGCAGCATTTTCTTCTATCATACTATCATATTCGTAACCATCAACAAATGGATCAAATCCGCCTTTTCCAAAGTAATCAGTAAAAAGTACTTCATCACCTGTAATAAGTGGATTTCTGTATTCATAATAATCAACATATACCCGCAGAAAGGCTCTCACATAGGCAACACATTTTATTCCGTCTTTTTCAACTATATGCATCGGTTTATAAGTAAAAGCAAATATTAAAATGCAAATATAAGTCAAAGGTATGAGACAAATGGCTTCAACACATATTGCTACATATTTCACATAGTTCTTTCGTATTTTTAGCAATAATTGAAATATGCCCAACAATATTCCTATTGTTATGATTCCGATTACCGCATAATAAAACCATTCTATAAACTTCAGATGGAAAAGCGATAATATGCCGTGAGCACCTGCAAATAACGTAGCGGCTACAAGTGTATCTAAGAGTATATACTTAGAATAATGCTTTAAAATATCTTTCATCTGAAAGCCTCCTTGTCATGCAGACACAATTACAAATTTATATTTATACATTGATGGAGAGCGGGAACACAATTCCGAAAAGGGACATGTTTTTTCTTTTTTTAATTACTACTTTTTGCAATATTCATAAATATTAAATGGTTCTTCTCTTTTTTCAAATAAGATATCAGCTTCTTTAATAATCTTAATAAGTTCTTCTGTCTCTACACCTACTGTTTTTAGTACAAGTAACTTCTTTTCTATTCGTT
>NZ_QUDH01000026.1:0-32477 GCF_003477445.1 Clostridium sp. AF50-3 | reverse complement strand
CCATGCGGTCCTGTGCGCTTATGCGGTATTAGCAGTCATTTCTAACTGTTGTCCCCCAGTGTGAGGCAGGTTACCCACGCGTTACTCACCCGTCCGCCACTCAGTCAATTTAACTTCCATCCGAAAACTTCCGCTAAATTGCTTCGTTCGACTTGCATGTGTTAAGCACGCCGCCAGCGTTCATCCTGAGCCAGGATCAAACTCTCATGTTAAAGTTTTGATTCCAGTCAAAATTTCGCTTGGCTAATTTTAACCGTTATTACTGTTGTTTTGGTTTTGTTCTGAATGTTCTCTTAAACTTCAAGGCTTAACCAAAAGCCTTTGTTCTTAGAATTTTCAGGGTTTTACATACTGTTCAGTTTTCAAGGTTCTTTGTTGTTGCCTCAGCAGCAACTTTTATAGTTTATCAAAAGTTTTTGCTTTTGTCAACACTTTTTTATTTTTTTACAAATCCACGTTTTTTGAAATTTTTCTGACTTCATCAAGAATCTTCAAATCATTTCTTTCGTTTCGTGTTTTGTTTTTGTCCTTGTCTCAAGGACGTATGTTATGATACCAGAGCATTCCCAGAAAGTCAAGCATTTTTCTAAATTTGCTATTTTATATATTTTTTTGTGATTTTTAAGAATATTCTGGTATCATTTAAACAGAGCTTTTTCTATATTGCTGCTCTTTCTTCTACAATTTTATCTTCTCATCAGCAGCCGGAACAGTTCTGACAGGTTCTGCAATCGCGTGCTGTCTGGTTCTATTGATTTTCATTGCTTTCCCGGGTTTTCTTAGCAATGTGTTCCTTCTTTCCCATCCGTTCCGCTATCTTTCTGGCACTCTCGGTCACTGCCAGACCGCCTTCACTCGTCTCGCGTAAAGCAGCCGGAAGCGCATTGCCGATCCGACGCATGGAATCGATGACCTCTTCTGCCGGGATTGCACTCTTGATTCCCGCCATTGCCATCTGCGCACTGACCGCCGCATTGACGGCGCCGGCGGAATTCCGCTTGATACACGGAACTTCAACCAGACCACAGACCGGATCACAGGTTAGTCCCAACATATTTTTGAGGGCAAATGCCGCTGCATTCGCGATACACTCCGCATCGCCGCCCTGCAGATATGCCAGCCCCCCTGCTGCCATCGCACTTGCTGAACCAATCTCCGCCTGGCATCCACCCGATGCACCGGCGATGCTCGCATTTTCTGCAATAACCGCACCGATTCCTGCACTGACAAAGAGTGCCTCGACCATCCGGTTCTCCGTTTCCTTACAATATTCCTCATACGACAAAAATACCGCCGGAATCACCCCGCATGCGCCCGCCGTCGGAGCCGCCACGATTCGTTTCATACAGGCGTTGGACTCTCCCATTTTCACCGCTTTTTCCATCACAAGCCCCATGTATCCGCCCGCCAGGCTGCGACCGGAGGCATTGTATGCGTGCAGTTTTTCTCCGTCGCCGCCCGCCATTCCACTTGCCGAGACGATCGAGCCGTCGTATTCCTGATCTGCCTGGCGCATCGCCTGATACATCTGCCGCATTGTTTCAAACGATTCTTCCACCGTCACCTGGCGTTCCTGCACATCCGCCAGAAGAACCACCTTCCAAAGCGGAATCTGATATTCGTTCGCTAAGCGGATTAGATCATTCACTGAATGATATAACATTTCCATTTTCCCGTTCCATTCCTTTTCTTATATGAACCCTTCCTATCGAAGACTTAAATACGTTACCTTCCTGATGCCCTCCTGGCGGCGCAGCCACACAAGCCCTTCTTCCGGAATCTCTTGATCACACTCAATAACCATCACTGCCATGCCGCCGCGCGCCGCACGGTAGAGCTGCATCGTCGCAATGTTGATCGATTTGTGCGCCAGCATCGCCGTCACATCCGCCACATGTCCCGGCTGATCGTCATTGTGGACAACCAAGGTTGGATAACTGCCGGAAAAATTAGCATCGATCCCATCAACCTTCGCAATATTGATCCGGGAACCGCCCAGTGATTCACCTACTACCGTCAGACTGCGCCCGGAAATGCCCTCAAGCTCCAGTTCCGCCGAATTTGGATGCGCCTCTTTTAAATTGGCTTCATCAAAGGAAAACTCAATCCCCTTCTCCTCTGCCAGGTGGAAGCTGTCCGGAATCCGCATGTCATCCGGCGCCATCCCTAAAAGTCCCGCAATCAGTGCTTTCTGGGTTCCGTGTCCGGTTCCCGTTGCCAGAAATGAGCCGTACAGACCAATCCGTGCCCGCTTAACCGGTTCCCCAAGAAGCTTCTGCGCCACAAATCCAATCCGAACCGCGCCCGCTGTGTGGGAACTGGACGGTCCGACCATCACCGGACCTACTATATCAAATAGATTCATATTTCTTTCCTTTTCTCTCGTTTACTTCGCCAGGTAGCCGCCATCCACCGGGATTACCGCTCCCGTTATATATTCTGCCGCGTCACTCGCTAAAAACACGGTAATTCCTGCCAGATCCTCCGCCTTCCCCCAGCGGTGCATCGGGATCCGCGCCGTTACCTCTTCATACTGACCCGGATTTTTGGCTTTCATATCCGATGTGAGCTTTGTCTCCATATAACCAGGTGCGATCGCATTGACGGTCACACCACGCGACGACCATTCATTAGAGCAGGCTTTCGTGAGCTGCGCCACGCCACCCTTACTTGCCGCGTATGCCGGTATCATCACACTTCCGAAAAAGGATGTCATCGATGCCACATTAATAATTCTGCCGTATCCACGCTGCAGCATATCCCGCGCCGCCAGCTGAGACATCTGGAACATAGCACCTAAATTTACTCGCAGAACCCGATTCCACTCTTCCATCGGAAAATCTTCTGCCACGCACCGGTGCTGAACTCCCGCACAGTTTACCAATATATCCGCCTGACCGTCAAGGCTTTCCACCAGATGATTATAGATATCCGGAACCTCCTCTTCTCTTACCAGATCTCCCACTATTCCGTGAACCACCGCCCCGGTTATCCGTGCAAGCGCATCTGCGCTCTCCCGCACCTTCTCACTTGTTCCCAAAATGGCAACCTCCGCCCCCGCTCTGCACAGTCCCTCTGCCATGCCATAGCCGAGCCCTCTGGTTCCACCCGTGACGATCGCTTTCTTCCCCTTTAAGCTAAACAAATCCATAAAATCGCGCATCTTTCATTTCCCCTTTCAAAAGCACCCATCTGTAAACAGTCCCCCTGCTGCTGAGCGCGAACTATCGATACATTTGTTTTCTATTTTCTATATATAAAAGCTGCCGCGAAACAAGAATTTCATCCTTTTCACAGCAGCTTTTTTTCTTTTATTCAATGCATTTTCTTCCGCTACCTGACCGGCTGCATCGAGCGATCCGCTTATGCCAGCTTTTCGCCGGTCAGCATCTCATAGCTCTGAAGATATTTTTCAATAGTCTTGTCCACAATCTCCTGCGGGAGTGTCCAGTCATTGCCCGGATGAGCGGTCAGCCAATCGCGTGCAAACTGCTTGTCGAAGGACGGCTGGGAATGTCCTGCCTCGTAGCCCTGTGCCGGCCAGAAACGGGAGCTGTCCGGAGTCAGCATCTCATCACCAAGAACGATGTTGCCATTCTCATCCAGACCGAACTCAAACTTGGTATCTGCGATAATGATACCTTTTTCCAGTGCGTACTCCGCACATTTTTTGTAAAGTGCAATCGTGTATTCACGCAGCTTATCTGCATACTCTTTTCCCTTGCCCGGGAAGTATTTTTCCAGATGATCTACGCTCTGCTCATAGGAGATGTTTTCATCATGATCGCCAATCTCTGCCTTAGTGGACGGTGTGTAGATCGGCTCCGGCAGTTTGTCAGACTCTTTTAAGCCTTCCGGCAGTTCAATTCCACAAACCTTTCCGGTCTTCTGGTAGCTTGCCCAGCCGCTTCCTGTGATATAACCGCGGACGATGCACTCAATCGGAAGCATCTCAAGCTTACGGCACATCATGCTCTTTCCTTCGAATTTCTCCTGCTGGAAGAATTCCGGCATGTCTTTTACATCTACGGAAATCATGTGATTCGGGATAATGTCTTTCGTCAGGTCAAACCAGAACTTGGACATCTGTGTCAGTACTTTGCCTTTGTTTGTCACTTCATTATGTAAGATAACATCAAAGCAACTGATACGATCCGTTGCAACCATAATCAGGCTGTCTCCATTGTCATAAATTTCACGGACTTTTCCTTCTTTAATCGGTTTCATCTCCT
This sequence comes from Clostridium sp. AF50-3, assembly GCF_003477445.1. NCBI lineage: Bacteria > Bacillati > Bacillota > Clostridia > Eubacteriales > Clostridiaceae > Clostridium > Clostridium sp. AF50-3. Next base: position 28,245 of record NZ_QUDH01000026.1, on the reverse strand, counting down.
GCATTTTTTGCACCTCATTCTTAAATTTTATGGTGGAATCCAGAGCCCCCCTATATCACAAATGTACAGCTCTGTATCCTTCTATCTGATAAATTACCACTTACCCGCCCTTATTGTCAAGACTCGCCTCCCCGTTTCCTCCTTAAATCCCAACAATTCAGCATTTTACCCTGTAAAGGGCAGTTTGGCATGAATTTTTCTACGCCGTTTTCTTCCAAAATGGAATAGTAAAAATGCAGCGTTATCTGCCGTTCTTCCCTGCTTAAAGAAGAGTTGGCAGATGACACCGCATTTTATCAATTTACCATTTATTATGTATATGCTCGGATTCTCAGCCCGACACACTCTTACTTATTTCAGAGCTGCAAATCCACGCTCCAGATCCTCGATGATATCGTCGATATGCTCGGTACCAATGGACAGACGGATGGTGTTCTGCTTAATGCCCTGATCTGCCAGCTCCTCGTCGGTCAGCTGGGAGTGGGTTGTTGTTGCTGGATGGATAACCAGGCTCTTTACATCTGCTACGTTTGCTAACAGGGAAAAGAGCTGCAGGTTGTCGATGAACTTATGAGCTTCTGCCTGTCCGCCCTTGATCTCAAAGGTGAATATAGAAGCGCCGCCGTTCGGGAAATATTTCTCATACAGGGCATGATCCGGATGATTCGGCAGAGACGGATGATTTACGTGCTCTACTAACGGATGTTTGGACAGGTACTCAACAACCTTCTTGGTATTTTCCACATGACGGTCGATACGCAGAGACAATGTCTCAGTTCCCTGAAGAAGCAGGAATGCGTTGAACGGGGAAATCGTAGCGCCCATATCACGCAGAAGGATCGCACGGATGTAGGTAACGAATGCTGCCGGACCTGCTGCCTCTACGAAAGATACGCCGTGGTAGCTCGGATTCGGATCTGCGATTGCCGGATATTTGCCGCTTGCTTTCCAGTCAAATTTACCGGAATCTACGATGATGCCGCCCAGAGTGGTTCCGTGTCCGCCGATGAACTTGGTAGCGGAATGTACGACAATGTCTGCGCCATGCTCGATCGGGCGAATCAGGTACGGTGTACCAAATGTATTGTCAATGACTAACGGAAGTCCGTGTTTGTGTGCAATCTCAGCGATCGCGTCGATGTCCGGGATATCACTATTCGGATTTCCGAGAGTCTCCAGATAGATAGCACGGGTATTTTCCTGAATTGCACCTTCTACCGCTTCCAGATTATGAGCATCTACGAAAGTTGTAGATACACCGAAATGGGAAAGTGTATGCTCTAAAAGGTTATAGCTGCCGCCGTAGATGGTCTTCTGTGCTACGATGTGACCGCCGTCTGCTGCCAGTGCCTCGATTGTATATGTAATAGCAGCTGCGCCGGATGCGGTTGCCAGTGCTGCAACGCCGCCCTCCAGTGCTGCGATTCTCTTCTCAAATACATCCTGTGTGGAGTTGGTCAGACGTCCGTAAATGTTACCGGCATCTGCCAGACCAAAACGTGCTGCCGCATGGGCGGAATTTTTAAATACATAAGAAGTGGTCTGATAAATCGGAACGGCTCTAGAATCGGTTGCCGGATCCGGCTGCTCCTGACCTACGTGTAACTGAAGAGTCTCAAATCTATAGTTTCCCATCTCAAAATACCTCTCTTTCTTTTTCTGGAAGTTTATTTCCTAGTATGTAAATTCGTTTTTATTTTATATTCATTTTTTTATTTGAGCAAGCGTTTTTCCATTTATTTTCAAGCTTTCTATAAAATAATTGCTTTTTCCGCAATATTATATTTGCTTATGCAAATGTATATTTGGCTTTTTGGGTAAATAAAAAGCCGGACCGCTTAATCTTCTTTAAGCTCCCGGGCAAATGGCTTGCATCTTAAATCGTTGTCATTCTCTTGAACGGCAGATATGCAAATTTACCTGACCATATAAAATGCCCGGGAATTACACATTCGACAACAACACATCAGATTTCCGTTCCATAAAATATTCTGTCTTGCCATTGTATCTGCCTCCTTTTCATTTTCATGTTCTTTCCGAACTCGATGGCTTAATGATACTCTTATAAACCAACTTTGTCAATAGGTATTAGGAAAAAACTTTTTTTCTTTGTTTTCCACGCTTTTCTCCTTGAAAGTCCTATTACCTTGCGTTATAATTGGTTAATAGTAAGGAGGTTACCGAATGATATCAACAAAAGGAAGATACGCCCTGCGCGTTATGATCGATCTGGCGGAACAAAATTCTGCTGGATATATACCACTGAATGAAATTGCCACCCGTCAGCAGATTTCTGAAAAGTATCTGGAAATCATCTTGAAGGTTCTGGTCAAAAATAAATTACTGGAAGGACAGCGCGGCAAAGGCGGCGGTTACCGTCTGACCCGTCCGATGAATGAATATACCGCCGGAGAGATTCTGGAACTGACCGAAGGCTCTCTCTCTTCCGTTGCCTGCCTTGCACCGGATGCGCCGCCGTGCGAACGTCAGACAAGCTGTGTGACCCTGCCGATGTGGAAACGCTTTGATCAGGTTGTACACAATTTCTTCTATAATATTACTTTAGAGGATCTCGTAAAGGAAAGTCAGTCTTTGCCGAAAAGTACGAATTAGCATTTATAAATGAACGGGAAATCTTATCATTCATATTGGCATCGTTTGAAAATCCCATCACTTCGCGCTTTACAAGTTTACAAGGATTCAAAAAAGGCATTCCATTTTGACCGAATGCCTTTTTATTATATATAGATTTTTCTATTTATTTCAGATTGAAGGCACCTCAAACATTATTTTTTGATGCCTTTCCGCTCCTCTGCCCGCTCGAGCAGTTTCTCCGCCTCTTCCAGCGCTCCCGGAAGATACGCTTCCGTCCACTCTTTTCCGGCTTTTTCCTGCTTCTTGATTGCATCCCAATCCGTGACCGGTTCTCCCTGTTCGGACAGCATCGACTTACCAAACACGTGCGGATGGCGGCGGATCATTTTTTCACTGGCGCCATCCATGACCTCCCGTATCGTAAACAGTCCTTCTTCCTCCGCGATCTGCGCGTGAAGAAGAATCTGCAGCATTAAATCCCCCAGTTCTTCTTTCAGGTTCTCCGCATCGCCGGTCGCCTCCCAGATATTGATACCGCCAATCACCTCTGCCGCTTCTTCAATGCAGTACGGTTTCAGCGATGTATGCGTCTGCGCCCGATCCCACGGACAGCCGTCCTCGGCACGGAGATGGCGGACTACCTCGCAGAAGCGCATGAACGATGCGGCGCGGTCATTTTCTTTTTTTCTCTCATTTGATTCTCGTTTCATTCTCTCTATCCATTTTCTTGTCTGCTTTTATTTCTGAGCTTGTTTATATGCCTATTTTGTAGCTGTTCAGTACCTTCACAGCCACAAGCAAAAATCCATTAAAAATTGCCTACGGCAATGGGATTTTTGCCTGCTGACCCATATTTTCGTACGGTCAGCGCAGTAAATGCGCTGACCTACTGAACAGTTACCCCATTTTTTTATTATATTCCAAATTTTGCTTTCTGTCAGCCGTAAAATGAATTTGGAATTGACAGTCTGATATTTTTCATTTACAATACAATTATAATAAAATAGATTCTTTTATTTATCGGGACTCCTGCCCGGATGCTCCCTTCGTAAATAAGAGCCATGAATCTTACAGGATACGTGGGTCTTTTTTTATTGCACATGATTCCGATACAGCTACCATACCGGATTGCTGCCAATCTTTTTTGATTTGGAAATTATCCAGTAAATAAGCGCTCGAATCATCCAGATAGAAAATCCCCTGTCAATTTCTGCACAATGCAGTATATACCTGGAGGATTGATACCATGACTTTTTATGAAACTTTAGATTCAATTATGAAACAGGATTTTGGCGGTCGCGGACTTTTAGCATCTCTGCCTGCTTCCCCACTTGCGGCTGTGTCTGCTTCTCTCGCCCATGCGAAAAGAGCCGTTCTTCTGACCGGTTTCCCGGTTCGAATGCCAGACGGTTCTATTACCGGCGAGACGGATGGACCTTCCGGAACTGCCAACCTCGCAGCAGCGCTGACGGCAGCTGGCTGCGGCGTGTCAGTCGTAACCGACTGGTCTTCTTATCCGCATCTGGAAGCGGCTCTCCGCTTCCGCGCTCCGCAGGCAACCTTGATCCGTCTGCCGGAACAGAATACGGATAACTTTATCCGCACCTTTATCCGTGATGCAAAACCGACCCATCTGATCAGCCTGGAGCGCCCAGGCAAAGCTGAAAATGGACATTATCACAGCATGCGCGGTGAACAGCTCGACGACATGATCACGGATTCGGCTCTTTTCCTGTCTGCTGCCAGAGAAGCTGGTGCCACGGTCATTTCCATCGGAGATGGCGGCAACGAGATGGGAATGGGGACCTTCCGCCGTGAAATTCTCTCAGGAGTTCCACATGGCGAACTTATCTGCACCGCAGAAGCAGCAGACCTGACGCTGGCAAGCGGTGTTTCCAACTGGTGGGGCTGGGGCATTGCCTCCCTGCTCTCCCTGAAATTAGGACGAAATCTTCTCCCGTCTGACCGCACCGAGACAGAATTGCTCCGCCGGGTTGTGGCAGCAGGCGGTGTGGATGGATGCACGAAAAAAGCGGAACTGACCGTTGATGCACTCCCTCTGGAGACACATCTGAGAATTTTGCAGTCTGTCCGTAAATTGACTGATGAAATGCTTGAAAAGCAGACAGCAACGAGGGAGACTCCTTGTTTTTGCAGAGAGCGGAAGGTAATGGCAGCTGTTTAGGGACTTTTGGTTTTTTATTTGTTTTCATTTTCATAAAAAAGACCCGCCTATGTATTTCACTACATAAGCAGGTCTTTTTTGAATGATTGTTTAATGCTCGCTTTTTACGCTTACAATTCACTTTTATCGTAACTGTTCAGTACCTTCACAGTCACGCGCAAAAATCCATTAAAAATTGCCTACAGCAATGGGATTTTTGCCTGCTGCCCCATGTTTTCGTACGGTCAGCGCAGTAAATGCGCAGACCTACTGAACAGTTACCTTTTATCTTCTCTTTTTTTTATTTGCTCTTACTTTTCTTCTGCAGCCCGATATGCCTGTGTCACATTTTTCGTGATCGCTTCCGCTTTCCGGTCAGCCGCCACAACCACATGACTCAATGCAAGTAATGCCAAAACGTTCGGAATAACCATCAGCGCGTTGAAGAAATCTGCCAAAGCCCATACTAAATTTACCTTTAACATAGAACCAATGACAATACAAATCACAACGATGAAGGAATAAACCTTTGCCGCGCCCTCGCCGAACAGATATTTCGCATTCGTCAGGCCAAAGAAATGCCATCCCAGAATCGTCGAAAATGCGAAGAACAGCAGGCAGATCGCAATAAAAATAGAACCAAAGTTTCCAAAACTCTGCATGAATGCCGCCTGTGTCAGCGCTGTACCATCCTTGCCGGAGCTCATCGCATCCGTTGTCAGGACTGCAAATACAGTCAGATTTAAAATAACAAATGTATCAATAAGACACTGATCATCGCACAAAGCCCCTGATGATGCGGGCTTTCTGCTTTCGCACGTGCGTGAGCATGCGGTGTGGAACCCATACCTGCCTCATTGGAGAAAAGTCCTCTCGCTACACCAAAACGGATTGCTTCGCGGACGGTGATACCAGCACCAGCGCCCATTACCGCTTTCGGATCAAATGCGCCCTTGATGATCATCATAAATGCTGTCGGCACGTGATTGATATGAAGACCAATCAGAATCAGGCTTCCTACAATGTAAACGCCTGCCATAACTGGCACAACCTTCTCTACCACAGCTGCCAGACGTTTGGTTCCACCAATGAAAATGAATCCTGCCAGTACTGCCAGCACAAGACCGATCGTGATCGGCGGAATATTGATTCCATATACCTGAAATACCTCTGTAAACGCAGCACCGATCGAGTTGGACTGTACCATATTGCCCATAAACCCAAGTGCTAAAACAATAAAAATAGCAAACAGAGTGGATAATACCTTTCCAAAATTACCTTTAAATGCCGCCTTGATGTAGTAGACAGGTCCGCCTGTCACCTCACCATTTACCTCTGTCTTGTAGGTCTGTGCCAGAACCGCCTCGGAGTAGATGGTCGCCATTCCGAAGAACGCGCTCAGCCACATCCAGAAGATTGCACCCGGACCGCCGCCAAACAGCGCTGTCGCCGCACCTGCCAGGTTACCAGTACCAACCTGTGCTGCGATCGCCGTCATGATCGACTGAAACGGGCTCATTTCCCCTTTTTCATGTTTTTCTCCGTTCAGGCTGAAATGTCCAAACACATGCTTGCAGCCCTCGCCAAATTTTCTTACCTGGATGAATTTGAGACGAATCGTGTAATAGATGCCCGTTCCACACAGCAGAATCAGCAGAAGAAAACTCCACAGAAAATCATTGCCTTTGTTTACCAGTGTCAAAATCGTGTCCATTTTTTATCCTCCTCTATGTTTTCGTTACGATTCCGGCTCTTTTATAAATCCGGGATCGAGTAATAAAATAAGAGCTGATACAAATCAGCTCTCCAAAGAGTAGAACATATGCATACAATAGAACTCATCCCCTGGTTCCATTGTGATTGGTTGTATGCCCTGTCCTTTTGCCTGAGAGATCAACGAATACCATGGACGTGCATCCGTCTTACACCTTCGGCGCTCCTTTTTGGAGACTCTCCAGAGTGTCCCTGCCTGACTGACCTTCGATCACTCGTCAGGACGGTTCAGTAAACAGGAACGAACTTATGTGAGGTATGCTATCACATTTCTTCTGCTTTTTCAACTGATTTTTATAAATTATACGAAAATCCTCAAAATATTACGGTTCGCGACATGGTTTCTCCCTTTTCATTAAACTGCTCATACTTTTCCCCAACCAAAAGAGAATCCATCTGCGGGTATGCACCATCTTTTAAAATATACGATGGAATTTCCCCTTCTGGCTGCCATCCCGGCTTTTTCCCTCCCCATTCTTCCCGGTTTTGAGCTGCCTCTGCCTCCGTCACTTTCCTCCATGCCGATTCTGCTGCCTGACCGCGCTTTCCCTTCTTTGTCAGAGGAATCACTTTAAAATGATATACGCCCGCGGTCTGCATCAACGGTACAAAATCATACTGTTCAGCACTCGTCCGATGCGGATGTCCGACACGCTTTGCATCTCGGTAAAGCATCACCAAATATGCCGAAGCCCCCGGCGCTTTCTTCCACCTGCCAATTCCCCTTTCCGCCCAGTCTGCTGCATCCACCGTTCCTATTATCTCTCCGGCATCCTGTAATTCGATCGTCAAAAGCAATGTAGTGCCATTATCTTTCCGAACTGCCTTGCTGCATACCGCGCCAAGCCCTGAAAACCGGATGTCCTCCTGGCGAAGGACGGAAAACGGATTATCTGCGTCGGATTCCAGTTCTATTTCGTATAGAATTTCCGGGGCAGCTTCTTCTGCATGGATTTCTGCTATCTTTCGTTCTTCTAAAGAAACTTCTTTGGTACCTATGTTTTCAGAGTCGGCTTGTATGCTCCCTTTATATTGTTCATTTTCTTTTTTTCCCACCTCTGCCCCATCCATCGCCGGTCCGCTTGCCGGATCACCGGAGATTCGTTCCACACCAGTGACGCTATATGCCCTGTCCCGGCTTTCCGCCTCCAAAACAGGCATTCCCATTTCATCCAGCTCTTCTGCTGCCAGCCGAATCCTGACCCGATCGATGGATGCCGCGGCAGCGGGGAAACATCCCGCAGCCGCCTGGCTCAGTACGGCTGCTCCGAAGAGCAGCCCTTTCGCCATCTGATCCATAAAATCCCTCCCTTCCCTTTTTCTGCCATCTGATCGATTTTGATTTTTCTCTTATTTTTTTACTCCTCCTTGCCCTTATCATTCCTCTCCATATTCTTTTTTATATTTTCCTCCTTTCTTCGCCGTTCTGCGAGCGCCAGCCCTGCCCCAGCGCTCATACATATCAGTCCAATCACCAGTTTCCACTTCCAAATCAGTGAAATTGCTTCATTCAGACGCTCTTTTTCGTCCTCGACCTGATAAGCACCTTCTACTTCCCAGGTGCTGATTCTCCATATCCCATCTTCGGAAGCGGCTTCATCTGTCTGCCGTCGAGAACAATTTTCCCCTCTCCACAGATCGACTCTGGCACGTGAACTGTTAAATAGCCCTCTTTCAGCTCTTCTATCACTTTCTTTGGATATTCCGGCTGACCATGTCCCGGTCGCCCTGGCTTCTCCGGCTTCAAACGGTCATACATCCGCACAACCGTCACCGTTCCGTCCTCTGAAACCGTAAATGAAACTGGTTCGGCTTTTTCGTAGCCCTCCGGCGCTTCCAGCTCTTCCAGAATATAGCGGCAGCCCTCCTTTAAAATGCCCTGTATACATTTCTCCTTTTCTTCAGAAATCCATTCCAATATTACCTTTCCAGTCTCATCAGAAATCCTCAGGAGGGCACCTTTTACAAATTCGCTATCTCCTTTCTGCTCCCTCCATTTCCGCTTCTCCACCTGCACTTCCGTCGGTCTGTCATACATCTTCACCTGATCGACTCGACCGTCCAGTGATACCGTAAATGTCACTTTTTCTGCTTTCCAGTACCCATCCGGCGCTGTTTTTTCTACCAGCACATAGTTTTTTCCAGCGTTTAACTTTCCTTTTATCACATGGGCGCCCCGATCAGATACCCACGAATCAACCAAGGTTCCGCCTTCCTTCTCCTCCCAGAGTTCCATCCGCGCCCCCGGCAGTTCCTTTTCTCCCGTCACACTGTATTTTGTGATTTCCACGTGCGTCGGCTTATCCTGCATGGAAATCCGCTCGACCGTTCCATCCTCGGAAACAGTAAACGGAATCTCTTCCGCATACGCAAATCCATCCGGCGCTCCCGTCTCGCGCATTATATAACTCTTTCCCGGTGTCAACGTTCCAATAATCTCATGAGGATGATCCGCAGAAATCCATGATTCGATTACATTTCCAGACTGATCCAGAATCTCTATCTGAGCACCCGGAAGCTCCGTTCCGCCCAGATCTGTCTTTGAAAAGACCAGCTTTGTCGGGGAATCTATCATTCCAATTCCATCTATCTGTGCATCGTCCCCCAGAGAAAAAATCATCTGATTCGACTCCACCTCTTCCGTTTTTCCACCGTCCAGTTCCAGCAGTTCAACCAGGCGGTATCTATTCCCACGTTTGAGCACTTCGCGCACCGACCGATCATTCTGATGAAATTCCCAGAGCACTGTATTTCCCTGCCGGGAGGTCCGTCCCGTGCTTCCTGTACTCTTCCACTCGATCGGCAGTCCATCCGGAGTCTGTGCCGGAACTTGTGCCCGAACCTCATAGTTTGTTCCCCACGGCATTCCTGTCAAAACAACCGATTCGCCACAAGAAAGCGTCAGGCTTCCTCCACTTCGCAGCGTTCCCGATTTAGAACCTGTGTACGAAATCAAGCCTGGAAGCTCTTTTCCCTCCGCATTCTTTAAGTATAACGTATATGTTATATCTACCTGCCTTAACAACGCCGCAGCAGTTCCCGTCACCCGCCCGGCGATAACAATTGCGCCCGGAGATAGAATTGGATGGAAGGATTCATAGCTTTTGCCCGTTTTTCCCCATATCGTTGCCGTTACCGTCATACCAGAATGATTTTCCTGTCCGTTTTCATTTATATGCTCTCCAACCAGAACAGCCACCCGCAAAATGCCTCCTGATCCGGCTGCCACATTCTCTATATTCCAATACCAGGATTCACCTATTTGTTCCGCTCCGCCCATCGAAGCCGCTGTCATTAGTTCACACCCAGCTGGAATTTCCAGTCCAATCTTCATATTTTCTTTTTTATCTGACTGGTTCCGATATGTAATTTCATATACAATTACACTTCCCGGCAGCACCGCTGCTCCGTCTTTTCCAATCGGGGAAACGGCGCGGATGCCACATGGGTCGCTGTATTCCGGATTTCGTATTTCATGGATATATCCCAGGCCATCTCTGTTTTCCGGGATCCAGCTTTCCACTTCCCTGCCATCTGTCTCTTTCTGATGATATTCTTCCAGACGATACCTCGTTCCTTTTAATGTTCGAAGCGTCAGCGGATAATGTCCGTTCTCATCCCAATTCAGACGGAATGTATTTTTTCCTATCGTCCGACGGCTGCCGTCACTGAACTCAATGATCTCCCGCAGTTCGAAACGATGTCCTTCCGCCACCCCCTCTTTTTCACATTTTTCTCGTTCCAGATAAGGCGCAGAAGCTTCCATCAGTGAAGAAAGTACAAATTCTTCCCCACTGTCCAAATCCCACAGTGTTCTCACCAGACGAAGTGCTTTTCTTCCCTGCACCCGCAGAGACGTTATGCTGTCAAATAAACCGTCTGCTGTCTCTGTCTCCAGCGCATTTGCACCATCTCTGGCTGCGTTAATCCCCCTGCCTGTATCTGACACCGTGAAAATCATCGGTTTCTGCACAGTGTATCCATCCGGCGCTTCCAGTTCTTTCAGAAGATACGTGTGCCCGGCAATCAGCTTTCCTTCTATCACGTGTGTTTTCCCATCGCAGATCCAGGATTCCAATGCCTCACCCGCTTCAGCGTACACACCATCCAAAAATCCAGCTTCATACACTGCCAGCTTTGCTCCTGACACAAAGAGACCCGTATCGAAATCCATCTTGGAAATTTTGATTTTCGTTGTTTCATTCGGCACCGTCAGATTATACGTTAGCACCTCGCATTCCTTCTGATCTTCCATCAGCACCTCGTACACGCGCGGAATAAGTTGATATCCATCCGGCGGCATCGTCTCACGGACTTCGTAATGGTACGGAATCCAGCTTCCATTCTCCCCTATCGTTCCGATTGGCAGAAACGGGCTTTCCGCCTGACCGCTCTCGTCTGTCTCCATCTGAACCTTTTCTCCCGTCTCTCTGTTTTTCACTTCAAACACCGCACCTGCCAGTTTTTCCTCTGGCTTTCTCTCATCCACCTTTTCAACCCGAACCCGCCCCTGTTTCAGCGTATTAACCGCTTCGATTATCTCCTCCGAAGCAGCCGCCACAATAAATTTCTTAGGTTCCATGAGGCGATAACCTGCCGGTGCCGAAAATTCCACCAAATAATAAGCTCCATAGGCAATCGGAGAAATCCGATGCGGCTTCCAGTCCCCTGCCTTCCAGCCTGCCGGAATCTCCTGTTTTTCTGCTTCTTCCTCTGTAAACTTTCCATCCGATCCAGAAATCCAGCGTTCCACTAAATATTCTTTTTCCTGCACCAGGCTTCCATCCTGTGCCGCCCGGAAAACAGCAAGTTCTGCGCCTGCCAGATAAATTGCCTCTTCGGATGCCTCTCCTGAGCTTCCCAGCTTGGAAATATAGACAGACTTTGCCCTATTTTCCAGCCCGTAAAGCTGAATTTCAGCAGTTTCTTCGACAATCACCGGCTTCGGTGCTGCTTTCTGATAGCCGCTTGGTGTTTTCGTCTCCACCAGAACGTAATAGCCTTTCTTTCTGTTCGAAGCCAAATCATTTTTCGTCGGATTCAGCGGTAAATAATCAATCCGGTGAATCCCATCGGAGGTATCATAGCTGACCAGAGTTCCCTCCGCCTGGTAATTCCATCGGAAATCATAGCTGTAGCCTGCTTTTCCATCTAACTGCAGATTTTTCGTCGCCTGAACAAGCACCTGTGAACCATTTCCCAGATTCCAGAGCTGACGCACTGATTCGCCCTGTTCTGTCGCTGTTTCTTCCTGTTTTTCAGCGGTATATCCACACCATGTAACCGTGTTGAACCTTGTATGATATTCTGCATACAGCTTCTGATAGCGGGCTGCAAAGCTGTCGCTTCCTTGGCTGTAGGCTTTCGCATCTTCGGTCTTCCATCTCGTCACCTGTTTTTCCCGGTCATAGCGCGGTGTTCCATCCGCCTCCATGACAATTCCATTTTCATCTGTCACTGCCTCATACAGGGTCAGCTCCGCCGCATATGCATTCGGCAGACATTCTTTTTTTCCATCCTTCTTCTCATATTTGAAAAAGGCGGTTTTTATATGATCTTCCTGCATCGTGATGAGCTGCAGCTTAGAAGTTTCCTGGATTTCCACCTCCATTTGATTTGTCAGATATCCCAGAGGCGTCTCTATCTCCTCGAGAATATAATCGCCTGCCGGAATCCCCTCCCATGCCATCGGCGTCTTTCCGACGGTCCATTTGGCAGTCACTGTCTTTTTCTGGTTTCTCTCATCTAGTACCGTCCAGTTCGCCGGAAGTTCCCCTTTCTTTTCCAGATAATACCCGGACGGATGTGTTTCCAAATCATCACTCGCAACTCTTTTTGCTGGATAGAGCGCTAACACGGCTCCTTCCACACTTGAAAACGTATACCCCCCTTTTCCTTCCTCCCAGGTCTTAGAATCCGATTCGTTCAAAATGTGATCATAGTCCCGGACTGGCTGCTGATATTGTTCTGGCGCGTCGATCTTTTCGATCTGCACCGTGATCGGGCGGTTAGTAAGGCGCAGCTCCTGTACCTCACAGGTTTCCTCTACCGTAAGCCCTGTCGGCATCCGTTTCGCATAGCCGGATGGGGCGCGTGTCTCCTCTAAAATATACGTTCCCGCCGGGACGCGTTTTAAAACATCCACCTGCCCATCTCTGATCCGTGTATGGAACGGATCGTTTGGCGTTTCATCCCCGGTTATCCAGCTGTTTTCCATCAGATACGCCTCACCCTGACGGTGGTACAGCGGTCGATCATCTTCCCGTTTTTCCGGATCATTTCCAATATCATAGAGTGCTGCCTTCAACTGCAGATCCCATGCATTGGCATTGTAAGCTCTGAGAAGATCGCTGTATCGGTAACGCACATAATCGCCATCCCGATCATAAACGGGATATCCTTTAATATAGGTCTGAGCGGAACGCTGGTAATAAACCGGCAGCCCATTTTCATTCAAAACCGGATTGACATGGGGCTGCAGCAGACCTCCGTCATATGTTCCAATCGTGTACTCCTGTTCCGTATCAGCATACATCGTTGCCACACGGCCGGTCTTTATCTTATCCCTGGCAATCACATTTCCATAGTGATCCTTAGATACCTGGATCGCCCACACCAATGTTTTGCCGGTTTTTTCCTCCGTCACATATGCCATTCCCGTGTACGGTTCTACCTCGCTGTCCCGGCTTCCGTCTGATGCCAGATGATAGAATTTTGTCCCGGAAGGAACGTATTCAAACCGCCTTTCTTTCCGGCTGTACACCATTTCTTCATAGCTGGGGCTTACAATTTCCAGAAATGGAACGCCGTCTTTCATCGCATAGATCGGTTCGCTGTCTTTCGGACGCACTGGTTCGCCTTTTTCGTTATAGGCATACCGCACGCCCCGGAGTGTCGTAAATACCTCCAGAGCCCCGAGATCGTAATATAAAATGTCTGTATCTTCGCGTTCAACCCGCTTGAGAATCCATCTGCCTTTCCCCTGGTCGTTGAACCGGTCATCCTGCGTATATCGTTTATAATTGTTATTTTCTCCTTTGCTATCTTCCTCCTCTTGATCTTTATCCCTCACATACAGAAGCCGGTTTCCCGAATAGCCTTTCTGCACATACATCCGGGTCACATTTCCAAACGAATCGCGCACCACATTGACACCGGCATACGCCCGGTCCTCACTGTCCCCGTTCTTCTTTACCTCGATCGCATCATACAGGCGCATCGATGCACCTGGAAGATATCGGTTGAATGCGTGCGCTGTATCTGGAACACGATGCCAGATCGCCTTTCCAGTAAAAACCTGATCCTCATAAATCAGGTCAATCCTCTCCCCGGCTTCCTGTTTTGCCTCAGACTATCCAGCCAGCCCTTTGACCACCCATACCCAAGGAACGTTCCCGACGCATTGTACGCCAGTTCCAGATTTTCAAGACCATAACGGTTCGAAAGCTCGGTCAAAGTTCCCTCTCGCCGATCGCTCAACTTAAACAAAATCTCCGTTTCCTCCTGTTTTACTTTCGCGATTTCCAGCCGGATCGGCGTATTTCCTACATAAATCCGCGCCACATCCCCCCGGTCCTGCGGCTTATTGCCATTTGACTTCGTTCCATCCGGGTTCTGGACTGCTTCTCCGTTGCTGCTTATCCGGGTTACCATTTCTCCATACACGGCAGCTGCCACCCGCTGACCGCGCTCTCCGTCCCGATAATACGTCACTTCATCCGAATACACTTCCACCGCTATCGGTTTCGTTCTCACGTATCCTTCCGATGCAGATAATTCACACAACACATAGGCTCCTGCTCCCAGCGGCTGCGGCGTGATCAGATATCCTGTATTCTGGTTGGACGGCAGAGTTTCCCCCAAACCACCAAAATCCTGCAGCGTCGAATAAACCTGGAATGTGCCCGTCCGCGTCCCAAAGGCATCCCGCATCACCACCTGATCGGTTTCACTGCAAATCGGAGTTCCTGCCGGGATTATGCCTGTATATTTTCCTGTATAAGGTGCTTTCCAGGGGTATTTTGACGGAATTAGCGTTTTCAAATCAACCGGCGCGATTTTCTTTGCCCCCATTGCCTCCAAAAATTCCCGGCTGGCTGTCACCTGTGTATCTTTTTCATAAAACTGCACCTCCCCCTCGCTGTACTTCGACGTGTCCCGGCTGGCGGCATAAATAGCGAACACCGCATCATCATGCAGAATATTCTCTCCCGTCTCCGAATCTAGTTTTTCAATCCGAAGCTTTGCAGCATAAAACGTATTCCGGTATTTTCCATCCGCGTAGCCGGTAAATCCCAACGCATCATAGGCGGACTCCGCCGCCGGTTCTGTCACACTGTAAGGCACCAATCCCTGAAAATACCGCCCGTCAAACCCGGTCAGCGCCCCGGTGATTGTCCTGACATGATCTTTCAGATAAAATCCCGCCGGATTGTTATCATCCGTCTTCTCTCCATACGGATATTCCACTGAATCTGCCCACCCTGCCTGCTCTGAGATCGAACCATAGCGGTAATAGCTTTCTACCTTCTCGTTGCTCCGGTACCGGCTGTTTGCATTTTCAGACCGATAAATGTCCTTGTACGGTGCCATTTCCCTCTGAGCGGGCGAAAATCCGCTGTAGTCATAGCTTCCGCCTGGATAGGAGATCGTTCCCTGCCGTTTATCCGCATCCAGACCATACTTATAAATCTCATAATTTCCATCCTGTCCATGTGCGCGGATCACATATTTCCTCAAATCCGCCTGATTTGTATCTCCCCACTCTTCATTCATCCGGATCTGATAGTTCGCCGCCAGCGTTTCCGGCGATGCCGAAGCGTCATATCGGTAATCCGCTGACTTTTTTTCCGGAGATACGAGGTTTCCACCTGCCTCATAAACCGACGGGACTTCTATTTCTTTCGGCTGGTCGATCCGATAATGCTGGTTTTTGAAATCTTCCAGTGCTCCCGAATACGGCTGCTGCTCGACTGCCACATAGGTACCGTAAGGAAGGTATTTCGAAACGCCATAATAATAACCTTCCTCGGATTTTTTTAATTTTTCTGCTGACAACGTTGTTTTGTCCCGATCGGAACCTCCATTTTCCGCGCTGTCCCACTCAATCGCGTATAAATCGTCCAAATCATAGGAGAAAAACGGCTTCAAATATTCCTCTGCTTTTAAAATTGCCTGATGTAATGCTTCATCATAGATATAATCCGGGTAGCCTTCCTGTCCGCCCAATGCTTGAATGTTCTGCTTCTTTACCTCATTCTTCAAATACCAGTCAATCGCAAACTGACGGACAGCATCCGACCGTTTTGCATTTTCTACGGCTGCTTCTGACGTACGGCTCTGATTCTGTATCGCCGCATTGTTATGATGCACCGGATCTTTTGTTTCTCCGCCGCTGCTTCCAAAAATACCCGTACGGATCCATGCAAACGGCTTAAAGGATGTATCTGCTGCATCTGCCCGCTGCCATTTATCCCGGTTCGCCACCGCCATCGCATCGAAAAATTTCTCATACTGATAGCCTGGAACTTCCCGTACCGCTCCCGCTCCATCTTCCTTGATCCGCATGACTGTCTCAAGAAGTCTTGTATATCCCTGATTGACCTCTTTCGAATCCGCGATCTGCCCGTCTTTTCCATATTCGTACAGACGATCATTTGCCGTCACTGCGCTGTCCCAGACATTGTTATTGACGGAACCAGCCGTCTGGGAATCTTTTTTATGAGTTACCTGCGTGAAAATTTTCTGAACCGGAGCAAAGGATTCTCTAAGCAGCGGAAAATTCTTTTTTACCTCCGGCAACGAGACAACTTCTCCATCCCGATTCATCCACACGATTTCGCCATCCGTATTCCGGTACAGACGTTCCAGATTGGATTTCAAATAGAGCTTAAAACGGAAATTTGGCAGTGCCGAAGCGACATTTTCCTTCCCTCCCTCTTTTTCCGTAAACAGATCGGTATGTCCACTTTCCGCATAAGTGTTATGTGCATAGGTGGTCTCCGGTGTCGTCGCTATATCTTTGATGATTTTTATCTTTTGGCGGATCACACGCTCCAGTACACCCAGCGGTTCTTTTCTTGTCCCGGCATCCTGATAGGTGGTCTCCTGCCCAGGGTATGCCAGTGCCACCGGGACCACATAAGAATCATCCCCTATCAAGCCGGAACGTCCAGAATCGATATATGCCTTTGCCCGCGCCTGTTTTACCCACGTGTAATAGCTGGAACTGTTCATCTGGTGGCCGGCAAAGAAACCATTTCCCAGCATTGCGGCTTCTTCCTCGTTCAGTGTAACCTTCTTCTCTTTCAATACCGCCTTAAATCCCAGCTCTTCCAGCACACCTGCATTTGTTTTTTTTACACCAAAACTGTCGGTAAAATTCGCGTTGATCTGCAGTATGTATTTTCCGTCTGCATTCCAGTCTGCTGCCTGATGAACCCATTTTGTCTCCGTCACCTCCCGCTGCTGTGTTTCTGTCTTTTCCTGGTAAATAAATACCCGGATCGGCTGCCCATCCGCATCGTGCGGAATTTCCCCGGTTTTGTAATAGACATTTACCTCATTTTCCTTCGGAACAATCGTACCATCTCCCTCAATCACAGCATCGGTCTGCAAAAGTGCCGACGCCATCACCTGATTTCCAGCAGTTGTTTCCCTGTAATCGGTATACGTTCCAAATGCGTCCCGCTCGCGATTATTTGAATATGGTATATACACATAACGCGGACACATTTCCATATTATCCGGCAGCCACTCTGCCCGGTGAAAAATCAAGCTGTCTTTCTCCGGATCACTTCCCAGTACCATAAAATTTTCCGGTATTCCTAAAATTCCTGCATATACCGTAAATTCAAACGAATCCGAATACTCATGCACCGCGTCCAGACCGCCATAGCTGATATATGGATGGGTCTGATAAAAATCCAGAATGGAAGTGATCGCGTCTCCCACTGTCATTGAGATTCCATCTTTTGTTTTCGGCACCGCAATCGTCTGAACCGGAGAACCATACACTGTTTTTTCTGCCTTTTCTCCCGGCGTCACACCGCTGACGCCGTACACGTCCCGCTCTCCTTCCCGGACACCCCGGTCAAATACGCCGGTATAGATACTGGAATATGCATTTCCTCCTGCTCCCGGTATTCTCGGCGTTGTTTTCGCATGTCTGCGGAGTACCCGCTCGGCTTTCCCTTTCAGATAACAAAAGTCATCCACATCAAATGTCTTTACCAGCCTGTCCGCATTTTCTTCCTCTGTCATTCCCGTTTCTGCCTGCAAAAGAACTGCTTCCACTGTCTCCGGCACAAGTTCCTGCACCCGGACCTGGCGCATCCACCCCGCCGCATAATCAATCGGAACCTTTTTACTCATCGGCGTGCCATCCGCATTGTACTTTGGATACTGATAGTCGTTTTCTGCCGCTGCCAGTTCCCCGGTATAAACTTTTTCATACTCACCTGTCCCGGCTTCCACCGAAACCGTACCTTTTCCCTCATCTTTTCGATAAAAGCTCACGCCCTCCGGCAGCCCTGACACCACAATCTCATAAACTCCATCTTTCGTGTTCTTCGACTCTGCCGAAAAGAAAATTTCATTCGTATCAGCGCCGCCATCGCCTGCCTGCTCTTCCCCGTACATCTGCATGGAAATATGGGCATATCCTTCTCCCGGTTCCAGGACCGCTGCCTCCAGATCCTGTCCCAGGTTTGTAACTGCGTGAAGTTTATTTCCAACCGAAAGTTCAAAGCCCTCGGATCGGCTTAATTCCTTGACATAATATTCCCCCATCAGAAGCGGGCGTCCAATCCAGGCATTTCCATTCTTTGACGTATTGTTATAATAAATCCGCTCCCAGGCTTTATCTGCCGTATAATCATCGATCGCCGCATCTTGTGTATACAGATTTCCCGGCGCTTTCTTTCGCCATCCATCCGCTGCATCCGCAATTGTCCCTTTCGAATAATCATAGGTTCGCCCCGGCGCCTCTGTACATGCCAGAAACGAGGCATCGCCATTTTTGTCTGTCGTCGCCACCGCCACCAGATGATTTGCCCGGTAAACTACCCCTGTTTTCCCATCCGGATGTAGCAGATCTTCTGCTGCAAACAAGCCATACACTGCGCCTTCCAGCGTCGCATCCCCCTGTGCGTCTCCAAGGGCATTGTAAGACTCATTTTCGCCCTTTTTCAGATCCAAATCCTTTTTATTGATATGTACCTCGCCCTCTGTCCGATGATCGTAGATCCTCCAGGCATCTTTCTCGCCGTCTGCACCATTGCAATGGCTGAAATTGCCAGCACTTCCCGGCTCTATCGCTGAACCCACACTCGCGGAAACAAGCGCCGCTTCATAGGCAGGGAAAAATAGTGACTCTGCTGCCGCCCCCGCCAGTGTTTCCGTTCTTTGTGACAACTGAGGATTTCGATACAACAAAGAAGGTGAATGCCAGCTTGTATAAAAATCCGCCTCGGTTGTCAATAAATCTGATCCGGTTGCCGTATATCGCCGAATACTTTCACGTTCCGCTTTTTCTGCTTCTTCTAAATCATCATCCGCTTCATCAATAAACACAAACCCTTTCTGGACACGATTTACCAGATGGTCCGAAATAGATACTTTCATCTCCGAGGCAGTTGCTTCCTCCTCCGACGGTGTCGCTTCCCTCAGAAGCGCTGCATCCAATGCTGTAAACAAAACGATCTGCTGCGGCAAAACACGCATTTTTAAAGACTCTGGAAATACCGCATCCTCGCCTGGTAAATTCGTTAGATTCATCCAAATCGTCCCACCAGGCGCACTTTGAGCGTCTAAGCCAATTCTTCCAAAAAATCCTGTCTTCCCCGCACTTTCTTCATTCCGATTTTCTAAAGCCTCTCCGATGCCCTGACTCCTTCTCACACTCTTCGTTCCCAGCACCACATCACGTGAATATCCGCCTCCAAAGGCTGCATTTGCCCCATGCTCAGATGCATCGGTTGTGATAATCTCAATTGGCAGGTCATCTGCATGTTCATCATGCAGAATATATCCATCCCGCGCTTTAAATTCTTTCCAGGTATAACTGTACTTCATGGAAATGAACTTCTCATACGTCTGCCCACAGTCCTCCTGGCAGCCAGACTTTGCATACGAAGTTTCCCCGTCTGCCCCTGTCATCGGTCCCGCATCGGGTGTTTCTCCCTCGGAGCCGCCGTCTGACGCGATACCTTCTATCTCCCCTGCATCGACCTCCTCCATTATCCAGTGGAAATGGACGCCCTCAAAGTCTCCGCCCGCCTTTCTTTCACATTCCTCTTCGCACAAAAGCCAGCTATTTGCCAGGCGGATATTTTCTGCCTGCGCCGCCTCAATCTCATCCTCATTGATGACTTCTCCCTCTTCATCCTCCTCTTCCTCTGGAACAGGTACAAAGACCGGTGCCGGATGACCGTCACAGAACGTCTTATCATAGTGATAACCGTGTTCCACCGTCTGGGAGGCGTAGCCATCGCCATCTGTTACCGCCGAACCCACTTGTCTGAAACCATCCCAGAGAACCGGCTCATCCTGATAATGACTGGCATATGGTTCTCCGCCCTCATACAATTCGGCAGCTCCGTCCCGCTCAGTATTTACCCTGTTCTTATCGTCAAAGCGCTCAAAGAAGCCAAACCGCGCCCCTTCCAGCGCTTTCCCTGTCTCATGATCGTATTTATACATCTGTAGATTATAGGTGGAAGTAAAATCCTCTTCATGCCTAAATACCTCAAACTGAATGCCTCCCTGCTCCGGTACCGGGGTTGGATCGCCCGCCAATGCAGCAAAATAATTGACCGGAACCATTCCGAGCTCCATCCATGCCATCCGCTGATGAATCCACGGATCACTTTTGGCAGGCGTTCCGCCTCCGTGTGTCCCCGAACAGGTCACACACTCCCAGATTTGAAGCGACTGGTCAATCGCCTCCTCCGCCGAAGCATATCCCCCGCCGCCCGAAGCGTATGGGGTTCCTTCCACCCGGAAACGAATCAGGGCTTTCGACGGTTTTGGATTTGGATTTTTAAATACAATCTGCGAGTCGGTTTTTATATATGTCCATCCATCGGTCGGAACCGGACTGAATGAAACACCGTCATTGTTTGAAAATTCAAGCGGTACAGAACGGATAAAATCCCAATCCGAGCCATCCGGCGCAAACGACAGCGTCAGAGTCGCCGCATCTACCTGTTTTGCCGTTCCCAGCGAGGTGCTGGAAGCTATCACATTTGGAATCTTTCCGCCGCCGACACCGGTATTTTCCTTTCCGCTGCCTCCGCCAGACAGCATTCCTCCCATTTGCATGTACGCCTCACTATTTGACGCAGCTGCCTCCAGCCACGGATATTTTGCCCGCACAGCTGGAACATAGAGGATTGTTTTCAGATCTTCCTCGGACACCATCTTGATAATTTCCGGTTTTCCCTGTGCTTTTGCTGCCACATTGATCGCCCGGATAAATGTATTTGCCTTTTCATCCCCCAGCGCGGCTTTGAGCGAGAGCATCGCCCAAAATACATATTTCTGTTCCTGACTGCTCAGCGGAACGGATGCCTGGGAGGGACGGTGTGCTTCATAGAGATCCCCTTTTTCTGCAATTCCCCAGATCGCATAACCGCCCTTATCGATACAATAAAGCTTGTGTCCCAGCAGCGTATCGCCATGGGCTGTCGTCAGTGTTGTCTGCTGACCACTCGCAGGTGCCGCTTTCGCCGGAAAAACCGGGAATCCTGGCAAAAAAGCCATTCCTCCCAATATAATTGCCAGTACAAACGCCATCCCCCGTTTCACATTCTCTCTGTACCGATACTCCCCCATAAACTTCCTCCTCGTTTTTACTGCCCCGCGCCCCTTAACACCGGCAGTCCCTCGTTTTCTTTATTTTTCAGTTCCCCAAACTGATTTCAGCAGCGAGATAATCCCCTTTTCATACTCCTGTCTTGATATTTCCTGTCGTCCCCACTGTTCTTCTATCTGCCCCATCGGTGCCTGTATTTTCTCCCAGACAGACTCGGAAATCGTCCCTTCTCCCCGCATACTCAAGGTCAGCGCCAGCACATTGGCAAGACTGTCTGGATCCGCTTCATAGTCCTTTCTTCTCTGCTCCCGCTCCTTATTCTCATAGCGGTAAAACTCCGTCTCAAAGTCAACCGGATATGTTTTCGCATTTGAAAATAGCGGCAGGCTGGAGGTCGGATCCGTCGCATACCACTGCGTGCCGATCCGCACCAGGCACGCATCATGGAGATACTCCGGCGTGTAGGTCACACACTCCAGCCCTACGATCTGGCATAGGAACTGAAATTCTTCCGCGAAATCCCGGCAGACGCCAACGCCTCCTTCCAAAACCGGGAAATCCTTTGCCTCTTCCGGCGAACCGTAATGATTCTGGTTAAAACCTCCCTCTCCGTTTGCAATCCGGTTATGCACATACAGAAGACGCGTTTTTTCATCCAAATGAATCCAGTCAAAACTATTGACAAATTTCTGCAGTTCTTCGACCGAAGCCCAGCTATAATTTGCTTTCGGTTCTCCCTTCGTATTCCACCCTGGATTTGCTTCCCCCGGATAACGGACTGCCTCTTTCAGGTAATATTCTGGATCGCTGATCTCTGGGTGCTGCTCTGAAAAAATACTTCCATTTCCATAAAAACTCATCTCTCCATTCTGCCACTCCCATCTCAGACTCTCTGTGTCCTTCCATTCACCGCCATGCGTCCCCTGATTGCCCGCATAAGCGCTGAAACCTCCGGCTGCGATCATGGCTGCTGCCAGTACGGCTGTACATCCCGATTTATTGGTTGTTTTCTTATCCTGTTTCATTTTTTTTACCCCCATTTTTTATTCTTTCCGTGTCATTCCACTTCATTTTCCTGTTTACCTCTGTTTTCTTCTCTCCTCCTCTCTCAGCTTCTCGTCTGTACTATTCCGTCCAGCACCCAGGCACCATCCGCATTGACTAAATTTCCATCGGGGGTGTGCGTATTTTGATACAAACGTCCCCTCATTCCATCGGATTTTTCCTGAAAATAGTAGCAATGAAACACTCCATCGCTTCCCGGCAGCCAGTTCCAGCCAGTCAGCATACGCCCCTGTGTTCCATCCATTTCTGTCCAGAGATAATACGTGTTTCCATCCACATCCGTATACCAGCCGTTCACCATCCTGCCATCTGCATCAAATCGGAACCAGTCAAACGTACTCTGCCCCTTTGCCGGATCGGCATATGGATTGTAGACAGCCGCCCACTCAGAAGCATAGCTTCTACCGCCCGCTTCAAACTGCCAGGTTCCATCTGCATTCTTCCGCCAGTTTCCAGCTACTACATATTCCGGTATGGCTGCCGCATCCGCATTCTGCCCGGGGCCTGCCTGTCCTTCTGTCAGATTTCCAATACCCGCTCCTGTCAAATCACTGAACCCCGATGCCGGTCCAGTTGCATTCGCTGCACTGCTTCCTGCCGCTGCCCCCTTTCCAGAAGAAGAGCCTCCACCTGAGCCGCTGCCCGAATGGGAACCTCCGCTGTATGTCTGATCGACTGCCTCATACTGAATTGTGACTGCCGCCCGGTCCGTGAAGCCACCATCCTCGGTTTTCACGGTCACATATGCCGTATGGCTGCCTGATTTTAAGTATTGACGGTCAAGCTCCTGTATCCAGGAAGCCGTCGTATTGACCGTCACGGTTCCATCCGATGATACATACAGCGAATCATCACTTGCCTGATATGTCACTTTCTGGTTAAACGCCTGCGCCGGAAATACCGACGCTGCCAGCTTTTTCGCACCGGTTCCCGTCCATGCCTCCACCGAACGATAACCCGCCCCCGTCCGGGTGCGTTTGATCTCGTATTGCAGCGTTTTCGGTATAAGGCTGATGCCTTCCACACAAATCTTCGATTCGTCCACTGTCCGGAAATCCACCTGTACTCTGCACGATGCCGTCTGCCGGTTTCCAAGCATATCATCGCCGATCACTGTCACCTTCGTCGTGCGGCTGCCGGAAGCTGTCTGTATTTCATATGGTGTATTCACATGTCTGCCCTGATCTGCCGCGATCAGATCCCGGATCCATTTTGCATCCTTTTTCGCCTGCACACTGGCAGACTTGTCCTCGCCATCCACCGAAATCAGTGCTGCATCACCGACAGTCCACGATATCTCTTTCCGGTCAAAATAATCCGGTGTAAAAGACGCACTCAGCGCCTGCGGTGCCGTGACCTGAATCGTTTCATCTGGATGTTTCCGATTTCCGGTTAATGTCCGCACCACCTCAAATTTCAACTGTTCCTGATCCAGTGCCGCCTCCTCATTGGCTACATAGGTCTGATCCTTGATCTGGAACGTAACCTCAATCCGCGCATTTCCCCGGCACGGCTTTCCATCAAAGCTCGCCGCCGGTTTCGTCTCTGCCGTCAGCACCGCCACGCCGCCGTTCTGATGCCCCGCTCCGTATATGTCGCTTCCGATCGCATACTGGTATCCGCGGTCTGCCTGCTCTTTTTCCAGTTTCCGGACTATATCAGTGATAAACGAACTATTTAAATTTACCTGGACTGACGCGCTCTTTTTCGTATAACCACTTTCCTCATCGTCATTTGGAAGTAACGTAATCAAATCTGAATCGTCGATACTCCAGCGCACCGATGCATCCGCCACATCATTATTCCGATCCACAATCGCCTGCACCGTCACCGGCTGCACCTGTGTTCCCGCCTGCAGATTTCCATGGATGTACGTCGCAATTAATTTTCCATTTCCATCCATCACGCGTGTGACTTTCGTCGGATGTTTCCGGTTTCCGGTCCGCTCCTGCACCACCTGGAATTTCGTCACGCCCGGCGTCAGACCGACCGAAACTGCCACCTTTTTATAAACCGCCGACACCTGCGTATTTTCCTCCGGCATCGTAAAACAATACTCGCCGCCATTTACATAAGTAGTATCTTTCCGGCTCTTCCCACGCGTGTACGTCGGAACTCCCTCCATCTGAAAGCGCGCTTTTTCCGCCTGCTTTGCCGAGGTGCTGACCGTCACCGTCTTTCCCGGTGCCACCGCACCGCGGCGTTTTTTATCGAGTGTCCGGTAATACGCGCCATTTCCCCGTGCTTCCAGCACTGCCACATCGTAATAATTCGTTCCATTGGAGACGGTATCGATCTGCGGAATCGTAATCAGATAACCACGGACCGGGCGTCCCGCATCATTTGGTGCAAAATGGTCAAGATCATACCCCACCGACTCCGCATCCATCTCCCCGCCCAGCTCTTCATCCACAATCGAGAGAATCCCCTGTTCCAGTTCTTCATAAAAATATCGCTCGTCCACATCCCGCGTGACACCGCCGGATACCAGCGTGAAGAAATTGTCCCTCGCGTGGGAATATCCGATGTGCGCCGCGTATGTATACTGGTTATCATCTGAAATGCCGCTTCCACAGACATTGTTTGCGATTTTCGCCTCCGTATCCGCAAACAGGTACGCGATGTCATCCCCATATTTAAAATAATTAGCTGGTGCGCGGTATCCGATGAAGGTTCCTCTGTGTCCGGCAGCCCCAGTTCCCGACTGACCGATCGTTCCCTCAAACCGCCCCACTTTCAAGTCTCCGCTGATTCGTTCTCCAACGAGTCCTCCGACATTCTGGCTGCCAGAACCGCCGATCGTGCCATTTACATAGGTATTGTAGAGAGCCGCCCCATTCTGAAGCCCTACGATTCCGCCGACAGTCGCATCCGTTCCCTGAATCCGCGAGGTGCTGTTATCCCCGGTGCGGACCTGGCAGTCAATGATACGAGAATCATCCGCCGCTTCCCCGGCGATTCCGCCCGCAAGCGCCTGCGCTCCGGCTGCACGTCCCGTCGTTCGGACGGTTACCTGTGCCATTCCGTTTTCCACCGTGCTGCCTTCCATGCGCCCGATCATTCCACCGACCGCTCCGGTTCCTTCCACATCGCCTTTTACCTGACAATTAAAAATCTTGGAATTCTTCGCATTTCCTGCCAAAATTCCCACCTGACGCACTCCTTTGACCGGCTTTCCTGGTTCCAGCGTCAGATTTCGGATCTCCGCCCCATCCAGCGCACCAAAGAATCCAACATTCGGCGAACTGCCTCCTGCAAACCGGAAATTTGAAATCTTATAACCGTTTCCATCCAGATTTGCCGTAAACGGGTGCGTCACCTCCCCTGAAAATTCCGAATCATCCCGGTAATAACCGATCGGATTCCAGTCCATTCCTCCCAGATCGATGTTCGCCGTCAGCTCAAACCATGCGCCCCGGTAATCCCCCACGATCTCTTCTTCCACCTCGCCGTAATCCGGCTGCATGCCAAACGCCGCCAGGAAGCTAAGTCCCATCAGCTGATGTTTCGTGCGTATCTGATACGGTTTTTGTTTCGTTCCAAGTCCATGTGTTCCATCCAGAAAGCTCAAATCCGCCACATCCCAGTTTTCCCAGAGATTTCCGAGGCTGGCGCTGACGCTAACGCGCGACATGATTAATTGTGAAGGAGTTGCCTCTATGACTTTGGAAGAACGTAATTCAGAGGAAGTTGCCCTCACATCCGCATTCATAAGCTCACTGGACGATGCAGCCAGTTTCTGCCATTCTTTCCGCCTTTTTATGGCATCGTCTGTATCATCCAACTTTTCCTTTCTTTCCGAAACAATCCCCAAATCCCAATCCTCAAACACAAACCCGCTCGCCGCAAACGCCGGCAGCGTCGCCGACAAAAGCATCGTCGTCATCACCGCAAATGGAATCACTTTTTTCATCTTCTTTTTCCCCATACACGTTCCCCTCTTTCCCCAAACATTAGATTGATTTCCCCTTGTCCAATCTTTTCTCCTAATCAAACTGCCAAACAGCTTCACTCCCGCTTTCCAAGCTCAACAAGTATTCTTTTTTACATCTGTGACAGTGCAAATGCCGGACGTACTCCATATGTCTCACTGTCCGTCCTCACCGGACGCAGACAGCCATTTACCAGATCAACGCCATAAATCTGCTGATTATAAATGAATTTCCCGTTTTCATCCTGCAAATAAAAAGGCGTCCGCAGATAATATCCCTGTGAATAGGTACTGATCTGACTTTGTGGGTTATCATCCCCGGAATCAAACCGCCATAGATATTCCCGGTACGCAAGTGCCTCTTCCAATGACAGGCAGAAAAGCTGGTCGTTCATAAACTGAAAACCAATATCCTGACGCACCAGTTCCCGCCCGGACGTCTGCGAAAATGCACCAGCCGCCGTGCTTCCCGTGTACGCGGTCTGGATTCCCGTATGGATCGGTTCCAGACAGAAACTGCTGTTCTGACTGTTTTTCTGCAGCCATGCGCGCACCTGCGAAGTTTTATAATTATTGTCTTTGCCAAACGAGAAAATCTTCATCTTTTTTCCCGGTGCCGTGTCCACATCCGCCCGGATCACGCGGTCACAGAGAAACAGCGCTGCTTTCCGGTGTTCATTCTGCCAGTCATGGTAATCGTCGTCGATACAGGTAAATGACAAAATCTCTCCGCCCACCTCGCGCAGCTGGACATCGCCCTCCTTCCAGATCACTTTTTCGGGCATTTCACTTTCACTCCAATCCACGCTTCCACAGCGGTCACAGATTTGATCCCCGTTTTCATCCAGGTGCCCCAGCGCCGGAAGGCGCTCTATCTTTTCTTTCTGACATCGTCCGCAGACATACACTGCCCGCCCATTCTTTAAGCAATCATTTTCCTCCCACTCCCATTGGCTCCACTGATGCGTACAAGTACGGTCATCCCAGTTTCTCCGCACCCGGATGCGCGTGATGATATATTCCTTTCCATCCACCGAAAAGGAATCCTCTTCCACCTCAGAATAAACCGCGTCGTATTCCACCCCGATTGTTTTTGCCGATGGTGTAAAATCCTGACCAATCAGATAAAATTCATGCCACGCTGCATCCCCGATCGCAGATACCAGATTCCGGATCCTGGCATCATTTTCCGACTGATTTTGAACGGTCAGACCGGAATCGCTGCCCGATACCGCCGCATCCTCGCGCCCAAATATGGCGCACTCTGCCTCCCATGCCCTCTGTTTCCATCGTTCCAGGCGTTTCCGAAGCGCCAGCATGGCGGCATCCTCCTCTGCTCCCATTTCTGGGACCTTGCCGCCTCTTTCATATTTGATATAAATTTTTTCAGTTCCTGTTCCATACAGTTCAAATATTTGCGGTGACTGTACCGCTGATTTCCAGATATGCCCGTCGCTCCCTATGATTTGCTCTGGGAAAGATACATTCAGGGAAGTTCCTTCCAAAACTTTGCCCGTTTGCGTATGAAATATAAGATGATTTGCATTCTCAGCATCTATAAATGAGACGCTGTAGCCGACTATGACAGCTGTTTCTGCCTGTTTCACTGCATTTTCAGCTGCCAGCGCCATTCTACCGGATGAAAATATCAATATCAGTGATATTCCCAAAATGGTACCATTCCGGCAGCGACGCCCTTTATGAGCCCCCATGTTTATTTTTAACAACTCAAACCTCCCCCCTCAAACCTTTTTCACATCCCTTTTCTTATCCTCTTTCGCAAGTTATATAAGGTTACTGTTCACGCATACGTGCCCAGTAACGGAATTTGCCGTGGCTTCGCATTTAAATACGGCAAATTCCTGCTGCCACCACGTTTTCTACGGCACTTTCGGTTCCAAA